>JAJRXJ010000286.1 GCA_024276355.1 Actinomycetes bacterium | reverse complement strand
TGGGTCGGGTCGGCGTCCTGTGCGCTCGCCGGTGAGGCCAGGAGCATCGCCATCATCACCGCCAGCGGCAGTCCCAAGAGGAGCTTCTTCTTCATTGTTCCCTTCCTCGCGACCGGAGTGTCGATCGGCCGCCGTGCGTGGGAGAGAAGATACGAATGGAGAATGTCGGGACTGTGTTGCCTCTGTTACCGGTGTGACACGGCTTGCTGACGCGAACCTGTCAACGAGTCAGACAGTGGTCTCGAGAAGGTATCCCCGACCTCGCACGGTCCGGATCGACAGGCCTATCTCACTCATTCGCCGTCTCAGCCTCATCATGTGCACGTCGAGTGCGTTGCGGTCGGCATCACCGCCGGGCCAGCCGGCGTCGCTCAGCTTCTCGCGACTCACGACCGCCCCCACCCTTTCGATCAGCAGGGTCACGATCCGCATCTCCACGGGTGGAACGGGAACAAGACCGCCACGGAACCTCACCACACAATCGTCGGCGATCGGCATATCCGACGATGACAGTTCCATGCGTCGCTCAAGGCCGGCTATACGGGCCCGCAGGTCGTGGATCGATGCGGGGCGACGGATCCAGTCCTCGAGCAGGTCACCGCTCACCGGGGCCTCCGTGTCGGGATCTATCACGAGCAGTCTGGCGCGACCCGCCGAACGAAGCTCGACGAGCCGATCCTCGTCGACGGGCCAATGCAAGAGTTCGACTTCCATGCCATCGGAAACTACGTGACCCACGTTTCGTGACTGTTTCCTCAGTGTGAACCGCTCCCCCGGGTGGCCGCGGTCGCCTGCCCACGATCCGGGCCGTATCGACCGTAGGCTCACCCAGCGAAAGTCCCATGATGTCGGCCGCGCTCGAAATCACGGCTGGGTCCAGACAAGGAGCGACAAGATGGCGTTCTTCTCCAAGAGGTCAAAACAACGGGCAGCCGAACTCGAGGAGTTCCTCGAATACCTGCGTTCCCCGCAGGCCGTCGATTCCAATGGCTATCTCGAGGAACCGAAGGACATCGAACACGAGTCCCTCAAGTCGGTAGATCTCTCGGGTGCCGATCTCCGCCACGCCAATCTCCGCTATGCCGACCTGACCGATGCCGACCTCTCCGGGGCCGATCTCAGCAACGCCGACCTGTCGTGGGCCACCCTCAACCGGGCCAACCTCTCCGGAGCCAACCTCAAGCGGGCTCGCATGATCGACGCCATGCTGCAGGGGGCCGATCTCACCGGAGCCGATCTGACCGCCGCCACCGGATTGCTCGCCGAATGCCTCAAGGGCGTGATCGCATCCGACACCACCAAATGGCCGGACGGTTTCTCCCCCGAAATCCCCCGTCAGAGCCCGCTTCTCCACGATCATGGCCAGGGTCGCATCCAACATCTCGACTGAGCCACCAGATCTCCACCCAGCCACCAATCCGGAATTCACAAATTGAGTACTGAACAGACCGGCCACAACGGTTCTGCAAAGGCCACGCGTGCCCTCACCATCGCCGCACTCGGAATTGTCTTCGGCGACATCGGCACCAGCCCGCTCTACGCGATGCGCGAGACCTTCGAGAGTTCGACCCACCACATCGATCTCACGAAATCGAACATCCTCGGGGTGTTGTCACTGATCCTGTGGTCGCTGATCATCGTGATCGTCGTCAAGTACCTGCTCTTCGTCCTACGGGCCGATCGCGACGGAGAAGGCGGGATTCTCGCGCTCACGGCGCTGTTGGGCGAGCGCGGCAAACGGGGCCGCCTGGGCGCCGGTCTTGTCGGTTTCGGCATCATCGGCACGGCCCTCCTCTACGGCGACGGAATGATCACCCCGGCCATTTCCGTTCTCAGTGCCGTCGAGGGCACGGAGGTTGCGTCCCAGAGTCTGAGCAGCGCGGTCGTTCCCATCTCGGTGGCCATCCTGATCGGGATATTCATGGTTCAGCGACACGGCACAGGACACATCGGCCGGGTGTTCGGGCCGGTCATGCTGGTCTGGTTCTCGGTATTGGGTCTGCTCGGGCTCGTGAGAATCGGAATCGAACCCACGGTTCTGCAGGCATTCTGGCCCGGGCATGCCTGGACCTTCTTCTCCGATAATCATCTCACCGGGTTCTTTGCACTCGGTTCGATCTTCTTGGTGGTAACAGGTGGCGAAGCGCTCTACGCCGATCTCGGTCACTTCGGCAGAGCGCCGATCAGCCGAAGCTGGTTCATGATCGTTCTGCCGGGCCTGGTCCTCAACTACCTGGGCCAGGGCGCACTCCTCATCCATGATCCCACCACCATCGACAATCCCTTCTACCGACTCGTGCCCACATGGGGCACCATCCCGTTGGTGATTCTCGCCACGATGGCCACGGTCATCGCCTCCCAGGCCCTCATCTCGGGTGCCTTCTCACTGACGATGCAGGCGGTGCAACTGCACTACCTCCCCCGCATGAAGGTGATCCACACGTCGGCCGAGGAGAAGGGCCAGATCTACGTGCCGGCTGTCAACTGGACGCTCATGGTGGCGTGCGTCGGGCTGGTGATCGGCTTCCGTTCGTCGTCCGGCCTGGCCGCGGCCTACGGCATCGCAGTGTCGATCACGATGATCATCACCACCGTGCTGTTCTACTTCGTGTCGCAGTCCAGGCTGGGCTGGTCCAGGACCCGTTCCGCACTGGTGTGCGGACCGTTGCTGATCGTTGATTTCGCGTTCTTCTTCGCCAACGTCCCCAAGATCGTCGACGGTGGTTGGTTCCCGCTGGTCGTGGCAGCCATCGTGTTCACGATCATGACCACCTGGCACACAGGCCGGCGTTTGATCCGCGAAAACCTCCACCAGGGCGGCACCGACCTCGAAACCTTCATCATCGACTACTGCAAGACGAACCCCCACCGCCCCGAAGGAACGTCGGTCTACCTGTTCAGTGAACCCGGCAAGGCCCCCCCGGCCATGCTCAATGATCTGAAGCACTACGGGGTGCTGCCGAAAGAAGTGATCATCATCAATGTGCTGATCGAGGATCATCCCACTGTGCTGGAGGCACGCCGAGCCGAGAAGGTCGACCTGGGTGAGGGGTTCACGCAGGTATCGCTGCATTACGGATTCCGCGACGCCATCGACGTGCCCCAGGCCATCATCAATCACGAGATCACCGCCGAGGCCGTGGCCCACTACATGCTGGGCCACGAGACCGTGGTCGTGACCGACAAGCCGGGCATGGCCATGTGGCGCGAGCATCTCTACAACCTGATGTACCGCAACTCCACAAGCGCGGCCCGGTCGTTCAAGCTCCCGATCGATCGCACCATCGAATCGGGTCAGCAGGTCGAGCTGTAACACCCGAAATCCGGCTCTCCCCCATGGGGAAGCCACGCGTATCCGCCTGCTCGTCTCGGAGATCATCGCCAGCGTGGGCCCATGATTGGTCGCTGGATGTTCCGACGATTCCTCCGGAGCGCAGGTCCGATACTCGCGAATGATCTCGGTTACCAGGGTGCAAGACTGATCCTGGCCGATGCCACCGATCTCTACGATTCGACAAGGGCCCGTGCGCCATACATCGGCGGATACCGAAATATCTTCACTCCGGTCATGGCCATCAATTTGTGGTTGGTGGCGTTGCATCGATCGGTCGTCGCCCACGGTGGGTCGGCCGAGAACACCATTCGTGCCTCGCAACGAGTCGCAGATCAGTGGATCGCGAGATTGCCCGGTTTCGTGCTTCGGGCCGAAGGACGCCTGCTGATGTCGCGGCCGAGCCGTTGGTTTCTGCGGCGCCAGGCGGCCCGATCGCAGGAACGTCGCTATCCGGCCGACTTCGTCTGGTCGACCGAAGAGTCCGACGACGGCGAGGCATCACTCCTGTTCGACGAATGCGCCGTCAACAAGTACTACGAGGCGGAAGGGCTTCAGGATCTGGCGCCCTACTGCAACTTCTTCGATGTCACTTACAGCAGACTCATGAACATGGGCGTCGACGCCAGTCATACGACCGGGCTGGGTTGCGATCAATGTGCCCTCAGATACAAACTTGGTCGCACCACGGTTGTGCCGGTGAGACTTCGATCGGTGATCAGATCTTGAGATCGGTGGCGTCGCCGTCGAACACGACCTCGCCCTGCTCGAGCATCACCGCACGGTCGAACACGTCGAGCATCTGCGGGTCGTGGGTGGCCACCAATACCGAACCTCTCTCATCGCGCACCTCGGTGATCAGTTCGAGCAGCGCCTCGCGACCGGTGCGATCCAGACCAGAGAACGGCTCGTCGATCACCAACACCGCGAAGGGACGACACAACGCCACCACTATCGCCGACTTCTGGCGCAGGCCACGGCTGAAAGTGGACGGCAGGTCGTCGACCCGGCTGGTGAGACCGAGCCGGTCGATGAGCCCCTCGGCATCGTGGGCCTCGGGAGTGGAGCCGTGGAGGTGGCTCAGGTATTCGATGTGTTCCCAGAGGCTCAGGTCGTCGTAGAGAACCGGATGGTCGGGGATGTACGACAAAGCGGCCCGGGCCGCCGACGACCCGGCCTCGGCTCCGGCGATGTTGACGAATCCTTCGCTCACGTCGGCAACACCCGCGGCCAGCGACAGCAGGGTCGACTTTCCGGAGCCGTTGTGTCCGACGAGGGCCACCGCCTGCCCGGCCTCCACGGTGAACGACACCGGGCCGACCGCGATCACATCTCCGTAGTGCTTTTCGACCTCGTTGAACTCGAACGCCAAAGGCGCCTTGCGTCCCTTGCGCTTGCCTTGCTTCTTTTTCGACCTGTTGTCGTTGCTCATGGCTACTTCCCCTGCTGGCCGGCTGCAGCGGCCTCGAATATCGCGTCGCGGAATCTGATCCAACCAAAGACCAGCCCACCGAGAATGACCACGAAGATCCCGGCGTTGATGGTCGGCGAGACCACCGGGTCGGCGGAACGAAGGGCCTGGCGTCCCACGAGTATGGGAACGATCCCGATGGTGGCCAGCGCCGGCGGCCACAACAGCTTGTAGAGAACCTGCGGTCCGGCCAACTCCGGAGGCACCCCCATCGAAGTGGTCTCGTTCGAGCCGACACGCTGAATGCTGAGCGCGCCGGCACCTACCGACACCAGCGCCATCGGCACCATCGCCGCCAGCATCGAGACAACAAGGTCGACTGATCCGGATGCCGCGAAAGCCGCTGCGATCGCCACGAGCCAGATCGGGATCATCGCCACCGCTCCGCCGATCAGGTGCTCAACCAGGATGCGCCCGGTGTCGAGGGGCATGGTCTCCATCACGGTCGGGTGGTCGACCTCCTGGCCGTAGGGCTCCACCACCTCAAGGCTGATCAGATAGAGCAGGACACCGGTGCCGGCGATCAACACGGTGGTGCCGTGCCACATTCCGGCGACACTCAGCCCGGCCACGATGCTCAGGCCGGCCACGCGTGTTATGCGGCGTGTCGGCCACCTCATGTAGCTGCGCAGGTCACGAACGAACACGGGGAAGCGGGCAGCGATTCGTGGTATTCGTATCTTGACGAGCGGCCGACGACGCGGGGCCTCGAACGCCAGTTGGCGGCGCAACAGAATCAGCGAACGCAGATCCTGCTGCGACAGCGCGAATCGGATCTGGCGGATGAGCACCGCCCGCCGGAGAATCCGCTCGACGGATACGCCCACCACCGCCCGATACCCGGCGATCACGACCACCGCGACAAGTGCGATCACAGCGAGATGAACGGGTTCGCCGGCCAAAGGCCAGATGGCGATTCGTCCGATGAAGCTGAGCGGCGAGGTGTCGATGTTGAACCACACGTCGGCGATCGACCATCCGGACACCGCCATCCACAGGATCGTGACGATCGGGCCCCGTTTGCGATGACCCGAGATGATGAGAGCGCACCCGACCGCCAGCAACCCGACCAACACTCCGGCCAGCACCGCTCCGAACACCCACTCGGTCTTGGTGCCGTCCATGCGGCGGGCGCCGAGCTCACCGGCCGCCGCACCCAGCACTCCGGCAGCACCGGCCGCGCTCAGGAACAGCTTTCGGACCGGGCGGTCGAGTACGTCGTGGCGGCTCAACGGTGACAACAGCAGGTGATGGGCGTCGATGTCGTCGATTGTGAGCGGGCCGCCGTTGGCTCCCGAACGGAGGGCCGCGGCCACCACCGCAGCGATGCCCAGCCCGATCCACTGCCCGCCGTGGCTGGTGAGCCATTGCACGGTGTTTTCACCGATCGGGGCCTCGTCGACGGCTCCGAGGGCAACGAAAAACCCGAACACACCGAACACGACGGTGATGTACGCCTTGTAGGCGATGTCGGATTTGTCCATCCCCCTGAGGTGGCGGCGGCGCCTGGCGCTGCGCAACTCCGAGAGTGCCTGTTTCATGTCGACGGTCATGTTCGATGTGCCACTCTTGGCCCGGTCGGGCGAGTCAGATCAACGACCGTGGATGCTAACGGCGAATCTCGGCGGCCAACCCCGCGGCGAGTTCAAGCCCGCGGCCTGAGAACCGCTATCGTCGCGGCCGCGATGAACTCTCGACTGAAGCCCCATCACTACGTCATCGGCCTCGGCCTCGGCGTAGCCGCGTTCACTGCTGCATCCGGAATCATTCCGGTGTTCAACGAACAACACGACCCCAGCCCGGTCAGCCGCGAAGTTTTCATCAACATCCCGAGCGTGCTGAAGCTCACCTTCTACACGCTGATTCCGGTGCTGCTGGTATACGGCGCGGTGATGTTCGCCAATCGGGTGAAGAACTGGGAGCGCGGCCGCCCCGAGAATCGGCGGACCACCGCGAAGAACGCACCACGCCGTCTGGCTGATTTCCGGGCCGGCGTCTACATGCAGACGCTCCTGCGCGAACCCGCCGCGGGGATCATGCACTCGATGATCTACTTCGGTTTCCTCGTACTCCTCGGGGTCACCACGGTGCTCGAGATCGACCATCAACTCCCGGAAGGTGCCAAGTTTCTCCACGGCGACGTCTACCGCGCCTACGCGGCCGTGGGCGATGCCGCCGGTCTGGTCTTCCTCGTCGGCATCATCTGGGCAATCGTGCGCCGCTACGGCCCCAAGCAGTGGCGCCCCTACCGCATCAGCATCAAGACCCGCCCCGAACACGCGGTGATCCTCGGTGTCTTCTTGTTGATAAGCGTCACCGGTTTCTTCACCGAGGCCTTTCGCATTTCCGCCGAGGGATACCCCGAATTCGAGAAGTGGAGTTTCGTCGGCTACCCGCTGGCCAAGTTGTTCGACACCGTCGGCTCGGTCCACGGCTGGCACCAGACCCTTTGGCTGGCCCATGTGATCAGCTTCATCGCCTTCTTGGTGATCCTGCCCGCCACGATGCTGCGCCACATGTTCACCTCGCCGCTCAACATGTATCTCAAGGACAAGGATCGTCCGAAGGGCGCCATGAAGCCGATGCCCGATCTGGTGTCGGGCGACACCGAACTCGAGACCTTCGGCGCATCGGTCATCGAGGACTTCACCTGGAAGCAACTGCTCGACACCGACGCCTGCACCATGTGCGGGCGCTGCACCAGCGTGTGCCCGGCCCACGCCACCGGCAAACCGCTCGACCCCCGCGAGATCGTGCTCAAGACCGGCGAGGTCATGGCCCGCTCCGGCAACCCACGGGTGAGCCCGCCCCTCGGTGCTCCCGCCGACATCACCGTGTCGTCGAATTCGATGTTCGAACTCATCAGCACCGACGAGATCTGGGCCTGCACGTCCTGCAAGGCCTGCGACGAGATCTGCCCGGTCAACATCGAGATTCTCGACAAGATCCTCGACATGCGCCGCTACCTCACCCTGATGGAGTCCGACTTCCCGTCGGAGCTGGGGCAGGCCTACCGGTCGATGGAGAATTCGTCGAACCCGTGGGGGATGAGCCAAACCGAACGGGCCGACTGGATCGGTGATCTCGAAGGTGTGCGGGTGATCGAAGGCGGCGACCCATTCGACGCCGAATACCTCTACTGGGTGGGATGCGCGGGGTCCTTCGACGACAAGAACAAGAAGGTCAGCCGGGCCATGGCCCAACTTCTCGAGCGGGCCGGGGTCGACTACGCCATTCTCGGCCCGTCCGAGGCCTGCACCGGCGACTCGGCCCGGCGCTCCGGCAACGAGTACCTCTTCCAGATGCTGGCGAGCCAGAACGTCGAGCAGCTCAACGCCATGGGGGTGAAGAAGATCATCACCCAGTGCCCCCACTGCTTCAACACCCTCGCCAACGAATACCCGCAACTCGGCGGCCACTACGAAGTTGTCCACCACAGCCAGCTGCTCGAATGGCTGGTAGACCAGGGTCGTCTCGACCTCTCCGAGGCTCGGCTCGAGGAGCGCGTCGTCTACCACGACTCGTGCTACCTCGGCCGCCACAACGACGTCTACATGGCGCCCCGCAAGGTGCTCGGCCAACTCGGTGGCATCGACCTGGTGGAGGCCCCGCGCAACGGGACCAAGGGCATGTGTTGCGGCGCCGGCGGCGCCCGCATGTGGATGGAGGAAACCATCGGCGAGAAGATCAACGACGAACGGTCCAAGGAGCTGATCGCCACCGGTGCCAGCCGTGTGGCCACGGCCTGCCCGTTCTGTTACATCATGATGGACGACGGGGTGAAGGCCGCCGGCAAGGAAGAAGACGAGGTTCGGGTGGCCGACATCGCCATCCATGTCCTCGATGCCATCGAAGCCGGCGAGCGTCAGCCCGAACTCGTGGGAGCCGGATCCGTCGCTGTTCCGACCGGGGTGGCAACCCAGCCGGCGGCATCCTCCTCCTCGTCGTCGTCGACCACCACGCCGGATCCGTCCGACCAAGGCGAGCCCGACGACCTGAAGAGGATCAAGGGAGTCGGGCCCAAACTCGAGGCGCTTCTTCACGAGATCGGGATCGTCACATTCGAGCAGGTGGCTTCGTTCCCTCCCGACTATGTGAAGAGGCTCGACGACTTCTTGTCGTTCGACGGGCGCATCGAACGAGACAACTGGATCGGTCAGGCAATCGAGTTCGCCAAGGAACGGCCGCCCCGCTCAGCAGATCTCCCCGACCTGCCCACCGAGAGCCCCGACAGCGCCACCGGGACCTGAAACCCGGTCGGCTCCGGGGCTGCCGGTCGCTAGCGTCGTCGCTGTGAGCCGGCCGCGAATTCTCGTCATCGACAACTACGACTCGTTCGTCTACATCCTCGTGCAGTATCTGGGTGAACTCGGAGCCGAGCCCATCGTCCGTCGCCACGACGAGATCGACATCTCCGGTATCAGGGAGTTGTCCCCAACCGGCATCCTCATATCTCCCGGCCCGGGCACCCCCGACGATGCCGGCGTGTCGATGCAGGTTCTCGATGAGCTCGCCGGGCAGATGCCGATCTTCGGGGTGTGCCTCGGCATGCAGTGCCTGGGCCAGGCCTTCGGCGGCACCGTGGTGCGAGCACCGCAGGTGATGCACGGAAAGACCTCGATGATCCGCCACCACGATGTCGGGGTGTTCACCGGGTTGCCACAGCCGCTCGAAGCCACCCGGTACCACTCACTGATCGTCGATCGCGGGTCGATCCCCGATTCCCTCGAGATCACAGCAGAAACCGACGACGGCCTGGTCATGGGCTTGCGCCACCGCGAGTTCGACGTGGAGGGCGTGCAGTTCCACCCCGAATCGGTGCTCACCAACGCGGGCCACGATCTGTTGAAGAACTTCCTGGCCCGCTGCGTCTGATCAAGCCGCTGGCCGCGGTTGATCAGGGAGCGGACGTGGTCGTTGTCGGCGCCGCTGTGGTGGTTGTTGCTGCCGTGGTGGTGGGGCCGGCGGTGGTGGTGGTCGTTGCAGTGGTGGTGGGCGTCGGCGCCGCCTCACCGACAACCAGTGTGACCAGCTCGCCGACGTTGACCTGCACGAACGCGGCCGGGCTCTGGCTGATCACGCGGCCCACGTCGGCCGAGCCAGAGGGTACGGTCTGGAAGGTGACCTCGACGACGAGCCCCTCATTGGTGAGGCGCGTGCGGGCAGTGTCGACGAACAAGCCGGCGACCTGGGGTACCTGCACCTGGGGCAACCCGGTTGAGACAACCACGGTGACGGGACTGTTGGCGTCGACCAGGTTGTTGGCCTCGGGCTGGGTGCCGATGACCTCACCGGCAGGGATCGTGTCGGAGGCCTCGTCTATCTGACCCGCAGGGCGAAGACCCGCGTCTTGGAGCTTGGTGATCGCCTCGACCACCGACAGGCCCGACACATCGGGTATGGCAACGGATGCCGGGCCGAGGCTCACGGTGATGACCACCGGGCTGCCTGCGTTGAGCTCGGTGCCGGCCTCGGGCGACTGGGTGACGATGGTGCCGGCCTCGAAAGGACTCTCCGATTGGAGGGTCTGCACCACGTAGCCGCGTTCCTCAAGCATTGCTCGGGCCGCGTCGAGGGTCTGACCCACCACACCGGGAACGGAGGTGGCGGAACCACTGCTCACGGTGACGTTCACGATCTGACCCGGCTCGACACGCCGACCAGAGGGCGGCGACTGTTCAAACACCTGATCGACGGGAATCACGTCGTTGGTCGAGAAGGTGATGTTGATCTCGAGGTTTCTGGCCAACAGATCGGCGCGGGCCTGCTCGACGCTCTCCCCCACCAGATCGGGGATCTCCACCGAGGTTGCAGTGGTGACGGGGGGGGTGCCGGAATCTCCGAACCCCATGGTCTTGGCGAATGCCACCACCAGGAAGCCGAGCACACCGACCAACACGGCCAAGCCGACGACGAGACCAACGGTGCGTTTCCAGTCGTCGCTGCGGGGCGGTTCATCGTCGTAGTAGGCGAAGCCGGCCGGATACTGCGACGCGATGGCCACCGACGGGTCGACCGTTGCCGGGACGGGGGCCACCGGCTGCGACGGGACCGCTTGGGTTGGGGGAACCGTTGAGGCGGCCGCGGCGGGGGCCGGGGTTGATGCCGCCGCCGCACCGGATCCGGCGGCACCCGGAAGCTTGTGGGCGCCCGAGAGATAGCGGGTGAGGTCGGCCTTCAAATCGTTGGCGGTCGGATACCGGTTGACCGGATTCTTGGCCAACAACTTCATGGTTATCGCTTCGAGCGACTGAGCCACGTTTACGCCACGCTGACGCAGCGACTCGGGTTTCTCCTGAACGTGCTTGTAGGCCACACCCACCGGGGTGTCGGCTTGGAACGGCGGCTTGCCTGACAGCATCTCGTAGAGCACGACACCCAACGAATAAAGGTCGCTACGGCCGTCGAGTTGACGGCCCTGAGCCTGCTCGGGTGAGAAGTAGGTGGCGGTGCCCATCACCGAACCGTGTTGGGTGAGGCCATCGTCGGTGGCGGCAGCCACGGCGGTGGCAATACCGAAGTCGGCCACCTTCACCTTGCCGTCGTCGGCAATCAGTATGTTGCCGAGCTTCACATCGCGATGCACGATGCCGGCTTCGTGGGCCACTGCCAGAGCACCGGCGACATCGGCCGCGATCTGGGCGGCGCGATCAGGGTGGAGCGGGCCGGTGGACCGCAGGACATCGGCCATGCTGCGGCCCTGCACGTATTCCATCACTATGTAGTAGGTGCCGCGCTCCTGGCCCCAGTCGTAGACCCCCACGATGTTGGGATGATTGAGGTTGGCAGCGGCCTGCGCCTCGCGACGGAACCGCTCCACGAAGTTGGGATCGTTGGCGAACTCGGGGAAAAGAACCTTGAGCGCCACCTCCCGATCGAGGAGATCGTCACGCGCCAAATAGACGTCGGCCATGCCACCACGCGCTATGTGGCGGAGCAGTTCGTATCGACCATTGAAGACTGTGGGCCCCTGTTCGGACATGGCTGGAGATTCTACCGGGGTCGGGGCGTGGCACCCGCGCACGCCGTGAAACGTTCAACCAGCACCGAGAATCGCCTCCATCACCGCTCGACCTATCGGAGCGGCCACGAGACCACCGGTTTGTTCACTGGCTCCATCCTGAGCCTCGACGATAACCGCCACCGCCACCTCGGGTGGGCCATCGGGCGGACCGGCGAAACCGACTATCCACGCATGGGAGTTCGGCGGGTTGGTGCCGAGCTGGGCGGTCCCGGTCTTGCCTCCCACCACGTAGCCCGGAATGGCCAAACGGGTGGCGGTGCCCGAGGTGGCCACGTTGATCATTGCGTTGCGCATGGTCTCCGCGATAGCCATGGAAGCGGCCACCTTCCAGACCTGGGGTTCGTTGGCGGAATAGAGCCGACCATCGGCAGCGGTCACGGTCGAGACCACATGGGGGGTCATGACCAGACCATTGTTGGCTATCGCCGCCGCGACCATCGCCATCTGCAGCGGGGTCGCGGCAACATCGTTCTGCCCGATCGATGCCTGCGCCAGCCGGGCAGTGTTTTCGTAGACACCGACATCGCCGTTGGGAAGCGGGAGCGGTTCGGTCGCGTCGTCGGTGCCATCGGGTGATGTCGGTTCTTCACCGTCACCGGTGTCGGTAGCTGCCTTGATCACGCCCCGGTAGTACTGCACGTCGGCGAGCCGGGCCCCGTAATCGGTTGGGAATCGCGACTTCGCCGCCGCCGGCAGATCGATCGGAGGCCGATTGTTGAATCCGAAATCCTCGGCAGTGGCCACCATCGCCTGCGGACCCACCCATTCCGCACCGATCTCTGCGAAAGCGGTATTGCACGAGACCCTCAGGATCTCGAACAGATCACCGCCACAGGTCTCACCGGCGAAGTTCGATATCGGGCGACCGGCGGGAATCGGCTGGTAGGAGTTCGACTCGGGCATCACCGGCGAGGTGGCGGTCACCCGGCCGGTGCCGAGCGCCGCCGTGGCGGTCACCAGCTTGAACGTGGATCCCGGGAAGAACAACTCGCGGTAGGACTTGGCGAGGAGCGGGTCGGTCGGGTCGGCGAGGAGATCCTCATAGGCCTGATTCGCGGCCGCGCCATCAGGGTCGGCCAAGGGATTCGGGTCGAATGTGGGCCAGGTCCACAGAGCCAGGATCTCACCGGTTCGAGGGTCGATCGCCACCACCGATCCGCGTCGGTCACCCAAGGCGTCGCGGGCCACTCGTTGCACGTCGTCACGAATCGTGAGGGTGAGGGTTGCGGTCGAGTCGCGCCCGCGGAACAGATCCTTCAGCGACACGATCTGCTGGTCCAGTTTCGTGCCCGCGAGCTCGTCGTTGTATTCGCGCTCCAGACCGGTGGCTCCCACGTTGAGCGACTGATACCCGACCACATGGGCAAACAGGTCGCCCTCCGGATAGACCCGCACATTGTCGAACGAGCCGTCGCTCGGCACCGAGCGAGCCACCACCACACCGTCGGCGGTGAGGATCCGCCCACGTTCCTGGCCGAACTCTCGGATCAGCCCCCGGGAGTTGATGGGGTTGTCCCGGAGCCGCTGGGCTCCGAAGAACTGAACCCGGTTGAGCTGCGCGAACAGCAGTAGGTAGAGAACCCCGAACACCATGCCGAGACGGGTGATGCGCTGGTTCACGCTTCGCCTCCGGCGGCCAGCGATCGCTGCTCGTGGGACATGCGCATGAGCAACGCCAGCAACACGTAGTTCGACACGAGAGACGAACCGCCGTAGCTCACGAACGGCAGCGTGATGCCCGTGAGCGGAACCACCCGCAGAACACCGCCCATGATCACGAACGCCTGCACGCCCAGAAGGGTGGTCAGACCCACCGCGAACAGCTTCTCGAATCCGCTCTTGGCGCGAAGTGCGATCCGCAGACCGGACCCGATCAGCACCAGGAACGCCATGATGACCGCGGCCGCGCCGGCCAAACCGAGTTCCTCACCGATCGCCGCAAAGATGAAGTCGCTCTCGGCAAACGGGATCCGGCCGGGTTCGCCCCTACCCAGACCGGTGCCGGTCAACCCGCCATCGGCCAGCGCGAACGATGCCTGCACGATCTGAAAGCCGGCGCCCTGTGGGTCGGCCCAGGGGTCGAGCCAGATGTCGACCCGCCGCTGCACATGGTCGAACGTGGTCCACGCCAGGAATGCACCGCCGGCGAACAATGCCGAGCCGATAGCCAGGAACACCGCCCGTTCCGACGCGATCCAGAGCACAACCACGAACAGCGCGAAGAACAGCAGTGACGAACCGAGATCCTTCTCGAGGGTCATGACCGCCAGCGAGATCCCCCAGGCGAGAACGATCGGGGCCAGATCACGCAGTTCGATCCGGGCCCGAAGCAGCTCTCGCGAGTCGACCAGGTACGCCGCGAAGAACGCGGCCAAGGCGAGCTTGGCGAACTCTCCGGGCTGGAGGTTGATCGGGCCCACGCTGGCCCAGATCCGTGCGCCGTTGATGCTCCTGCCGAATCCGGGCACCAACGGCAGCACCAGCAGCACCACACCGATGACACCCAGCAGGTAGCGGTAGCGGGCCAGGATCCGAGCCCGCGGTATCGCGATGAGCGTGACGGTGAAAGCAGCGATGCCCACCGCCGTCCAGACCGCTTGCAGCCCGGCCAGGTCGGCACCGCCCTCAACCGCGTTCGTGAGCCGCGAGATCATCACGTAACCGATTCCGTTGAGTAGCAGAGCCATCGGCAACAGAACCGGATCGGCAGCCGGAGCGAACCGTCGGGTGACCATGTGGGCGGCAAACGCCAGGACGAGCATCCACGCGAGGAACGGTCCAAGATGGGACGGCAAAACCGATGTGCCACTCAGGCTCACCAGCGCGTAGATCACGATCAACGCCACCATCACGATCAGACCAAGTTCCACCCGGCGGGGACGCACGGCAGCGATGGCCGGCTTGGTGGCGCCGAGTTGGTCCGGATCGACGGCGCGCCAAGCGCGCCGCAGACGACCCGTGATGGTCACGGCTTGCTCTCGGCCCTCGTGTAGAGCTCGAACCCGTATCTCTTCGCGGCGTCGAGCGAGTCGAATGTGACGCCCGACTGCACATCGGCCAGGTCGGTGGGGGCCAGATCGGCGACCGAAAGCTTGACCGGCTCCTCGAAGGTTGGATCGAACCAGAGGACCCCATCCGGTCGGCCCTTGTAGATCACCACATCGGGGCCGTCGATTCCCACGAAATAGCCGGACCGGGCGTAGATGACCACGCTCACCATCAACACGGTCACAACCGTGAGAACCGAACCTATGAACAGCCCGAGACGCCAGGTCATGACCGGAGCGGACGGTACGGAGGTTTCGGTGATGGTCACCAGAGGTCGCTTCTCGACCATGGGCAGAGCAGGTCGGAACTCGGCGACACGATCCGGCGAGGCCACCTTCGGTTCGTCGACCGAGATGATGTCGACCACAACCACCGTGACGTTGTCGTGGCCACCGGCGGCGCACGCGCCGGACACCAGTGTCTCTGCCGCGGCGTCGGGATCTTCGATCTCGTCGAGAATCGAATGGATCTCGCGAGCCGAGAGCTCGTTGAACAACCCATCGCTGCACAGCAGGTATCGGTCGCCGACAACGGGAGTGAGCAGCCAGGAGTCGGCCAGAACCCTGCGATCGATTCCCAGAGCACGCGTGACGATGTTGCGCTGAGGGTGAACCGCCGCCTCCTCGCGGGTGAGGCGGCCATCACGCACCAGGGTCTCGACGAGGCTGTGGTCTTCGGTTATCTGCACCAAAGCCTCGTTGGCTCTTCGATAAAGACGGGAGTCGCCGACGTTGACCACACCGATCGCGGGTCCGTCGGCAAGTTCCAGACCGGCCAACGCCACGACGGTGGTTCCCATCCCCCTCATCGACGGATCGCCGGTGGCCCGATCGTAGATGGACTCGTTGGCCTGCTCCACGAGGGTGACCAACTCGTCGAGCGACCCGGGCTCGGTGTTGGCCGCCAGATGCTCCACGGCCATGAGGGCCGCCACCTCGCCGGCCTGATGCCCGCCCATTCCGTCGGCCACCACGAACATCGGCGCCGACACGAGCAGACGGTCCTGGTTGCTCTTTCTGGTGCGCCCGATATCGGTGGCCGCTCCCCAGCCGAATTCGATCATGTGAACTCCATGGCCACATCGCCGACCTGAATGATGTCGCGCGACCCCAGGGGCCGCGGCGCGTCGATCCGTTGACCGTTGAGGGTGGTGCCGTTGGTGGAGCCGAGATCCTCCAGCATCCATCGGTCGCCATCCGGATACAGCCGGGCATGGATCTTCGAGACGCGCCCGTCGTCGATCAGCACCGCGCAGCCCGACGCTCGCCCGATCGTGGTCTCACCGGTGATGGCGAACGACTGGCCGGCAGCCGACTTGGGAGACCGAATGACGAGACCGTGTGATGCCGCGGTGAGTGGTGTCGAATGCTGTGGCGGCGACACCGGCGGCGTTGCCGACGAAGTGGACGAGCCGACAGTCACGGGGCGGAGCTTGCGCCGGGCCCTGACCGGTGGGGTTCCGTTCTCAGCGCGAATCTCCACAACGATGGCTCTGGCAACGCGCAGAAACACGAGGTAGACCAGCGCAAGAAGCGCAATTCTGGAGACGAGCAGCACCTGATCGGTCACGATTCGGTGAGCCTAGTTCGGCCACGGTGAGCGGTGAACCCGGCGCGGGCTCATCCGGCCCGGAACTCGACGACCGTGGCCCCGATGGTGATTCGATCTCCGTCTGCCAGACGATGACTGGAGATACCGGCACCGTTCACCTTGGTACCGTTGGTGGATCCCGCGTCGGAGATGATGAACCCACCACCGTCGGGTCGGATCTCGGCGTGGACCCGGCTGATGTTGGGATCGTCGAACGAGATCGTGCATTCGGGCAGCCTGCCCATGGTGACGAGATACTCGCCGAGCACGACCTGTTGACCATTGGGCAGCAGCAAAATGCCGGTGGTTCCGTCGGCTTCCTTCATTCGGGCCTCGACCCTGACGATTCCGGATCTGAGGTTCTGGCCCTCGACGATCTCGACATGGACCGGGCCCATGAACGACCAGCCCTCGTCGCGAGCGGTCTCGCGTGCCGCATCGGATAGGTCGCGAACGAGCGTGTCGTGGATGTCGGCGAAACGTTGGAGGTCGGTTGCCGAAAGCAGGACGGTGAAATGGTTGGCAACCACCGGCTGCCCCTTGACCCCCACCGACCGCGAGTCGCCCATGGCATGGCCGATCTTGCGGGATATCTCGATCGGGCGCACCCCGCCGGAGAAGAGCCGTCCCACGGTCCCCTCGATCAAGCGTTCAAGTCGGACTTCCACCGCTCGGATACCCACACCGGGAGACTACCGAACATCGGTTGTTGTTTCGTTGCGACCACGCCGTGTACGGCCGCGTCGCGCGGGAACGAAGAGGAACGAAGGCGAACGAAACCAGATCTGCGAGCGGGGGAAACGAGTTGATGGCTGTAGCCTCTTGGGTCGCGGAATTCTTCGGGATTCCACGGGCCACGCGCGAGTGGCGGAATTGGCAGACGCGCAGGATTCAGGTTCCTGTGTCCGAAAGGACGTGGGGGTTCAAGTCCCCCCTCGCGCACTACTCGAATACCGGCGACATCGGGGCGTTCTGGAATCGAAACCAGGCGCCCGGCGGACCGGTTTCGCCGGGTGGCGCCCGACCTCTCATTCGTGGCAACATGCACCTGACGATCTGGCACAGGAGGGGGGCACTGATGTCGTTTCGGGCTCGACCCACCAACGTCAACGAACAACTGGTCGAATACGCCGAGCTTGGTTATGTCTCGGATGTCGACCCGGCCGGGAGTGCGCACTCGATCAGGGTCTCGGTGTCCGTGGTTGTCTTCGCCACGATTCTGGTCGCAGCTGGCGCCGCGGTGGCGGCCGTGCAATTCAACGGCAACCATTCAACCGTCCGCGAGGTGATCGGTATCGTGCTGGCGGCGATCGGAACGGCGCTGCTGGTGGCCGCGGTCCACCACCTCTACCAGATGGCCATCGCCACCGACTCGGTCAAGATCAAGCCCGGTGCCGTGATTCCACCCGAGCTGGTGAGGCCCGGCAACTGGATCCACCGCAAGGGAGCATGGGCCCGGGTCGACGAAATCGGACCCGACCGCACCGGCCGGATCAGCGCCCTGCTCAGCTCCGGGGAGATCGTCTACCTGGACTCGTCGGTCACCATCGCCGGCGACGCGTTTCGCCCGGCCGGCGATCCGCTCGGTGGTCTCAATCGCCGATGACGGCGCGCGATTCCTTGACCGCGCCACGATAAATCCCGCGGGCCATCAACGACGAGGCTTCCGACCGACGCCTGGTGTAGATGTCGGCCCGAATCTCATGGACTGCCGGGTCGTCCGGCGCCGCATCTGCAGCCATCTCCACCAGATGGCAGGCCAAGGCCAGATCACCCGAATCGGCCACCTCGGCGGCCCGTCGCGCCAGCGCCAAGGGCCCGCCGGCCAGGTCGGCTATCTCACCGGCCAGCCGCGCCTTGGGCACCGGCTTGAGCGATGACGGGTCTCCATCCCACCAGCCGCCATAGAGCCGCCAGATGTTCCGCACCACGAACTCGGGCTCGTCGTAGAACGGCACCAGATACGGCAGATCGGCCAGGTCTGCGGGAACGCTCACCGTGTGGATGATGGTGTCGAGATCAGCACCCTGGTTCATCAGCGCAACCGTGGACTCGACAAGGTGTTCCAGTGCGGTGGCCGTGTTGTCGAGCACGGTGGCTATCCGGTCGGCGCCGCCGATCGGGAGGCCGTGAGCCGGCAGCAACAACTCGGGTTGACGGGCGGCCACCTCGCGCAGGGCACGAGCCCACTCACCCGGATGCCGCTGGACCTTCTGCGGGTTGCCGGCATTGGGGAAATTCCATATGAACAGATCGCCGACGAACACCGCCTTCCGGTCGGGAACCCAGGTCCAGGTGTGGTCGTCGGTCTCACCGCGGGCGTGGTGAAGTTCGAACTCGGTGTCGCCCACCCTCATCCCGACCGTGTTGGAGTAGGTGACGTCGGGCTCGGCCACGTCGTCCGGCAGAAATCGCTCACCGAGCTTGCCGCCGGACTTGCCGGGGCTCAGTCGCATGGTGTCGTTGCGGGTTCCGCCAAACTGTCGGGCGTTGATGCCCAGATTCCAACCGTTGGTGAGCCGGTATCGCTCCAGTCGGGCCTGAACCGCCTCATGGGCAACTACCGCCGGGCGCCGGTAACCCCGCCTGTCGGCATCGGCGAGCACGGCACCGCTACCACCCACATGGTCGACATGGCCATGGGTGTAGACGAGGGTGTCGACCCGATCGGTGCGCCACCCTCGCATCGACTCCATGGCCTCCATCCCGGTGAGGACCCCGCTCGCGTCGAACAACACCAGACCATCGCCGGTGTCGAGACCCCAAATGTGGCTGAACGACTCGACCACCGCCAGCCCGTCGGCCACTTCCGAAAGCTCCTGGGTGACCCGGTTCGGCATCTCCGACAGCACGCCCGAATCGATGATTCGTTCGGAAATCGACAATAGATCTGCCATGCCCGTCTCCCTGCGTAGCGGTATTGGCAAGGTACCGTCGCGACCATGGCTGAGTCACATCCACCCGCCGGCGCCACCATCCACGATGGCGTCGAGGGCTGGACCATCGACGGCTCGTCCGATGATCCATCACTTCTCGACGACGCCACCGAGCTGCTCGACCTGGAGTTGCCCGATCCCCGGTTCGTCGACAGTTCCTATCTTCGGTGGGCCTACCGCGAGAATCCCCTCGGCCGGGCGGTCGAGCGCTACCAGCAGATCCCATCGAATGGATCCGCCGAGCTGGTCGCCCACTACGTGAACGTGCCGCGCCGTTACCGGGGCCCCGGAGGAGAACGAACCAACGGTGGGTGGTCGCTCAATGCCGTGGTGAAGACAGGACATCAGCGCTCCCGTCACTTCCAGCGGCTGGGGAAGGAGATCTACGAAGAAGAGGCCGCCAACGGCTGGTCCTTCGTGATCGGGGTGACCAATGCGAAGTCGACGGGTGCGGTGGTGAAGTACATGGGCTGGAAGCTGCAGGCCCCGCTGCCCGTGAAGGTGATTCATCCCATCGGCCGGGGCCGTCCCCGAAAGCGGGTTTCCCACACACGGGTCACCGACGAGTGGCTCGACTCAGCCGACTTCTCCGATCTGTGCGCCACTGTCGACCGTCACACCGTCGATGGCTGGGCCACCGACTACACCCCCGACGTCCTCAGGTGGCGATTGGCGTGCCCCAATACCAGGTACGCGGTCCACATCTTCGACGACATGGTGCTGATCACCACACGGTCCTCGCTGGGACCGATCCCGGCGTGTGTGATTCTCAAGATCTTCCCTCTGGTGGGCGGAGGATCTCCCCTCGACGCCACTCGGGCCATCCGGTCGGCAACTCGCTGGCATCGGGCCGCTTTCGCGGTCTACGCCGGCTTCAACGGCTCGGTCACCGTGCGCGGCATCGTCCCTCCCATGCGCCTGAGGCCGTCTCCGCTCAATCTGGTGGTCAGGCGTCTCGACCCGGCGTTTGATGACGACACGGTCAAGCTCGACACGTTCGAGTTTCTCGACATGGATGCCTACTGAAGCGCCGGCCGCTCAGGCCGACTCGGCCCGACCCTCGGCTCCGAAACCCGCCGCCAACCTGTCGACCGGGTCGCGCCCGAGCATCATCGGAAGCTGAGATGTGATCTCTCGCCACCGACGCGCCGCGGCCATCCAGGCCCTCGGCCGCCAAGCCAGCCGGCGGATCGGCAGATAGCCGATCTCCCACATCATCATTAGCCCCCAGAAGGCCAGATCAGACTCGGCTCCACCCCTGGTGATGCGGGTGCGGATGCGCATCGAGCCGTGAACCATGTGGAGGATCCGGTCGCTGATCGCGTCGGACAGCACCGCCTCGTTGATGTCGGCCACTCCGGATCGGTCCTCCGGGGGTGTGGGCGAACGACCGACACGGCGTTTGCTCAAAGAGACCCACCACCATGGGGTGTCGGGATCGGACGGCACGTGGAACACGAACGTTCGAGGCACCAGACGCCGCGCGGCGATCCTCGGCACATCACACACGAAACGGTTCAGGTGCTGCTCGAAGGCAACCCATTCGAGGGTGCGCCCGGCTTCTGACGACTCCTGCTCGTCGAGCTTGGCCTGATTGATGCGGGTGAGTTCGTCGAGGTGGCCACGACGATCGGCATACCAGTCGTAATCGCTGCGATCGAAGCCGGAATCCGACGACCACGAATCACCGGGGGCCATGGTGATCACGTCGGTGCCCTCAACGCCGCGCTCGGCCATGGCCTCGGCCACCGCCGCCGGTGTTATCAGATGATCGTTGACCGACCGGCTCTCGGGATGGAGAAAACCGACCATCGAACCGAACGGCACCGCGTACCGGGGCCGCAGGCCGGCCATCGTGTTGCGGAAATCGGCGATGTAGGTGTCGGGGCTCACCAGTTCGAGGTCGGCTGGGTCCTCCGCCTCGTAGAGCACCGGATACGACTGCGCGAACGAGTGGCTCTTGAACACGATGTCGGGCCGCCCGAACGCCTTCGAGATCTGGGACAGCGCCCGCCCGCGGGGCTTGCAGTCGTTGACATCCACGATCGTGTTGTCGCCGTCGGTGACCACGAACGAGGTGTCGTCGAAACCGTATTGGTAGGACGCCACACTCACCCCCTCACCGAGGTCTATGACCCGGCCGTGGGGGATCTCCCGCACATCGGCGAACCCGAGCGACCGCACCTCGCCGGCCATCACATCGACACCGAACTTCGGAACGAGAACCCGGGTGTGACGATCAAGGCGCCTCATCGACGGATAGTGGAAATGATCGAAGTGATGGTGGGTGAGGTAGACGAAGTCGGGTGACAACGTGGATTCGTCAGCGGGTTCGGTGGGCGGGAAATGCCACCACGACCTCCAGTAGCACGACCCCGACAGCCAGGGGTCGACGAGAATCGTTCCGGCTCTGGTCTCGACTTTCAGACAGCTGTGGCCGATCACGGTGACGCGCATCCCACCACCGTATGGCGCAACTAGGATCGCCGGGTGCGCCGTAGGAACCCATTCCTGATCTGGACCACGGCTGCGTTTGCGCTGGCCCTCGCGGTCCGCTGGTTTCTGTGGTGGCACTGGTATCGCCATGTGCCCATCGGCGAGTTCAACGACAACGTCTATTACCACGAGTCGGCCAATCTGCTCGCCCGTGGCCACCCGTTCGTCAACCCGTTCTCGGCGTCGCAGGGCATCTACGAACCGACCGCGGCCCACCCTCCCGGGTTCAGCATCTATCTGTCGATCTGGTCGGTGCTGGGTCTCGATTCAGTGTCGTGGCACCGAATCGCGTCCGGTCTCATCTCGGCAACCGTGGTGATACCGGTCGGCCTGCTCACCCGCCGTCTGGCCGACACCCGGACCGCGATCCTGGCGATGATTCTGGCGGCCGTCTACCCACCCCTGTTCATGAACGACGGTCTCATCCTGTCGGAGTCGATGTACATACCCATCGCTGCCGCCGCGCTGCTGTTCGCATACAGGTTCGTCGAGCGGCCCGACACCAGACGCGTCGTGGAACTGTCGATCGTTCTCTCCATCGGTGCGCTCACCCGAAGTGAGCCATTCATGATGTTCTTCCTGCTGCTGACCCCGCTGGTCATGTTCGACCGGCGACTCGACTGGAAGAAACGATTCGCTCTCACCGGGATCGCCGCCGGGGTGGCAATGGCGATGCTGGCACCGTGGGTGGTGCGCAACCTCACTTCGTTCGAACAACCCACCTATCTGGCCGCGGGCCCCGGTTACGTTCTCGAGATCGGCAACTGCGACCAGACCTACTCGGGCGACTATCTGGGTTACTGGCATTTGGCCTGCGACGACGGCAGCGCGTGGCCGCCGGGCGACGAATCGACCATCGGCAAGGCCAAGTTCGACCACGCCTGGAGCTACATCTCGTCGCATCTGGACGAGCAACCGAAGGTGATCGCCGCTCGTGTGGGCCGTATGTTCGGCCTGTTCAAACCGATCCACACCGTAAACTCCGACGTCGTGTTCGAAAGACGGGTCAAGGTGTTCACCCGCATCGGCCTCTTCGCCAACTACGTGGTGATGGCCGCGGCCGTCGCCGGTGCGTTCGTTCTGCGGCGGCGCAACTTCACCCTGATCCCGTTCCTGGCGGTGATAGCCACCGCGGTCATCACCGCGGCCATGTCGTTCGGGATCACCCGCTACCGGGTGGGTGCCGACGTGGCCATGTTGGTGATGGCCGTGCTGGCCCTCGGTGCGCTCATCGACCGCTTTTCGCCTTCACCACACGAGCAACCGTCATGAGGCGGCCATCGCGGTCCACTGTCGTGATCTGGATGATCGGATTCGCCGGCCTCGCTCTGCGTTGGTGGGTTGTGCTCGTCTACCGGCCCACGTGCGACATCGTGTCGAGCACCTGCTACAAGGTCGCCGGAGATGCCTGGTACACCCACGCTCAGGCCCAGTTGATCGGTCAGGGCCATTTCTTCAAGGTTGGCACCGACCTGTTCGTGTCCGGACACCTGGTCGAGTCGGCCGGAGACCCTCCCCTCTATCCCCTGTACCTGGGCACGTGGTCGCGGCTCGGCTTCGACTCGGTCACATGGCACCGGGGGGCGTCCACCCTGTTCGGGCTGGCAATGATCGTCCTGATCGGCCTGCTGGCCAGACGGCTGGCAGGCAACATCGCGGGCATCTCGGCGGCCGTTCTCGCGGCTGTTCATCCTCTCTTGTGGATCAACGATGTGATGCTGCTGTCGGAGGGCATGTACCAGGCCACGATCGTGCTGGTGTTGCTGGCCGCCTACTGGTGGATCGAGCATCCGGATCGTCGCCGGGTGGTTCTGCTGGGAGTGGCCATTGCCGTCGCCGCCCTCACAAGAGCCGAGTCGGTGTCACTGTTCGGGTTTCTGATCTTGCCTCTCGTGGTCTGGCGCAGCGGTCTGCCGCGGGCCGAACGGGTCCGGCAGGTGGGTCTGGCATGGTTGGCCGGCCTGATGGTGATGGCCCCTTGGCTGGTGTTCAACAATGTCCGCTTCGACAAGCCGATAACCCTGAGCGCCGCCTCCGGAACCGTGATGCTGGCCGGAAGCTGTGACACCGCGTGGTCCGGCGAACTGATGGGCACCTGGGACACCTGCTTCGAGAAACGCGACCTGTTCGCCGAGTACGACGCCGCGCTGCCCGGCGTGAACGTGCCGGTCGAGGGTTGGATCACCTACGACGAATCGGTCCGCGACAACTTCATGGCCCGCAAGGCGATCGGCTACACGCTCGACCATTGGCAGCGGTATCCGCTGGTGGCCGTGGCCCGGATCGGCCGGTCGCTCGAGTTCTTCAAGCCGCTCAGCACGCTGCGCATCAACTACCAGATCGAGGGCCGGTGGAAGCTGCCTTCCGCCGCCGGGCTGGCTCTCTACTATCTGCTGGTCCCGTTCACCGTCATCGGAGCGTTCGCCCTGCGCGAGAAGGGGCGACGACTGGTGCCGATGGCCTCAATCTGGGTGATGGTTGCATTCGCCTCCGCGGTCACGTTCGGGCTCACCCGCTACCGCGTTCCGGTCGACGTGGCCATGGTGGTCCTCACCGGGGTCGGCATCGACTGGCTCTGGCGGAGGTATCGCGAGCGCCGGGAGACCACGGCCGACCAGACCACCCCATGACCGGAATCGCCTTCACGCTCGACCTCGAGGACCACCGTCCCGACAGCAGCGCCGAGCTCCGTTTTCCGGCGATCACCGACTCACTTCTCGATGATCTCGAATCGTGGGGCACCACCGGCACGTTCTTCGTCGTCGGAGAGGTGGCTCGTGACCATCCCGACCTGGTCGCCCGTGTCGCCGCCCGGGGCCACGAGATCGCGCTCCACGGGGCCCGCCACGTTCCCCTGCCGGAGCTGACGCCCGATGGGTTCCGCGCCGAGACGGCCGAGGCAACCGATCGGTTGTCGCAGATCGTTCAGCAACCCGTGGCCGGATTCCGGGCTCCGATCTTCTCGCTGGTCCCCGGGTCGGCATGGGCTCCATCGGTGCTCGCCGACCTCGGCTTCGCATGGTCGTCCAGTGTGCTTCCGGCCCGCAATCCCCTCTACGGATGGCCCGAGGCCCCGGGATCGCCGTTTCGATGGAGCTCAGGAATGGTGGAGCTGCCATGCCCGGTGTTCGGTGCAGGCCCCGTCTCGCTGCCACTGCTGGGCGGTACCTACCTGAGGGCCTCACCACGACTAGTCGCCCGATGGGCCGGTCGCTCCGGCGCCGGACGACCCGGCGTCTGGCTCTACGCCCACCCCTACGACTTCGACCCCGACGAGGAGCGCTGGGTGGTTCCCGAAGTCGGCCGGATCGGCAGCCGCATCCTGTGGATCGGCCGCTCCGGAATGACCGAGCGCGTGCGTCGACTGGTTGCCGGTTCACGCGTCACCATGTCGGAACTGGCAGCCTCGTTCACCGACCTCCCCTTGTTCGACCCCGAGGAATCAGCCCCGTGACTTCCGAACCTTCCCATCCCGAATACGGCCAGGACGACATGGCCCACCAGTTGCCTCGCACCTCGATCGTCGAACGGATTCCGTGGCTGGTCGACAAGTGCCGTGGCAAGCGCGTGATCCACGTGGGGTTCGCCGATGCGGGTTTCCGCGTTGAACAGAGCCGTGCGGGCCGTTGGCTGCACGGCCATCTCGACGACGTGGCCGCCGAACTGGTGGGCATCGACGCCGACCCCGACGGCGTGGCGGCGGCCATCGATTCGGGTTTCGAGGCCTACCTGACCGACTGCACCGATGTCCGGGCCATCTCAGCGCTGGATGTCGAGCCGGCCGATGTGGTCGTCGCCGGCGAGATCATCGAACACCTCGGGTCTCCGGGTCCGTTTCTCGAGGCGATGCTGGCCTTGTGCAAGCCTGACGGCGAGCTGATCGTCACCACCCCCAACGCCTACGGGTTGGTCAACGTGGTGGCCTCCATGACCCGTCGGGTCGAGGTCAACCACCCCGACCATGTGGTGATGTTCACTTGGCGGACCCTCACCCAACTCATGCGGGCCAACGGGTGGGCGCCGGTGGGAGCAGCCACCTATGTCCCGGTGGTACGCGACCGTGGTGATCGCTCGCGGCTCGAAGCCACCGCGGTGAGAATCGTGCTCGGCATCGAAAAACTATTGGGCCGCGTCGGGCGACCGTTCAGCTCTGATGGGCTGATTGTCGTGGCTCGTCCGGTGTCTCCAGACTCGCCCTGAGAAGAGCAATATCCTCGGCGAGATCCTGGGTTCGGGCCTCGAGCCGGGAGACCTCGTACGACATGTGGACGCTCGTGGCGAACAGGAACACCACCGCGGCGAACAGGATCGTGGCCGGCTCGTACTGAATGCCCGCGAATCGGGAGATGGGGACAAGCAGCCCGGGGAACGCCGCCAACGGCAGTAGGCCGATGGCGAGAACCGACCACAACAACGCGTACTTGCTCTTGAGCACCCGCTGGCTGACGAGCCTGTATATGAACAGGACCGTGAGGACGATTACGGCGGCTACGAGGAGGTGGGCCTGTTGCGACATGTGCCGAGGTTAGCCAACGTCGACAATCCAACCGCCGCCAGCACGACCAGGGCAACCTCGGCGGGCACCCTGAACCTCGGTATGCCGTAGAACGCGGCCCCAATGAAGGTGACGTGCACGATCATGGCCACGAACGGCCATCTCCACACTGTCGGGTCGAGCTGCCGCCATCCGAACACCGCCAACGGCAACATCATCCAGAAGCCGACCAGGGCGAGATACGAAGCCCACAATTCGCGGCCCTCACCCTGGTTGAAGTCGGCCATCTGGAACGGACGGAACACCGACCAGACCCGACCCACCCTCGCTGCCACCACCACCGGGACCTGCGAGAGATTGCCCCGCACGTAGTCGACCGCGGCCCGGCGATAGACACCGGACACCTCACTTTGGTCGAGGCCCTCCACATCGATGGTGTTGGCGTACTCCAACGACCAGAAACCGATCGCTGATCCGGAGAAGGTCTGGGGCGAGTTGGCCCCGATGAGGGTGGACCCGTCGTTGGTCGACATCACCACCGGGTCGTTGAATCGCACCAGGTTCGGCAACACCCACGGAGCCAGCACCAGCACACTCATCGCGCCTGCGATCATCAGACGGCTCACACGCCGCCTTCCCTCATGGCTCACCCACATGAGCGGCAACACGATCAGCGGTGCGAGGAGCAGCGACTCCGCCCGGGCCAGCGACGCCATGCCGATCCAGACACCGATTTCGAGTGCCGTTCTCAACTCCGGATGACGCCTGTATCTGAACACCGACCACAGGGTCCCGGCCACCATCAAGGTGGTGAGAGACTCGGCCATGACCAGGCCATCGTTGATCCAGAAGCCCGGGTAGAGCGCGGCCACCACCGCGGCGACCAGACCCACCCGGCGGCCCGCCACCTCGCGGGCGAGCAGTCCGATCATGACCACGGCCAGCGTGCCCACCAGTGCCATTGTGAGTCGCTGCTCGAAAAGGTTGTTTCCCGGCAGGAGGGATGCCGGCGTGGACACCAACGCGGTCAACGGGGGGTGATCTGCCGCCGACGGAGCCGGAGTGCCGGGGGCGGCCAACCCGAGGCCCATGGCAAGGTCGTGCCACGGCACCACGAAACCCTTTCCCTTGGCCAGGGCGTCACCGGCGAGCGAGTAATAGAACTGGTCACCGGGGAAGATCTTCCCACCGTCGAGTGTGTGGTTTCTCTTGGTGATCACGTAGCCGACCCGCAGCATCAACGCCGCCCCGGACACGACAGCCAGTTGCGTGCGAAAAGCCGCCACTCGCCATTTGCGGGCTACCGCGGCCACCCTCGACTCCATTGGTGTGGGATCAACGACCGGCCTCGTCACCAGTCCCTGAGCCCGTTGCCCAAGACGCTCGACCCCGTAGTAGGTGACCACCGACATCGCCAGCGTCGGCACGCCGGCAGCCACCGACAGTGAGAAGAAGCGGTGGGACAGAATCGTGTCGAGTCCGCTCCATCCGAACGCCGAATGAAACCACGAGGCCTGGAAGGTGTGGGCCCAGAACCAGTCGACGCGGTGGTTGAACGGCTGCCACACGTGAACGATGAAGACCATGTGCCAGAGATAGATCGAATAGGAGATCAGGCCCAGCCATTCCATCGTGGGGCTGGCCACGAACCGCCTCACACGCGATGGATGGTCGCCACCAAACACCAACGGGAACAACAACGCGAAGCCGATCAGGCCGTATGTGAACTGTCGGGCCATTTCCCGCGGCCACCACGCCACATCGACCCCCAGCGCAAGTCCCATCCATTGTGACACGACATGAAACGCGACGGCCGCGCCGAGCCACCACAGCCAGGCGCGGCTTGCGAGTCGGTCGAGCTTCTCCCGAGCCGCGGTGCCCACCGGGGCAGCCACGTGAAGAATCGCTATGACCATGCCCACCGCGAAGTAGTCGAACATGGCCGGCAGCCAGAGAACGGCCGGCCGGGTCCAGCGATTGTCGAGTCCGAACATCGCCGCCCGAAACATGACGCTGAACGCGTAACCAGAGGCGATCACGAGCAACAGGCCGTTGCGTCGGCCGACCCGATCGCTGCCGGCCAACAGTGGGCGAACCACCCGGGCCAGCAATGGAAGCATCGCGTAGAACGTGACCTCGGTGGCCAGGCTCCACGCTTGGGGCATCGGCCCGATCGCGTGGGTCGGGAAGTGGATCTGTACCAACAGATACGTGACCACCGCACCACTCGTGTCGTTGAAGTGCTCACTCGTGAACACCACGATCAGTGTGAGAATGACCCAGAACGCCGGGTATACGCGCATGGCCCGGCGCCACAGATGAACCAGGGCCGGGCGCAGTGGTCGATCATCGAGGATCGATTCGGCTATCGGGCGGAACAACAAGAAGCCCGAGAGGGTGAAGAACACGGGCACACCGATGTCGAGTCGTCCGATGTAGCGACCCCAGAATCCCGAGAATGTGGCGCTCGACCAGAAGCCCACGTGGTGGACGAATATTCCGATGGCCGCGATGGCCCTCAGGCCGTCGAGCCCGGGGAAACGTCGGCTCCCGGTGTCGGTCGACGTTGCTTTGGCGATGTCGACCGTGACGTCCATGAAGCCCCAATCCTGCCCGGTGAAATCAGCAGAGACCACCATTGTGGTGGCGACGACCGAAGTTCGGGTTCCGCGGTGCTACTTGGAATTCCACAGGAGGATCCCGGACGCGTCGAGAGCCGGCCCGGAAGACACCTGATTCCTGATCCGCTCGATCGGCCCCGGGCGTGCGAAGAGATACCCCTGGCCGATGTCGCAGCCGAGCTCTCTCAGCAACGTGAGCGTGGCTGTGTCCTCAATGCCTTCGGCCACGACCTGATGGCCGAGATTGTGCGACAGGTCGATGATCGAACGGGCGATCATGTAGTCGTTTTCGTTGTCGAGCATTCCGCTCACGAACGACTGATCGATCTTGATCTCGTGGATCGGCAACCTACGAAGATGGGTGAGCGATGAGAACCCGGTTCCGAAGTCGTCGATTGAGACGCCTATGCCCAGATCGTGGATCTCCTCGAGCACTTCGACCACCGTTCGGTGGTCCTCCATGATCTCGCTCTCGGTTATCTCCAGAGTCAGGCGCGACGGCTCCACCCCCGCGTCACTCAGCTTTCGTGCCACCACCTCGGGCAGGGTTCGGTCGTAGAGATTCCTGACCGGCACGTTGACAGCAACCCTTTGCCCCGGCCAGTCGGTCATCACTGCCAACGCCTCATCGAGAACCCGGAAGGTGAGTTGGGAGATCATCCCCGACAACTCACACAATTCGATGAACTGACCGGGCCCGAGGAGGCCCATACGTGGGTGTTCCCACCGGGCAAGAGCCTCGAGCCCGAATACATGGCCGGTTCGCATGTCGATTTTTGGCTGATACCAGACTCGCAACTCGTCGCCGATGAGCCCGCTCAACTCGCCCATCAGGGTCAGACGATCGACCGAGTGCCGGTCATTGTCGGGCACGTAAAGGTTGTACGGCATGCCGCTGCGCTTGGCGTCGTACATGGCCACATCGGCGCGTTGCAACAACACGTGGGGATCGTCGCCGTGCATCAGAGCAACCGCCCCACCGATACTCGCCGCCACCTCAACACCGATCCCGCCGACCTCGATGGTGCGTCGGATCTCGTCGCCGGCCCGCTTGGCTATGTCCCCCATTTGCTCAACGGTCGCGCCTCCGATCACCATCGCGAACTCGTCTCCACCCAGACGCGCCACCGTGTCCTGTGGTCTCACCATCAGCGCCAGTCTGGTGGCGATGGTGGTGAGCAGCTGGTCACCGTAGGCATGGCCGAGAGTGTCGTTTATCTCCTTGAACTGGTTCAGATCGAACAGAAGCAGCCCGACACTCGATCCATCTCTTGCGATGGCCGCTAGGGCCTGGGAGAGCCGATCGAACAGCAGGGTCCGGTTGGGCAGCGCCGTCAAAGGATCGTGGAAGGCCTGATGCCGAATCAATTCGATGGCATGACGCCGATCCGTGACATCGGTGAATTGGATGGCCGCCGAGCCGTCGGGGAGAGGCACGATCTCGAAGTCGAAGTTTCTTGTCCCCCTGGGTGTGGCGACACTCAGATCGTCCCGATCCGAGGCGCGTCCCGTGGTGACCATGTCGTCAAGATCGGCACGCACCGTGTTGGGCAGCCACGGCGCCACTTCCCAGAGGTTCCCCCCGGAAAGCGGTTCGCCCTCATACTGGGCCAGGCGAGCGAACGCCGGGTTCATGTGAACGATCGTGGGCTCAACCTCCGCGGTTTTTCTGGGAGCCACGACCACCAGCGGGTCAGACTGGTTGTCGACGACCGCTGCCAGACGGTCCACCGCTTCTCGGGCCGAGACCTCGTCGGTGACATCCAGGGTGACCCCTCGAAGGTGCATCGAGTCGGGGCTGCCAACCGCCCTGATGACCTCGCGAACCCCCACGTACGAGCCGTCCCTGGTCTTGAGCCTCACCTCGCTCACGACCGGAACCTGCAACTCGCGCGCTGATTCGCGTGCGGCGCGATACTTCTTGAGGTCATCGGCGTGAACGCGGTCCTCGGTGGGGGTCTTCATCCACTGCGTGGGGGTGTACTCAGTCAATGCCGCCACGTGGCCAATGGCCCGGATGATCGTCTCCCCGTCGGCCTCGGTCTCCCAGACCACCACCGGCAGCGAATCGACGAGGTCCGCCACACGCAACACGCTGTGGCGGCCCTCTCCCAGCAGCGTCAGATTGTTCACGTTCAATGCCGCCAAAGTTGCCGCCATCGACAACACCGCCACCGCCGCACCCGGCGGGTGCGCCGAGATGGCCGCCAGACCCATCGCAACAACAGCCGACAGCCACAAAGCCCATGTCATGGTGCGACTCACCAGCCAGCCAACACTCATCACGGCGGCCACCGGCACGAGAAATGCCACCCAGGCCGTGGCGCTGCCGGATGCCACGTATCCGAGGATCACAATGTCGACAAAGGCCATGGCACCGGCTTGGATGCTGCGACTCGGGAGCCTGCCGATGGCCAGCAGCACCAAGAACGTCACAACTGACAGCACCATGATGAGAGCGTCCGGCTGGGCCAGGATGACCACCGCAGCCACCGTGGGCAGCACAAAGAAGTGGGTGCGCCGCGTCTTGTCGATCGTCCTATCCCGGGATACCTCGAAGTCGTTGATCCACTCTCCGACCACGTCGTCGATGGTGCCGGCGGCGGCGGGTCGATTCCTGAACCAGCCGATTCGATTCATCCAATGCACGCCGATCAGTCGACCTCTTGTTGCAACAACCAGGTCCGGCTCTTGTCGCTCTCGTCACCGTCGATGAACGCCTCGAACCTTCTCTCCTCGACCATCTCCTCAACCATGTCCTCCACGCTGTGGGGACCCCGAAGCTGGTCGACAGGCGTCTCAGCGCGAGGCGTGTCGAGCCACTTGCCGGCTCGACTGAACATCGAGGCATCTTGATCCACCTCCATCACCGGAACACCGGAGAACTCCGGAGGTGAGGACTCCGACGGTGCCGGGTCAGCCGCTGCGGGGATCTCCGGGGCGGACAGACCCTCGATCACGGAAAGCGCTGCGATGGGTGGTTCGGTCGACATGAACGCAACCATCGATTCGGCCAACTCCTGAACGCGGCGACGAAGTTCGGAGTGGTAGTTCTCGAGATCGTGGCGCTCCGACTCGAGAGCAGCCCTCACCTCTTGGAGCGCATCGATCTCGTCAGCGACCCGCCGACGTTCGATGTCGACCATGGCCATGGCCTCCGACTCGGCTTTCGCCTTCATGGCGACAACTTCCGCGAGGGCAGCCGATGTCAGTTCTGCGGCTTCGGCACGGGCCCTGCCCGTCTCATTCCTCGCCTCTTCCATGGCCACGTCGATCGTGCTCGCGGCCATGGCCAACAATCGGCTGGCCGACTCCACTGCGCCGTCGCCACGAAGGTCGGCCACCTCTGCCTCCAGCCTGGCCACCTTCAACTCCAGTTGGCGCTCACGCTCCGAGGGGATCATGTCGGTCATGTGATTGGCTCCTGATGCATCGTTGCCCCTCCCATCGGCCGGGCCGACAAGGTGTTGAGTCGGGATATCGGCCCCCGGCCCGGGCGGTCCTATCCTCACGCGACGGGCGACAGCGAACACCTGGTTTGGTATGCCTCCTACGGCTCGAACTGCGACATGTCGCGCTTCATGTTCTATTTGGAGGGTGGCCAACGACAGGGCACGAACGGTGCGCATCGAGGTGCCCGGGATCCGTCGCCTCCCATCGACTCGGCACCGATGGAATTCCCGACGCAGATCGCCTTCATGGGAAACTCCAGGCGATGGGGCGGGGGCGTGGCCTTTCTCGAGCATCAAGCCCGGGCGCCAGACTTTCCGGGCGCTCTCGGGCGTCGCTACCTGATCACCCGCGAGCAATTCGACGATGTTGCCGCTCAGGAGAGCCACCGGCCCACATCACCGATCGATCTTGAGGTGCTCACCCCCGGTCAGGTGAGAGAAGTCGGCACCGGCTGGTACGACGGCCTGCTTGCCCTCGACCCGATCGACGGTGTCCCGGTGGTCACTTTCACATCTCCCGCCCCACCCGACTCAGCCAACGCGAACCCACCCTCGGTGGACTACCTGACCACTCTGGTCACCGGCCTGAACCAGATCCACATGATCGGTCCGGAGCGGATCGCCGCCCGGCTCCGCCTCGTGGACGTGATCGCATCCAACTGGAGCCAGGAGCAACTGCTGGAGCTCCTCCAGACCTCCGACCCCTAGGCCCGTCGGGTGATTCGGGCCGAATGGCCCATGACCGTCCCGGGGCACGTTTGTAGTGTCTTGGAGGGGGAGGATTCCATGTCGCTGTCGCAACATCTCAGAGACGCCGCAATCGAGCGGGCCCGCAAGTACGGCGATGTCATCGATTCGTGCGTTCTCGGACCCGACGGAGTCGTGGATCTCCGGGTGATCGACGACTCGAGCATCGAAGCGCCATCCACGAGACCTGCGTCGGCGTTGTCCCACACTGCCGGCGGCTTCGACAGCAGCGACGACATCTACCAACTGTTCGCGGCCCCGTCCAGACTCGGTGTGCTCAACGGGAGGCACCGCCCCAAGCGGTGGATGTAGTGTCACCGGGTCAATACCGACCGACCGAAGGACAAGCGGTGGCCACCACATACGACCCGGACAAGTACACCAAGGTGATTCTCGACGAATCCGAGCAACCCACCCAGTGGTACAACGTCGTTCCCGATCTTCCCGAGCCTCCGCCACCACCGCTTCATCCCGGCACGCTCCAGCCGGCCGGACCCGACGACCTCGCCCCGCTCTTCCCGGTGGCCCTCATCGGGCAGGAAATGTCGGCGGAGTCCTACATCGACATTCCCGGTGGAGTTCTCGATGTCCTGCGTCTGTGGAGGCCCAGCCCCCTGTTTCGTGCCCGCCGTCTCGAGAAGCTTCTCGACACCCCGGCCAAGATTTTCTACAAGTACGAAGGCGTGAGCCCGGCCGGCTCCCACAAGCCCAACACCGCGGTACCACAGGCCTTCTACAACCACCAGGAAGGCATCACCAAGCTCACCACCGAGACCGGTGCCGGCCAGTGGGGATCAGCCCTGTCGTTCGCCACCGCCCAGTACGGCATCGAGTGTGAGGTGTGGCAGGTGGCGGCTTCATACCGTCAGAAGCCCTATCGCAAGACCATGATGGAGGTGTGGGGGGCAACGGTCCACCCGAGCCCCTCCGACGTCACCGAGTACGGCCGTGAGCTACTGGCCGCCGACCCCGACCATCCTGGTTCACTGGGAATCGCCATCACCGAGGCCGTGTCGGCTGCCGTTGCCGACCCCAACGTGCGCTACGCCCTGGGCAGCGTGCTCAACCACGTTCTGCTCCACCAGACAATAATCGGCGAGGAGGCGCTCCTCCAGTTGGCCAAGGTCGGCGAGACCCCCGATCTGTTGGTTGGCTGCACCGGCGGCGGCTCCAACTTCGGGGGGCTGTCCTTCCCGTTCCTGCGCGAGAAGTTGGCCGGACGCATGAACCCCGAGATTCGCTGTGTCGAGCCTGCCGCCTGCCCCACACTGACCCAGGGCGAGTACCGCTACGACTTCGGTGACACCGGCCACATGACCCCGCTGCTGAAGATGCACACTCTCGGCCACAGCTTCATCCCGGAGCCGATCCACGCGGGTGGCCTGCGCTACCACGGCATGTCGCCCCTGGTCTCCCACATCAAGGAACTGGGCCTGGTCGACGCGATCGCGATTCCCCAGACCGAGTGCTTCACCGCGGCGTTGCAGTTCGCCCGTGCCGAGGGAATCGTTCCGGCTCCCGAGCCGACCCATGCCATCGCCGCGGCGATCCGCGAAGCTCTGATCTGCAAGGAATCAGGCGAGGAGAAGGTGATCCTCACCGCTCTTTGCGGCCACGGCCACCTCGACCTCGCCAGCTACGAGGCGTTCCTCAGCGGCAACCTTGTCGACCTCGAATTGGATCAGTCGGAAATCGCGGCCGCCATGGAGAGCGTGCCGGTCATCGGCTGAATCACTTCAGCGGAGTGTGTTCGCACCCGTCGCCGAACGCCGCGAGAAACTCGTTGTAGGGCCCGGCCTGCTTCGCGCGGAACAAGGTCTCCACGTAGAACCAGCCGCCATCGGGAAGGGCGAACACGTAACGGCGCGTGAGCGTGCCGAACATGCCCTTCTCGTCCCACCAGCACATGTTCGATCCCGGATGTGGTGCCTCGGCAAACAGCCGTGGGCTACGTCCGGGATGAACGCACACGAGACGCTTGTCGGTGAGCCCCACCAGGCAACCCTCACCACCTACCGGAATAGCCTTGTCGGCATCAAGGGAGTATCGGTCGGCCAATGTCTCGGTCGGCTTCAGGAAGGGATTGTGTTGTAGTTGGTTGGTGGTCGCCCCTGCCGGAATCCAGGAGACGAGTGTCTCGCCCGGATCAAGAAACGATTGCAGTGTCGATTCGTAACGCTTGGGAAAGCCCATGGGGGCGGACGTTACCAGTGGCCAACGAACGTGAGCATCAGCCGGCGAACACTGCCATCCACTGCTCCCGGCTCGTCGGCTTGAAGACCATGTTGTGTTCCCGGGTTGAGCCCATGGTTGCCGATGACTCCACGGAGTATCGGTGACCCGGATAGAGCACGGCATCGTCGGGGACCTTGGCCAACTTCTGGGTGAGGCTCTCATACATCGCGGCCGGGTCGGAACCGGGCAGATCGGTGCGCCCGCAACCATCGAGGAACAGCGTGTCGCCGGCGACCAGCCTGTCCTCTATCAGGAAACACTGACTGCCCGGCGTGTGGCCTGGTGTGTGTATCAGGTTTATCTTCATGGCCCCCACCTCCACGATGTCGCCGCTGGAGTGAGTGGTGAGCTGATCATCGGTGAGACCGGTCACCTTGCACACGTAGTCAGCCTCATCAGCTTGCACGTGGATCGGGACATCGACACGGTCGAGAAGCTTGGTCACCCCCTCCAAATCGAATCCCATCATCGAACCGCCGATGTGGTCGGGGTGATAGTGGGTTGCGAGCACACCGGTGAGTTTCATGCCATCGGCGTCGACCGTGTCGAGCAACGAGTCGATGTCGTAGGCCGGATCGACAAGCACAGCCTCGCCGGTCTCGCGATCACCGATCACATACACGAAGTTGACCATCTGTCTGGCCATCTGATCGGTGGTGGCAAAGTCTCGGCCCGAGAGCAACTGGCGGAAGTAGAGGCGGTCTGACATGTGCCGAATCTAGAGCCGACTGTACGTCCGGCGCATACCGAGTTCATACTGGATGCATGCCCGAATGGATCACCGGTGGAATGGTTCCACCGCCAGCTCTCATGCCGCAGGTCCTTCCAACCGGGCGGCTCACCGAAACCGGCGTGCCCATCCGGGAGCTGCGCGACGAGTTTCGACGGATCCCAACCATCCGGAACCTGCTCACCGTCATCAGCGTGTGGGTACAGGTCGTCGGCGAGATCTGGCTGGCCGTGTGGGCCTCGAATCCGCTCGTGTGGGCCGTCGTGTTCCTGCTCATGGGGCGCAACTTCGCCAACATGGCGATTCTCGGCCATGAGGCCAGCCATCGCATACTTGTTCCCAATCGGAGACTCAACGACTTCATCGGGCGCTGGCTCGCCTTCTACCCCAACTTCACCGCCTACGACATCTACCGCCGCTCACGCATGGCCCACCACCGTGAGGAGTTCGGACCCGCCGAACCCGACATGAACTTGTACTCGGGTTTTCCGGTGGGCTGGAAGTCGATGGCCCGCAAGTTCGGCCGTGACATCGTCGGGATCACCGGTGCCCGCAACCTGATCGGGCTGCTCGCGGCCTTCGGCTCCGAACGGGGCCGCCCGATCGCCGCCAGAATCGTGGCCGCCCAGTTGTTGGTATTGGCGGTGTTCGCAGCCGTGGGCCGACCCGAGCTCTACCTTCTGATATGGCTGCTTCCGTGGATGACCGTGTGGAAGGTTCTCAACCGACTCCGCTCGATCGCCGAACACGGCGGCATGCACAAGTCGAGCGACCGGCGTGAAACCACCCACCATGTGCACCAGTCCCTGATTCCGAGGTTTTGGTTCGCACCGTTCAACACCGGCTGGCACCTGGCTCACCATGTCGATCCGGGGGTGCCGTTCCGACGCCTTCCCAAACTCCAGCGCGAACTCGAAGATGCCGGCTATGTGCCGGACGGACTCATCTGGCCCAACTACAGAACCTTGTGGAAGGCGTTGGCCAAAGGCCGCTACTCGCCGGGCTGATTCTCCAGGTCGTGGACCGTGACACACGGAAGACCGACTCTTCTGGCCACCCCCGCGGGGACATTCGAACGGAGCCAACGCGACCGACCCGGGGGAAGAGTGGAGATGATCACGCCGGCCGCCGGCTCGCGCCGCAGCGCGAATTCGATGGCCGCCACCGGATCAGCATCACCGATCTCCCCGCTGGCCGCGGCGCCCAAATCCTCGATCAACCCGAGTTGCGTCTCAAGTCGTTCCCTGGCTGCCGTCAGATCGCCGCCGGACGGAAGTGGCACCACCACATGGAACCTGACCTTGGGGTGACGATCGATTCGTTCCCGTATGGCTGCCATGAGCGCATCGCCGCACAGCGATCGATTGCCGACGACCAGGACCCGCCTGCCCGGACGGTTGTCGCCCTGAAGAACCGGCGCCAACCAACCCGGCTCGAGTCGCTCCAGAGCAAGCTCGTCGCTGCGTGAACGCACGATGTCGGAGCGGGTGCAGATCCCCACGATCAGCCCGTCTTCGATCACCGGTAGATGGGTGACTCGTTCCTCCGACATCAGCTGCATTGCTTCGACGAGACTCGCGTCGGGGGCGATGCTCACCACGTCCGGGGAAGCCACCTCCATCACCGATGCATCGCGTTCGGCGCGGTGGCTGAACAGGTCGCTTCTGGTGACCAGGCCCAGGCAATGACCTTCCTCATCGGCGATGGGGAAAGCTCCACGGTCGCCGCGTGTGATCCGATCGGCGACATCGCCCACGGTGTCGTCGGGGGTGACGGTGTCGACCAGCCGGTTCATCACGTCGGCGACCGCAGTGGTGCGAAGGGCATCGGCAACCAGCTCATTGCCAACCCGAATACCGCGCCGCGACAGCTTCTCTGTGTACATGGTCTCGTTCGACAAGATGCTGAAAACCAGAGCCGACATGACCGTGGCCAACATCAGGGGCAACACCACCTCGAAGTCTCGGGTGAGTTCGAACACGAAGACCATCGCGGTGAGGGGAGCACCTGCGGCCGCACCGAACACGGCGGCCATCGCCACCACGGCAAAGGCGCCGCCCTGGATGTCGAGCCCCGGCGCGATTCTGTCGACGATCTCCGCGAACAGTCCGCCGAAAGCAGCTCCCATCAACAGGACCGGGGCGAGTGTGCCGCCCGACGTGCTCGAACCGAGGGCGATCCACCACGACACCGTCTTGGCCACGAGAACGGCGGCCAATGTGGCCAGCGCCAGTTTTCCGGCCAGAACATCGTCGATCACCGCGTAGCCGACACCGAGCGACCTGGGCACCAGAAGACCTATGAAAGCGAATCCGAGTGACCCGATGAACGGATGCCAGAAGATCGGTATCGGGAGCGACCGGAACGCTCTCTCCGACGCGAACAGCCCACGTGCGATCGTGACCGCCAAGAGACCGCTGGCCAGACCGAGCACCGCGTAAAGCGGCAGGACATCGAGTCCGGCGTAGTCGTGGGCCGGGGCATCGAACAACGGCCCGGTGCCGAACACCGCCGAGTGGATGCCACCGGCGATGGAGGTGGCCACCACCAACGGGATGAACGACCTCATCGACAACTCGAACAACAGCAGTTCGATGGCCAGCAACAGCGATGCCAAGGGCGCGCCGAACGTGGCCGCCATGCCGGCCGCGGCCCCCGATGCCAGCAGTATCTTTCGTTCGGAAGGTGTGACCTTGAGGATCTGACCGGCAAGGGAACCGATGGCCCCTCCGGTGACGATGATCGGTCCCTCGGCTCCGAACGGCCCGCCCGTGCCGATCGCGATCGCCGCCGACAGTGGTTTGGCCACGGCGGTCCATGGACGGATTCGGCTCTGGTTGCGAAGCACGGCCTCCATGGCCTCCGGAATGCCGTGACCCCTGATGATCGGCACGCCCACGGCGATGGTGGCGATGATCAGCGCTCCTGCACCCGCGGCTATGGGCAGCCGTGGTGATGCCTCGAGATCTGCCAACGGAGGAATGTCCCCCCAAGCGAGCTTCCCGAACAGCGCCAGGTTGGTGATGAAGCTGATGGTTCGGATGAGCAGATAGGCCGCGCCACCGGCGGTCGCCCCGACCGCCACGGCCAGGGACACCAGCAGCAGCAGCCGCCTGGTGGAGTTGGACAGCTTGGCGTCCATCAGGCCGCCGACGAATCTGCGTGCCGGGCGTCCACCTGTGCCTCGCGAGGTAGGCCCTGTGGGCTGCAGGCACCTGCCGTGCCACTTGTTCCTGCTATTGCATCGGCCGGCTCTGCCAAGGTCCTTACCCCCCACACGAAAGGTAGTGCGACAGCGGTCACTGCGCCTCCAACCACATAACCGGCCGAGAATCCATTGGCATCCGCCACCCGCCCCAGCCCGAACTGGCCACCCGCGCCGCCAATCGATCCGATCATCGAGTCGAAGCTGATGACCGTGGCTCGGTGCTCGCTGGTGGTGACCGTATGCAGGTAGGCCTGTCGAACAGGCGAGATGACGCCCATCGATCCGGTCACCAGAAGGAACGCCGGTACCGCCACCCAGAACGAGTTGGTCAGACCCACGGCGATGGCCGCTGACGACGAGACAGTCGACGCCCACAGGATCAACGTCGACCGCCGCCCACAGGCTCTCGTGAGCACCTCCACAAGCTGGTTGCCGATGATCATCGACACCGACATCAGGGCAGTGATCACACCGACCACCCACACCTGATCGCTGTCGAGCAACTCCAGGAAGTAAGGCTGGGCCGCGTAGAAACCCCAGCCGAAGAACACACCTCGGGCCACGCCGGCCATCATGAGCAGACGAAGCCCGGGCTGACGCCATCCATGGGCGACCCCCACGCTCGCCTGGGTTCGCAGCTCCTCACCGATCCTCGACAACTCGAGCGGACGGCTCTCGAAGCCCATGTCGAACATCGTCCGCCACGCGACAACGAACAACACGGCGAGAAGCGCGGCCCGCGCCGCGAACGGTACGGCCAGATCGAACTGGGCCAACAGCCCTCCTCCGGTCGTACCCGCGAGCATCGCCGCGCCCGTGACCTGCTGCGACCGGGCGAAAACATGGTCGAGTTCGCCGTTGAAGTCGACCGAATGGAGGGCATCGACCAGCCAAGCTTCGAGTGCGCCCGAGTAGAAGGTGAATCCGAGCCCCATGAACAGGGAGATCCCCGAGAACACCCACACACTCGATCCGGCCGAGGCCGCCGCGAGATACAGCATCGTGGTGACCGCCAGCACCACGATCGACAACAGGTACGAGGCGCGGCGGCCCACGGTGTCGGCCACGACCCCTGTGGGGATCTCGAACAGCACCATCCCCACCGAGAAGACCGAATTGGCCACGAATACTTCGCTGATGGACAATCCGGCATCAAGTAGAAACAGGGTGTTGACCGACCAGATCAGCGAAGCCGCGAGGGTGTAGGTGCCGGCCAGCACGTAATAGGTCCGGATGATCGCCTTCACCGTCGTATCCTGCACTCTCGTGGACGCCAGCGCATCAGCCAACACAACTTCTTCCCGAAAGTCGATCGGTTACCTCGGTCCGGTCGGCACCTTCACGGAACAGGCGCTGTTCAGCCAATCCGATCTGGCCGAACTTGAACAGGTCCGTTACGGCAGCATCGTTGAGGTGCTCCGAGCCGTCGAGAGTGGTGCGATCGACTACGGGTTCACCGCCATCGAGAACATGATCGAAGGTTCGGTCAACGCCACCATCGACACCCTGGCCTTCGACGCCCAGCTGCTGATACAGCGCGAGGTGGTGATCAACGTGAACCTCAATCTGTTGGTTCAGCCCGGTGTCACCATCGACGAACTGCGCCACGTTCGGTCCTATCCGGTGGCCTATGCACAATGTCGTCGATACCTGGCCGACAATCTTCCTGGAGCGGCTGTCGAAGCCACCAACTCCACTGCCGACGCGGCCCGCGAGCTGGCAGAAACCGGCGCACGCGACACCGCCGCCATCGCGCCGATCCGGTCGGCAAAGGTATACGGGCTGGAGGTGTTGGCGGCCGACATCGAGGACCATCCCGAGAACCAGACCCGTTTCGTGATGGTCGGCCGCGACGGGATCACTGCGCCGACCGGCCACGACAAGACCTCATTCCTGGTGTACCAGCGCGAGAACGCGCCGGGCTCCCTGGTCGGGATCCTTCAGGAGTTCGCGGCCCGCTCGATCGACCTGGTGAAGCTCGAGAGCCGACCCACCCGCAAGGGCCTGGGCGACTACTGCTTCCTGATCGATTGCAAGGGTCACGTGGCCGACGAGGTCGTTGCCGACGCACTACGAAACATCCACATCAAGCAGGGCAACGTCAAGTTCCTAGGTTCGTATCCGTCGGCCTACGGAACCCGTGAACAACAAGAAGTCGATCGGCAGGCGGTCAGCAATGCCGAGAAGTGGATCCAGTCGTTGCGCGACCGCATCATCTGACGGCCCCATCAGCCAAATGGTTCAGGTCCATCCGCCGTATCGGGGGCGTGGGGCCCACCAGCGTCCGGCGAACCGCCAGCGCGGTGGCGAACCGGGCACCGCGGCACCGGCATCGGTCGGCCAGAGTTGCTCATAGGCCGCGAGAATCGCGGCGAGTTCACCATCGGAGGGTTCGGGGGTGACACTCACCCCAGCAGGCCGCGCTGTCTGTTCGCGAGGTCGAGTCGGCTCGTTCACAGCGGGACGTTTCCGTGTTTGCGCTGCGGCAGGTCCTCCCGTTTGGAGGCCAGCACCCGCAGACCGGCCACGAT
>JAJRXJ010000285.1 GCA_024276355.1 Actinomycetes bacterium | reverse complement strand
TGTGAGCGATCAGGGAAATCCGTCATCGGCGATCATCGAATTCCGGCATGTGGTCGGTGTTTTGGTCGGCGGTTGGTGAGGTTAGCTGTTGTCTTGGTGGGTGGGGTTGGTGGTGGCGATTTCGAGGCCGTTGTGTTCGCGGAGCCGCCAGGATTGGCCTCGGATGTTGAACACGATTGCGTTGTGCATGAGCCGGTCGAGGACGGCGGCTGCGACGACCGCGTCGCCGAAGATGGTGCCCCAGTCGGGTAGGCCTCGGTTGGTGGTTACGAGGGTGGGGTGGCCTTTTTCGTAGCGGGTGTTGACGACTTGGAAGAACACTGCTGCGGCTTCGGTTCCGCCGATCGGGAGCAGTCCAACATCGTCGATGACCAGGACGGTTGGCGAGGTGAATGCCTTCATCTTCGTGTCCACGTTTCCTTCGATCGAGGCGCGCACGAGTGTGCGACACAGGTTGTCGGCGGTGGTGAAGTAGCCGCGGTAGCCAGCCTCGACTGCCAACGTGGCCAGAGCGACCGCGAGATGGGTTTTGCCGCATCCGGGCTGGCCGAGAAACAGGATCGGCCGGTTCTCATCGATGAACCGCAGCGTGGCGAGGTCCTCGACGAGTTTGCGATCAACTGATGGCTGGAACTCGTAGTCGAACTCTTCGATTGTCCGGCGGAACGGAAACCGTGCGTAACGCAACCGGGCTGCGAGGCGGCGGTCGCGGTCGGCGGTTGCTTGCTCGGCGATGAGCCGGGCCAGGTATTCGATGTGGGACCAGTCACCGGTTTTGGCCTGTTCGGCCAGGGTGGCGAACGAGGCGGCTGCGGCATCGAGTTTGAGGTAGCCGAGATCGGCTTTGATCTGTTCGTAGACGCTCATGCCGACACGTCCTCGTCGAGGCCGTCGTTGTCGATCATGACGGTGTAACGGTCGCCGAGATCGGGGGTGTCGACGTCGTAGTCGCCTCCAAGATCGAGACGTCCAACGCTGCCTGGCTGGTCGGCGATGATTCGCAGGTCCGGCCGGTCCCGGCCCCAACCCAAAGCGGCGGCCTCCGCGGCCAGTTTGTGGCTGGGGTTCCACACGTCAACACGACGCCCGCCGACAAGGCGATGCGTCGCGATGAGACGGCCACCAAGCCGGATCTCGACAGTGTCGCCGTCAACTCGGCGGCGGATCTCAACGATATGACCCAATGCTCGGGCCGGGACCGAGTAGCGGTTGGCGTCGATCGACACGAACGGCAACACGTTGTGCACCCGACGCGTCTCGACATAGTCCGAATCGAACCGGTCGGTCGGCAACGCAGCGAGAAGACCACGTTCGATCATCAGCCTCGCGGCCGGTGTTTCGCCGGTCGTTCGCGACTCGACGCCATGGACCCGCTGGCCGAGCCAGACCTGCGCACGCCGGTTCAGATCATCGATCGACACCGGGATTCCGTCGGCTTCAACCTCGGGCAGGAAAGTTTCCTGCAACTGCCGAAACGGCCGCTCGACTTTGCCTTTGCGTTTCGCGTCGCCAGCCTGACACGCAGCGATCTTCACGCCGTGATGAGCCGCGAACTCGATCGTTGGTGGATGCAACACGAAACGACGGCCCTGAGAGCGACCCAACGCGCCCATCCGATCCGTGCGGGCCACCCGAGGCACCCCGCCAACAGCATCAAAGAAACGGGTAATCCCTTCGAAGGTGTGGTTGCGGTCCTGCGATGTGGTGAACCACCACAACCGCCACCTCGACCACGACATAATCATCCCGAACGCGACCAACGGCACGCCCCAACCGAACCGGGCCGCCCAATCATCAAGGACACAGAAATCGAACTGGGCTTCCTCACCCGGATCGGTGTAGATCGTAACCGACACCGCATCGGCTGCCCGAAACCGAGGACCACGCACATCACGCACCGCACGCACCACCGTCGGATACGACCCCACGAAACCCTCCGCTACCAACCTGTCATGAACGCTCACCGCCAACAACCGCGGGAAGTCCTCGAGCATCACCTCGATCCGTGTCCGCCAACGATCAGTCATCACCAACGACTCGCCCGCCCTCTCCGCAGCCGGCGGGCCGTTCCTCAAATACTCGCTGATCGTTGTCCGATGCCAACCCGTCTCAGCAGCGATCTCGCTGATCGTCCAACCCTGCTTATGCAGATCATTGATGTTCACGTACATCTCCTGGTTCATCATGGAGAGCGGCTCCTCCGGTCGCGTCTTGCTTGGTCGCTAGACACGCTGGAGGAGCCACCCCTCCGGGGTGGTGGATGCCGGCCAGAAGACCCCGACACCCATGTCGGTTTTCAATGATCCCCAATGTCAGTTTTCAGTGATCGCTCACAGCGCAAGTGGCAAGTCTGTGCCACTCATGTCAACGGATTCTGGTGCAGTGGTTGGCTTCTCCTGAGTCATGGCGGTAGGAGATCGAAAAGTGCTTGCATTGCCGGCCTGAGTCTCTACCATGGTGGTTGAACCACTTGGCTCTCTTAGCGGGGACCAAGCCCAGCATCAGCCCGCTTCGGCGGGCTGTTGCGCGTCACGACCAAGAAACAGGTTTCTTGATCGACTCGCCCCGGGCGTCGAGAACCGGGTCCGGAAGTTGGCTTCGCTTGAGAAGACGACGGTTGAGCGTCCGCTTTTCGTCGCTGAGTAGTCGGCGAGGTTGGTCGCTCTGGTTGTGCGGGTTGACCGTGATCACACGAATGCCGATGTCTTGTGCCATGAAGACGGGTGTCTGCAGATCGCTGTCGTTCGAGAGCACGAGGGCTACGTCCATGTTGTGATGGCATGCATCCCAGACGAGGTGTGATCCGAGAGAGACGTCGGAGCCCTTTTCCTCCGTGTCGATCACCATGACAATCTCGGTGATCCCCTTGGACAGTTTGTCGGCTAGTGGGCGGGCGACGCGACGCCGCTTGAACTGGCCGAAGTGGACTTCGACCTCAGAGTGGGCCTCCAGGGCACGGATGTAGTCATCTTGACGCTGAGCAAGTCCCAGGTCGTCAGGCCGATCCTGCACTCGGGCCGTGAAGTACTTGACGGTGTCGATCTGATGACCACGAAGCAGCACATTGCCGAGCGCCCGATAATCGATCCACTTGAACGCGGTGTCCTTCAGGGCACCGTAGTAGAAGTTGAATCCGTCGACGTACACGATTGTCCGCGGCTGGGATCTCTGATTCAAGGTCGGCTGCCTCTCATTCGTTCAGTCACCGAACAGGGCCTCGCCGATCTGGGCGGCGGCTTCCTTCTGCATGGTTGGGGTGACGTGGCTGTAGAGGTTGGAGAACAGCGTGGTGTCGGCGTGGCCGAGGCGTTCGGCGGCGACCTTCGGCGGCACTCCGCTCGTCAATATCAACGTGGCGCTGGTGTGGCGTAGCCCGTGGGCGGTGAGCCGGGGCAGGTCGAGCTCTCCGCTGATCCGGCCCAGCAGCCTCGACAGGAATTGCGGGTGGTAGGCACCGCCGGTCCGTTTGGTGAACACGTAGTCGGTCTCTTTGTAGACCTCGGCCTCGAGTTGTTCCTGGGCTTGGAGCCGGCGCTGTTGTCTCAGCACGTCGACGAGGTGCGCGTCGAGGTCGATCGTGCGGATTGCTTCGCGGCTCTTGCCACCGGAGCGCTGCACGTTGTAGCCGAGCACGGTGGCGAACTCGTTGACGTGCACGAGACCCTTGTCGAGGTCGACGTTGGGCCATCGCAGGAACACCAGCTCGCCGATGCGCACGCCGGAGCCCAGCAGGAACGACCACACCGGCAACAGTCGGTCGCCCTCGTGCAGGGCCAGGAAGTGGCGGGCCTGCTCCGGTGACCAATGCTTCGGGATCGAACGTCGCGGCTTGGGACGGGGCACCGCCGCCACCGGGTTGGCCGACAGCATGCCCAGCGCCATCGCACGCTTGAGCGCACCGTTCAACGGCGCCCGTGCCAGCCTGATCGTGTTCGGCGAGAGTCCCTTGCCGTTCTTCGTGCCGCCCTCGGAGGCGAGCCGGTGCTGCCAGCCCGCCACCACCTCGGCGGTGAGCTCACGGACCCGCAGGGAACCGATCCACGGATCGATGTAGTCGACCAGGTAGTGCCGATAATCGAACAGGCTCTTCGGACCGAGACGTTCGGTGGCCTCGCATTCGTCGAGGTATTGCTCGACCAACTGGTGCACGGTCAGGCCCATCACCGTCGACTTGGGTTGCGCGGCCACCTCCTGTAGGAGGGCATCCCGCGCGGCTGCCGCGTCGGCTGCGGTGGCGAACCCACGGCGGGTCAGCTGGGTCCACTTGCCGCTCAGAGGGTCCTTGTGGGTGGACACCTTGAAGTACCACCTGCCCTTGGCGTCCTTGTAGACCCCACGAAACTTCGGCACCGTCACACTCCCTGAGAAGATCTCATCTTCTCAATGTCTTCTCACAGGGGAGTGACAAACAGAAGAGCCGCCCCGAAAGGCGGCTCTGACCTGCACTTATGTGGCGCGCCCGGAGGGATTCGAACCCCCGACCTTCTGATCCGTAGTCAGATGCTCTATCCAGCTCAGCTACGAGCGCAATGACAGGCCAGTGTACGCCACTGGGGCGTGGCCGCCACCTCGCGTTTCGAGGGTCCGACGATCTCGATCCCGCGAAGTCCGACACGTTGTATTCGCGGCCTGACGGGTTTTC
>JAJRXJ010000284.1 GCA_024276355.1 Actinomycetes bacterium | reverse complement strand
TGGCCACCGCCGAGGCCGACAAGGCCAAAGCGGAGGATCTGTGGCTGGCCCTGACCGACGAACTCGACTCCCTCCCCTGACAAAACCGGGTCGGTAGGCTTTCTGCATGGCAAATGCTGTTGAGACTGAGCTTGAGGCCGAGGAGACCGGCGAGGTTCTGATCGTCACCGAGGCCGCCCGTGCGGTGGTGGCAGAGATCCGGGCCAACGAGGAAGATCCGGAATCGTATGGTCTGCGGGTGGAGGTCACCGGCGCCAGCGGGGTGGAGTACGTCTACGACCTGAGTCTCGAGCCGATAGCGGAAGCGGCCGACGACGATCACATCCACACCAGCGACGGTCTCACCGTCATCATCCCCGCGGCCAGCACGGCCGCACTGCGCGGTGCCACCCTCGATATCCCCAGCACCCCGGCCCAGGGTGGGCTCGTGATCCGCAACCCCAACCGACCCAACCCGCTGGGCGACATGGGGCAGCTCGAACTGGTCGGTGATGTTGCCGAGAAGGTCCAGATGCTGCTGGCGGAACGGATCAATCCGGCGCTGGCCTCACATGGTGGATTCGCCACCTTTGTGGGAGTCGACGGCGACAAGGTGTTCATCACGATGGGCGGCGGCTGCCAGGGATGCTCCATGAGCGCAGCCACGCTGGCTGAAGGAATCCGAAAGGCGATCCTCGAGGCGATCCCCGAGATCACCGATGTGATCGACTCCACCGATCACCAACAGGGCGACAACCCCTACTACACCTGAGTCGAGGCCGAATCGACAAGCGCCTCCGGGTGTTGGATCCCGGTGTCAGGAGTCGAGCATCGCCCTTACGGTGGCGGCAACACCTGCAGCATCCAAACCCATGTCGGCGAGGATCTGGTCGGCCTTGCCGTGGGGTATGTAGGCGGTCGGCACGCCCAGCACACGCAACCGACATGTGGCATCCCTCTCGCTGAGCGCATCACGAACCGCCGCGCCGGCTCCGCCGATCCGCAGGCCGTCCTCAACAGACACGACCAGCCGATGATCGGCGGCGTTGTCGAGCATTTTCGGATCGAGCGGGGTGACGACACGGGGATCCCAAACGGTGGCTTCGATGCCGTCGGCGGCCAACAGGTCGGCTGCACCCTCGCACGCCGCGAGCATCTTGCCGAAACCGAGCAGGCACACTTCGGTGGCCCCTGGTCGCACCAACCGGGCGTCGAGCCCCGATCCGACCTCGAGATCGCTGACCCACGGCGCCGGGGTCTTGGGCCAGCGAATGGCCACCGGGCCGTCGGTGATGTCCATGGCATCGAACATCATCTGCTGTAGTTCCTGGTAGCTCGACGGGGCGAACACGGTCATGCCCGGAACCTTGGTGAGAAGAACCAGATCCAGAATGCCGTGATGTGACGGCCCGTCGTCGCCGGTGATGCCGGCCCGATCGAGACAGAAGATGGCTGGTTGCCCGTGGAGGCCGACGTCGAGATTGACCTGATCGAAGGCCCGGGTGAGGAAGGTGGCATAGACCACGAACAGCGGTCTCATCCCGCCCATGGCCATACCGGCGGCCGCGGTGACGGCATGCTGTTCGGCGATGCCGACATCGATGCAGCGGTCGGGGAATCTTTCGGCGAACGGAAGCAGCCCGGTGGAGTCGGGCATGGCCGCGGTGATGGCCACGAGTTCGGGATGCTGGTCGCCGAGTTTCACCATGGCTTCGGAGAAGGCGGCGGTGTACGAGCCGTCCTTGATGGAACCGGTGTCGTGCATGTTTTTGATCTGGTCGTTCTCGGCAGGCGCGTAGCCCCGACCCTTCTGGGTGAGAACGTGGACGACGACCGGCCCGTCGAATTCCGCAGCGTTGGTGAGTGCGTCCTCCACGGAGGCGATGTCGTGACCATCGAAGGGGCCGGTGTAACGAATGCCGAGATTCTCGAAGAACGCTGGGGGTTCCCACATCTCGCGGATCGCAGCCTTCGACATTTTCACGCCACGGCCGATCTGGTCACCGACCCACGGGATACTCTCGGCAATTTTTTCCAAGCGTGCCTGACGACGCATGTACTTGGGGTTATTGCGAATCTTGATGAGGCTCTCCGAGAGCCGCGAAACGGTGGGGGCGTAGGAGCGGCCGTTGTCGTTGAGAACTATCACCACGTCGCGTCCGCTGTGACCGAGATTGTTGAGACCCTCGAACGCCATTCCCCCGGTGAGTGCGCCATCGCCTATGACCGCCACGACGCGGCGGCGGGCATCGTTGTGGTGAAACGAGGTGGCCAAGCCAAAGGCGTATGACAGCACGGTGGAGGCGTGGGAGTTCTCGATCCAGTCGTGCTCGGACTCGGCCCGCGACGGGTAGCCGGACAGCCCTCCCGGCTCCCGCAGGTTCTTGAACTGGGCGGCGCGACCGGTGAGGATCTTGTGGACGTAGGCCTGATGCCCGGTGTCCCAGAGGATGGCATCGTGGGGCGAACGGAAAACACGGTGCAAGGCGATGGTGAGCTCAACATCGCCGAGATTGGAGCCGAGATGCCCGCCGTGCTCCGAGACCGCGGCGACGATGTGGTCGCGGATCTGTTCGCAGAGGTCATCGAGTTCATCGAAGCTGCGGCCCTGCAGGTCTTGTGGCCCGGTGATGGAATCGAGAAGCATGGAGGTGTGGGCCCCGATCAGCGGTTGGCCCCGACATGACTGGAACTGTCATCGGGTTCTTGTTGAAGCGTAGCGCCAAGCCCAGGCAGGAGTCTCTCAACCGGCTTGGCCAGCATCAGCCCGAGCGACAGCGCCAGCAAGCCGCCCACGGCATCGATCCAGTAGTGGTTGGCCGTGACCGTGATTGCGAAGAAGGTCATGAAGGGGTAGCTGATGGCGAGCACGCGGCTCGACCGACGCTTCAACACCGGACAGATCGCAATGGTGCACCACGTGGCCCAGGCAATGTGGAGGCTCGGCATCGCCGCGTACTGGTTGGAGATGCTTTCGAGCGTTCCGGAGTCGAACGACCACAATCCACCGGTCTGTATGAGAGTGTCGACAAAGCCGTAGCCGGTCTGTCCGCCACCGAACTTGGAGACACTGTTCTCGAGCAGTCGCGGTGGCATCAGCGGGAAGGTGGCGAACCCGACCAACGCGACTGCGGTGGTGGACGCCAGTGCCGACCGCATGCGCAGATATCTGTCGGGGTAGGTACGGAACAAGAAGACCATGACGCCGAGCGTGATCGCGAAGTGGAACGAGCCGTAGAAGATGTTCCAGAAGCGGATGAACCAGTCGTGGCCCACGAACTGGGCCTGTAGCCACTGTTCGTGGAACAGGTGGAGTGTCCGCTCGAAATCGATCACCCATTCGGCGTTGTTGAGGGCCTTCTCCCGGATGGTGCCGCCAATGGCCGAACCGAACTGGTTCCGGACCGTCGAGTAGATGAGATAGAAGACGACGGTGATTGAGATCTCGACCCACCAACGCGGGCGACCGCCCGTTGCGGTGTTGTCGTTCATCGGCCCTCCGGCGCCGGCCCCTTGGCCACTGCGGCAAAGATCGTATCCGTCGGCAGACCCTGTGCGCATACCGGCCCGGTAGCCTCAGTTTCATCCCTCGCGGCTGCGGGATGCCAACAGCGATATCGGCCGCCATCTCAAGGAATGATCCGGAGGTGGCCAGATGCCGTCGTTGAAGTCACAAGAAGTGTCGGGAGAGTCGCGAAATCGTTGGAGTCGGCTCTTGGTGGTGATGGTGGTGGCCTTCGCCATCTCGAGTTGTGGGGGAGGAGTGAGCCGCCGGCCGGCTGCTTTGGCTCCCGCAAGCACCGACAGCGTGAAGCCGGCGGCCCGGGACGCGACCGCTCGCTCGATGGTCATGGCCGCGCTCGATCGATCCCTGTCGTTGCCGTCGGCCGTCCTCACCCGCCACGCCATCGCCGGGTATGCCGGCATATGGATCGAATCGGTCGATCGCCTCGAATGGAACGCCGGCTCCGGCCGGTCGACGAGTCGCCTGGAGGTCGACGAGAAGTATCTCACCACCCCGGAGATGCGTGACTACGTGGACTCGCTGAAGGGGAAGCTCAGCCTCGCGAAGCGCGACCTCGACAGCCGACAGTTGGACGAGGCGTTCGCCGGGGTGAGGCAGGCGGTGGTCGACATGTTGGACTCCATCGAGGCCGATGGGTCGGGCATCGAACCGCTGGGGCTCGGATGGTGGACCGGCACCAGCGGTGGGATCGGAGAAACCCAACAGCTCAGCCTTCAGATCCGGGACGGCATGCTCGTGGCCGTCGAGTTCAGCATCGAAGTGATTGGATCGACCGCCACCGACTCATGGGAACTGTCGAGCTGACGCAGCTCAACGAGCAAGGCGGTCGATGAACTTCTCGCGGTCGACAACGGCGCGAACAATTCGGCCCGAGGCGATCAGATCGGAACCCTCGGTGGCGCTCACCTCGAACTCCAGATGACGACCATCCACGGCAACCAACTCGGCCCGGGCCCACACCGTGGCGCCCTCCGCGGTGGCCCTCAGATGGTCGAGTTCGACCCGGGTGCCCACGCTCACCTGATCTGACCCGAGGTGGCCATCGGTGGCCGCCACGGTGGCCTGTTCGCACAGCGCGACCACCCGGGGTGTTCCGAGGACCTCGATCACCCCCGAGCCGAGTGAGGTGGCAAGATCGAGAGGCCCCACCTTCAGGCTGAGGTGGGCCGACAGTCCGGGTTGAAGTGGCATCGGGGGTACCATACCGATTCCTCAACCAGGGGGTAGGAGTGCTCGCACACGAGCTCGTCAACAAGACACTTTCGACAGCGCTGAGCACCGGAGGTGAATTCGCCGAAATATTCGTCGAAGACAAGAAGTCGTCATCGGCCATGTTCGACGATGGCCGGGTGGAGGAGCTCACCAGCGGTCGCGATCGGGGTGCCGGCATCCGCGTGATCGTTGGCGGGTCAACCGGGTTTGCCCACACCGCCGACCTGAGCGAGGCCGGTCTGCTCCACGCGGCGCGGGCTGCTGCCGCCGCCGCACGCGGGGCCGGCGACTCGGGCCGCACCGTTTCGGTGGCTGCAGTCGACGTCAAACGCGACCCGCCGGTACGCATCGCCCCCGAAGACGTGGCCAAGGCCACCAAGGTCGAGTTGCTGGAGCTGGCCAACGCCGCAGCCCGTTCCGAAGGCTCGGCGATCTCACAGGTGTCGGCCCGCTACGGCGACAGCCGCAGGCGCATCCTCGTGGCCAACTCCGACGGGCTCCTGGCCGAAGACGATCAGGTCCGGACCCTCTTCTCGGTTTCGTGCGTCGCCACCGGAGACACCGGTCTGCAGACAGGACGCGAATCGGTGGGGCGCACCATCGGCTTCGAGCTGTTCGACATCACCGATGTGAGCGAGCTGGCCCAGCGGGCGGCCCGCCGTGCCATCACCAAGCTCAGCGCCCGTCCGGCACCGTCCGGCGCGATGCCGGTGGTGGTCGGACCCGGAGGCGGCGGTGTGCTCTTCCACGAGGCGTGCGGCCACGGCCTCGAAGCCGATCTCGTCGCGAAGTCGGCGTCGGTGTTCGCCAACCGCGTCGGTGAGCAGGTGGCCAGCCCCCTGGTCACGTTGATCGACGACGGCACCATGTCGGGGGAGTGGGGCCATTTCGCCATCGACGACGAAGGCCACCCCGCAGGTCGAAACGTGCTCATCGAGAACGGAATCCTCACCGACTACATGTGGGATCACATTCGGGCCGGAAAAGAAAACCGTGGTGGCTCCGGCAACGGCCGTCGACAGAGCTACCAGCATCTGCCGATGGTTCGCATGACCAACACCTACATCAACAACGGCTCCGACGACCCCGCCGAGATCGTGGCGTCAACCGACTCTGGTGTGTATGTGGCCCAGCTCGGTGGTGGGCAGGTCAATACCGCCACCGGAGATTTCGTGTTCGGCATGACCGAGGCCTATCTGATCGAGAACGGTGAGATAACCGAGCCGATTCATGGGGGGAACCTTATAGGCAACGGCCGGGAGGTGCTCACCCGAATCGATGCCCTCGGCAACGACTTCTCCATGGGATCCCCG
>JAJRXJ010000283.1 GCA_024276355.1 Actinomycetes bacterium | reverse complement strand
GAGGTCGGTGTTGGTGGCCTCTGCCGCTGATTCGCCCTTGGGGGCATTGGCGCTGTTGGTGCCCTGCTCGACCGTGGTGGTCGGGGCCGCCGAATCCGGCGCCGCGGTTGTGGTGCTGGACTCTCCTGCGCTTGTTGTCGAGTCGGAGCTTCCGCCCCCACAGGCAGCCGCTATCAGCGACATCGCCAGCAAGCCGGCGACGAGCTTCAAAGCGCGCACGCGTTTGGATCTGTTGACCATTACGAGTTCCCCCAGGAAGGCAGACATTGAAACCTGTGACTGGCGCCACAGGAATTAGCAGAATGATTCGCGGAGGGGGGTCGACGCAAGTCGACCCCCCATAAAAATTGGAATCGTTGCCGGATTGTCATGCAAACGAATGGTCGCCCGTAACGATCTTCACGGATGCCGGCTGCTGACCGACACGATCTCGCCGGTCATGTAGCTCGACAGGTCGCTGGCCAGAAAGACCATCACGTTGGCCACCTCCCACGGAGCGGCGGCGCGGCCGAATGCCTCTCGGCTTTCGAGCTCGGTCAGCAGCTCATCGCTGGTGACCTTGGAGAGGAACGGGTGCATGGCCAGGCTGGGCGCAACGGCATTGACCCGCACGTTGTGTTCGGCCGCTTCGAGCGCGACGCATCTGGTGAGAGCCATCACCCCCGCCTTGGCCGCCGCGTAGTGGGCCTGCTCCTGCTGGGCGCGCCACCCGATCACCGAGGCGTTGTTGACGATCGCCCCTCCCGCACCTCGGGCGATCATGTGTCGCAACACCGCCCTGGTGCAGCGCATGGTGCCGCTCAGAGTGACATCGAGGACCGCCGACCACTGTTCGTCGCTCATGTCGACGAGCCTCACCGAACCCCCCAACCCGGCATTGTTCATCATCACGTCGATGCCGCCCAGTGACCTGCTCGCAGCGGCCACCAATGCCTGTACGTCTGATTCGCTGGTGACATCACACACCGCCGTGAACGGTCTGGTGCCGGTCTCCGACTCGAGTCGGTCGGCCGTGGCGGCAAGACGCTTCTCGTGGACATCCGAAATCAACACCCGCCCTCCCTCGAGGATCGCCCTCTTGGCCACCGCCGAGCCGATACCGGTTCCCGCAGCAGCGGTGACCACCACCCCCAAACCGGTGAGGAGCCCGCGGCCCGGTGGTTCGACGGGGGGTTCGGCGCTCACGAGTCGGCGGTCTTGGCCGCGTTGATCTCGGCCATGCGGCGCTCGAGATCGGTTATGAACGGGTTGGGCTCCTGGCCGACGGCACCCGGGAGAGCCGATGCGATGTCGGCCGGGGTCCAGCGATCTCCTCCCGCCCACATGGTGCGCACCTCCATGGGCTGATTCCAGACCGAGATTCGTCGGCCGACCACCGTGTAGATCTGGGCATTGATCCCACGTCCGGCGTCGCTCATCAAGTAGACCGCCATCGGCGCGACGTCCTCGGGTGCGCCGGTCTCGATCTCGAAGGGGACGTTCTCGCTCATTCGGGTGCGGGCCACCGGGGCTATGCAGTTGGCGTTGATCGGGGGACCGCCCCTGAGCCGCAGGCTGGCCGCGGTCATGGCCGCCGAACGGGTGAGGCTGACGATGCCGCCCTTGGCCGCCGAATAGTTGGCTTGGGCGGTGGACGCGGTGAACGCACCGGAGGTGAAACCCACGAGCGAACCTCCGGTCTCTTGCTTCCGCATTCTCGCCAGGGCCGCCCGGTAGACGTTGAAATGGCCCTTGAGGTGGACGGCAATGACCGCGTCCCATTCGTCTTCGCTCATGTTGAACAGCATTCGTTCTCGCAGAACTCCCGCCGGACAGACCACGCCGTCGATCGACCCCCACGTGTCGCAGGCGGCCTCCACGATCTGCTCCCCCACATCGAACTTCGACACGTCGCCCGCGACCGCCACGGCCCTGCCGCCCCGGGCGATGATCTCGGCCACCGCTGCGTCGGCGACTTCACTCGACGGACTGCTGCCGTCCATGGCCACCCCGTAGTCGGCCACCACGACGTTCGCTCCCTCATCGGCACATGCCATGGCGATGGCCCTGCCGATGCCGCCCCCGCCCCCGGTGACGGCGATGTTCTTGCCTTCGAGAAATCCGGTCATTCGGGTGGTCTCCTGATCTGGGGTGGGCCGCGGCGACATTACCGGCGGGAGGCGAATCGGCCCAACCGACCGCGCTCCGTGGCTGAATAACGCACGCCGCGTCGTTCCATCCACCGCGAGCCCAAACCCGTTGGCTAGCGTTCGCAGCAACCGAATTGTGGCGTCTCGACTGCCACCCGGGATCATTCAGGAGAACCGTTGACCGAGACTGTCGGCACAACACATGACAGCGCCGAGGACTCCCGAGCAGCCCTCTTGGACGCGCTCGCTGAGCTGGTCTCACCGGAACTCGACGACCTCACACGAGAGCTGCAGTCACGCGTTGCCCTGAGCAAGATCAACTATCCGGCCATGCTCGTCGATCTCGACGGAACGGTTCTCGACTGCAACGACCGCGTCGAGAGCCTCGGGGCAGATCGTGCCACGATTCTCGGCCGTCCATTGTGGGTGTCGTCCCTGTGGGGCAGCGTCGATCCGAGCGCGGTTCTCGGCCCCCTGGTCGAGGGAGCCACCAGCGGCCGTGCCGGAGCGCGAACCATCGACACCGGTGAGCAGTCCCAGCGACCCGTGCGCATCGAGATGACCCCGATCCTCGACGAGTACCGGCAGCCGGTGATGATCCTGGCCGAACTTCGAACCCTCGCCGACGAGCGCGAGACCGTGGCCATCATCGAGGCCACCACCCGCGCCCTGGCCGAGGCGGAAGACATTTTCCAGGCGGTGGCCGAATACACCTCCGATCTGGTCTGTCTCCATCAGCCCGACGGCACGTTCACCTACGTCTCCCCATCGATCAGGCGTCTGCTGGATCTCGACCCCGCGGCGATCGTCGGCACCCATCCGGTCGATCTCTCCCATGCCGACACCCGTGATGCCCTCGTGCAGGCTCTGCAGGATGCAGCCCGCCGGGGGGCCGACCCCACGAGATTCCGGCACCGGATGCGCCACCGGAACGGCTCGTATCGCTGGTTCGAGACCGCCCTCACCCCGATCCGAGACTCAGCCGGAGTCGTCACCCAGCTCCAGTCCTCGGGACGCGACATCACCGAGCAGCGCGAAACCGAACAGAGCCTCATCAAGCAGGCGTTCCACGACGAGCTCACCGGCTTGCCCAACAAGGCCCTGCTGATCGATCGGGTCGAGCAGGCGTTCGCGGTGAGCCGCCGCTCCGGAGAGCCCATCGCCGTGCTGTTCATAGACCTTGACGGCTTCAAGACCATCAACGACACCCTCGGCCACCAGGCCGGCGACACCGCGTTGAGCAAGGTGGCCGAGCGGCTGTCGGCCATTGTTCGCCCGGGCGACACCCTGGCTCGGATCGGCGGAGACGAGTTCGTGATGTTGTGCGCGGGCACCGACGGGGCCCGCGGTGCCACCGCCGTTGCCCGCCGAATTCTCGGGGCGTTTGATCAACCCTTCGTGCTCGCCGGGCATCCGGTGGCCCTCGGCACCTCGATCGGGATCGCCACATCGATGGGGGCCGACAACCCCAGGCTGCTGCTCGACAATGCCGACACCGCCATGTACGAGGCCAAACACAGTGGACGGGGCCGGTTCGCCATCCACGACGAGATCGACCAAAGCATCGCCCTCGAACGCATCGACACCGAAGAGGCTCTCCGCCGAGCGGTCGACAACGGCGAGTTGCGCCTTCACTACCAGCCCGAACTCGATCTGGATACCGGCACCATCGTCGGCTTCGAAGCGTTGGTCAGATGGGAACGCCCCGACGGTCGGCTGATTCCGCCCGGGGAGTTCATTCCGCTGGCCGAGGAGACCGGCATCATCGTCGAGATCGGAAAGTGGGTGATAGCCGAAGCCTGCAGGCAAGCAGCGGCCTGGCGACTTTTCCGCGATCCCGACAGCGAACCGGTCCGCATATGGGTCAACCTGTCGGGCCGCCAGCTCGGTGACCCCGACCTGGTGGGCTTCGTCCATCGAACCATCCTCGAGGCCGGAATCACCACCGACGAAATCTGTATGGAGATCACCGAATCGGCGTTGATGGGCGATGCCGACGCCGCGGCGCTTCAGCTCGACGAGCTGCGGGCGCTCGGCATCAGTTTGGGTATCGACGACTTCGGCACCGGTTGGTCGCAGTTCGCGTACCTCCACCGACTACCACTCGATGTGCTGAAGATAGACCAGTCGTTCGTGGCCGGTCTCGCCACCGACCCTGATTCCGCCACCATCGTCGCCGCCATCATCGATCTGGCCCATGCCCTCGGCCTGATCGTGATCGCCGAGGGGGTGGAGACCGAAGAGCAGCTGATGGTCCTGAAGGAGCTCGACTGCGACCAGGCCCTCGGATTCTTCTTCTCGAAGCCCCGCTCCTCGAGCCACTTCGACGAGATCCTCGACCTTCGCTGACCAATCCCGCTCAGCGGTCGAGCATCATGCCCACCGCGTGGCGCAGTTCGGTTCCGACGCTGCCGGTCTCCGCCAGGCCCCCGATCCACCGGCCGATGGCCGAGGCCCACACATGGCCGACCACCCTCGCCACGCCGATCGCGTCGATGTTGGGGTCGTCGCCAACGGCCATCACCACCAGCTTGCGCAACTCGCGTTCGACCTCGAGCTTGTATTTCGCGGCGGCCACGTCGGTGGTGCCCATAGCAGCCACGAGCGCCCCCATGAGCACCGGCATGTCGTCGAGGGACTGGGCGGCCGATGTGAGCACCGACGACAGCCTCTCGCTTGAGGTGTCGCCTTCGATGGGAGCCTTCTCGATTCGATGTCGAATCAGGCCGAGCCACTCGGCCAGCCCGGCGATGAGCATCTCGTCCTTGCCCGAGAAGTATCGGTAAATCGTGCCGAGTGCCACTTCGGCGGAGTCGGCTACCTCGCGCATCTGCACGGCCTCGTAGCCGCCCTCGAGTGCCAGCTTCATCGCCGACTTTATTACGCGGGTCCGGCGCTCCTCGCGTCGCTGCTCACGTACTGAGGTCTCGGGTTGCATGGGCCGAGATCATCGCGGATGTGGTCGGCGCTGACCAATCGAGCTGTGACATTTGACACCGCATGACTCGACCGGTCAGTCCCGGCGGGCGCAAACACGCTCAGCCGGCCTCGTCGCCCGCGGCCGGCGGCGGAAGACGAGACTCGACTTCAATGGACCCGTCAGCCGAGTCATCCGACTCGTCGGGACGCATCGCGCCGAGTATGTCGACACCGGTGAGGGCCCCGATCTGCTCGGTGAGGCTGGCAACGGTGGCCGGCAACTGGGAGAGGAATCCCGGGATGGCACCGCTGTCGCTGCCTCCGGAATCAACGACCGCGACCCGCTCGATGGTGATGTCCTGAACGACCGAGACGATCTTGTCGATCAACTCGGGCAGCATGTTGAGCACGAAGATTCGCTGGCCGTCGTCGCCGGCCAGCTGGTATTGATCCGTGATCCGGCGGAAGATCTCAACTTGGGCCTTGCCGTTCTCGATGATCGACGCAGCCGCGGCCTGGGCGTTGAGTTGGCGGGCCTCGAGGTCGGCACGGGCGGGGGTGACAACGTTGGCCTCGAGCCGACGCTTCTCGAGTTCGATGCGTTCGGCCTGCAGTTCCTGTTCGGCGACGGCACGGGCAGTGTCGCCGGCAACCTTGGCCTGCTCCTCCTTGGCGCGGCCCAGGGCGTCGAGCTCGGCGGTGCGAACCCGCAGCTCGTTTTGCTGTTCGACGATGGCCTTGTCGGCATGCACCTGGGCGATCTCAGCCAGCTGTCGGGCCTTGGCCTCGGCCTGTTGCGATTCGGACTTGCGGTTGGCCTCGGCCACCTTGGCGTCGCGGATGACCTCGGCGGTGAGCTTTCGGCCGATCGATTCCAGGTAGAGGACATCGTCGGTGACGTTTTGGATCTTGAGTACGTCGAGGCTCAGACCGAGCGTCTTCATGTCGTCGTCGGCCTCGTCGATCAGCACCTGGGAGAACTTCAGACGATCCTCGTTGACCTCCTCCGGCGAAAGAGTGGCCAACACGCCACGAAGATTGGCCTCGAGGGTTTCCTTGGCGATCTGGCCGATGTGGGCCGAGGGGAAATCGAGGAAGCGCTCCGCGGCGTTCTCGAGCAGTCCCTCGGCACTCGACACCTTGACATTGGCGATGCCCTGGACATTGAGGGGGATGGCACCGCGCGAGAACGCGTTGGTGACCGACACGTCGAGAGGAATGGTGTTGAGATCCATCCACGAGACCCTCTCGAGCAGGGGAACCCGCATCGTTCGGCCGCCCTTGAGGATTCTGTAGCCGACCATGCGGCCATCCGAAAGGACCCGCTTACGGCCCGAGATCACCGCCACGCGGTTCGGTGGGCAAATGATGATCAACGACTTGACCACCATGATCACAAAGATGATTGCCAGGGCGAGTATCAGACCCACCGCCACGAATATGTTCACATCCATTTCCTCCTGTTTGAGATCTGTTTCGTGCCCGGGGCCGAATGTCAGTCGACCGAATCGACATCGTGTCCCGAGCCGAGGGCCGGGTCGAGGGAAGCAACCATGGCAACACCGTTGACGACCTCGATGATCACCACCTTCTCGCCGATCGACATCACCGAACCGTCGGCTGTGTCGGCGGTCATCTGCTCACGGGCCCCGGCGATCTTCACGGTGATTCGCCCGCGGTGCTGTGTGTCGACGGGAAGCACCACCCGGGCGATCGAACCCTCGAGTTCGCGATTGCTGACCTCGCTGGAGGCGGAGTTTCGACGAATCCAACGAAACGCCGCCGAGTTCATGATCCCGGTGCCGAACCCGAGCACGACCGCCAACACGAACGCCAACACCGTGGAAGCCCCCAACGCGTTGGACACGAGGCCGGTCAGGCCGAAAAACGTGAGAATGAAGGCGATGCTCGAAAGGGACAGAAACGACAGCACACCATCACCGTGGGAGCCATGGCCGTCTCCGCCGATGTGGGCGTCGCCCAGATCACCACCACCGATGTCGCCGAGATCACCACCGCCGAGATCCCCCAAATCACCGGCATCGGCGCCGCCCTCGAGGCCGGCGAACAATATCCATGCGAGTACGGGGCCACCGACGGCCAATGAGAATAGGTAGAGACTGATCACTGGCTCACCACCGTCCGTCCATCACTGAACGCCACCGTAGCCGACGGGCCGATACCCGGCAGTGCGAGGCGGACCACGATGGTCAGCCACTCAACGGCTCGTCGCCTACGATCCTGCCTGTACGGAGGAGACTGCGATGTCATTCGACGACAAGTTTCACGAGACCAGCCGACGGGTGCGCAACTGGGGGCGATGGGGAGACGACGATCGCCTCGGCACCCTCAATCTCATCACCGACGCGGCCGTTGTCGAGGCCGCGGCCACCATCTCCCTCGGTCACCGGGTGTCATGCGCCATCGACATGACCCACTCCGGGGTGCAGTTGGGGCAGATCCCCACTCGGGTCAACCCGATCCATGCGATGGGGTCCATCGACCATCCCGATCTCGGCGATCCCGATGGCGAAGCGATGGTGCCCCATTTCAGCGACGACATGATCACCATGGGCCTGCAGGCGGCCACCCACTGGGACGGCCTCTCACACGTCAGCTACAACCACATGCTCTACAACGGGGTACCGACCTCCTCCATCACCGCGCGCGGCGGGGCGAGCGTGCTGGGCATCGAGAACGTCCGACATCTCGTTGGGCGCGGCGTGCTGCTCGACATAGCCGGTTCCAAGGGCCTCGATCGTCTCGCCGACGACCACGAAGTAACACCCGAGGATCTTGATGATGCCGCTGAATGGGGCGGGATCACGATCAGATCGGGCGACATCGTGTTGCTGCGAACCGGGCGAATCCAACTCTTCTTCGAATCCGGTGCTCAGGCCTACACGTTCGGATCCGACGGCCTCGGCAACAGCCCCGGGCCCGGACTTCGGGCCGTCGAGTGGTTCCACTCCCACGACATAGCAGCGGTGGCATCCGACAGCTACATATTCGAGGTGTTCCCGAGTCGGTCGTGGGACAACGCCCTGGCCGTCCACTGCCTCCACATAGTCGACATGGGCCTCACCCAGGGGCAGAACTGGAATCTCGAACCGATCGCGAAGATGTGCACCGAAATCGGACGCCACGAGTTCTTCCTCTCCGCCAGCCCCGAACCGGTTGTCGGTGGTTGCGGGGCGCCGGTCAATCCGGTCGCCGTATTCTGATCGCAGTCTGCGTGCCAGCGTGATCAATGCTAGAAAACCCGTGTGACGCGGGTATCCGACCCGCCGGAAAGGTGCGACATGGCCCTCGTCGAGGCGCTCACCAACATCGAACTGTTCTCCGAGCTCAGCAGCCGCGAGCTCAAGAAAGTTGCCTCCTTCATGACTCCTATCAAGGTCAAGCCCGGCCGCGACCTCACGGTTCAGGGCAAGCCGGGGCGTGAGTTCATGATCATCGCCGAAGGCACCGCCACCGTTCGGCGCGATGGGCGGGTGATCGCCAGCCTCGGCCCCGGCGACTTCTTCGGCGAGTTGGCAGTGATCGCCGGTGTGCCCCGCACCGCCACCGTCACCGCCGACACCGAGATGACCGTCGAGGCCCTCAACCGACGGGAGTTCTCCTCCCTTCTCGACGGAAGCCCGAAGCTGGCCAAGAAGATTCTCGTGGGCGCGGTAAAGCGTCTCCACCAACTCGAAGAGGGTCTGGTTCGCTGATCAACCACCGGATTTTTCGGCGAAAGCCCTGAGGGCGGCGAGGTTGGCGGGTCCACCCATCAGCTCGGCAAAGGCCGCGTCCTCGTCGTTGCGCGCCGACTCGATGGCCTGTCTGTGGGGGCCGGTGATCAGTCGTTTGGTGGCCATGAGCGACACGAGCGGAAGATCGGCCAGCTCCGTTGCGTGAGCCATGGCCACGTCGAGGAGATCATCGGCTTCATGCACCGACATGGCCAGCCCCATGTCGACGCATTCGTCAGCCGAAAACCACTTTGAGCTCATCAGCACCCAGCTGGCCAATTGCCGACCCATGATTGTTGGGAACGTGTAGCTGCTGGCCGCCTCCGGGGCGACGCCGAGACTCGAAAACGGGCACTTGATACGGGCCTCCTTAGACATGAATGCCAGGTCACAGTGACCGAGAATCGTCGCTCCGATCCCCACGGCGAGACCGTTGACTGCGCAGATCAGCGGCTTGGGAAACGCGATGACGGCGTCCATGAGGGTCGGGAATCCGGAGGACCCGGGCCGGTTGGTATCACCCGACACCAGGGCTGCCATCTCGACCAGGTCGTTACCCGCGGAGAAGGCCCGGCCCCTGCCCGTCAGTACCACCACCGAGATCCCCTCGTCGAACGCGGCGTCATCGAGCGAGGTCGCCAATGTGACGTATAGCTCCTGGTTGAAGGCGTTGAGCGCGTCGGGCCGATCGAGAGTGAGAAGCCTCACCCGTCCGTGGTCTTCGGTGTCGAGCATTCAGGGAGTGTGACACAGCGGTCCACCGGGCAGCCAAGTAGCGTCGGCCGACGAGTGCCCCAGCCCCCGACCACACACGGAGATCGAATTGTCAGCTGAGATAGCGGTCGTGGGAAGTGCCAATCTCGACCTCGTCACGGAAGTGGCCCGGGTACCGCTGGTTGGTGAGACGGTTCTCGGCGGCGATCTGCGTCGGGTCCCCGGCGGCAAGGGCGCCAATCAGGCGGTAGTCGCGGCCCGTCTCGGCCGGTCGGTCGCGATGATCGGACGCGTTGGAGACGACGAAGCCGGTGCTGTCTTGTTGAACGCCTTGTCCCGCGATGGCATCGACACCTCACACCTCGTCGTCACCCAGGGAGTCCCGAGCGGCGTTGCCCTGATCTCGGTGCAAGCCGACGGAGACAACGCCATCGTCGTGAGCCCCGGAGCCAACTCGCGACTCGGCCCGGCCGACATCACCAACGCCGGCGTGGCGCTTTCGTCCGCTGCCGTCACTCTCCTGCAGCTCGAGGTGCCAATCGAGGCCGTGCTGGCCGCGGCCCGACTGGCCGGCGGCAAGGTGATCCTCAATCCCGCCCCCGCACCCCCGGATGGGCTGCCTCTCGATCTGCTCGCGCAGGTCGACGTGCTGGTACCCAACCAGACCGAACTGGCCGAACTCTGCGGCGTCTCCGGCGCAGTCGATCCTGTTCGCGCTGTCGGCCTCGCACGGGATCTGCCCTGCGACGCGGTGGTGGTCACCCTCGGTGCCGAAGGTGCACTCGTCGTCGACAGCGACACGGTTGAGCATGTCCCGGCCCCCGTGGTTGTTCCGGTCGATACCACCGCCGCCGGTGACTCGTTCTGTGGTGCCCTGGCCGACGCCCTGGTGGAGGGCCGGAACCTGGTCGATGCCGCGAGGTGGGCGGTTCGGGTCGGGGCGGCCACCACGCTGCGGGCCGGCGCCCAGACTTCCCTCCCCACAGCGGCCGAGGTGAAAACCCTTGTCGGCTGATCAGTGTCGGGGGTCAGAGTCGACGTAGCATCAACCAAATGTCGTATACCCCAATGCTCATCGACTGCGACCCCGGACTCGACGACGCGATCGCCATCCTCACGGCGGCGCATCTGGCCGACCTGGTGGGGATCACCACCGTCAACGGCAACGTCGGCATAGACCACACCACCCACAACGCCCTGGCCGTGATCGAAACCGCCGGACTCGACATACCCGTGCATCGTGGAGCGTCAAGGCCCATGATCTCGCCCACGATCGATGCCAGCCATGTCCACGGGCCCACGGGCCTCGGCAGCGTCGACATTCCGGAGGTGTCCGGGTCTCCGGCATCCCACGATGCCGTCGGATTCATCCTCGACATGTCGAGATCCATTGCGGGCCTTCATCTGGTGGCGGTCGGACCTCTCACCAACATCGCCCTGGCCCTTCAGGCCGACCCGGATCTGCCGGCCAGACTGGCCGGGATCACCATCATGGGGGGTGCGGCCGTGGGAGGAAACGTCACTCCGGTCGCGGAATTCAACATCTGGGCCGACCCCGAGGCAGCCGCCATCGTGTTCCGGGACGCACCGGGGCTCACAATGGTCGGGCTCGATGTCACCCACAAGATTCTTCTTGGCGCTTCCGAACGCGACCGGCTCCGCGAGGCCGCCTTTCCGGCTGCCGTTCTAGCGGCCGATCTTCTCGACTACGCCGTCGAACGGTCAGGCGAGATGCGCGGCTGGTCGGGCGCACCGATCCACGACGCCAGTGCAGTGGTGGCGGCGGTCAGGCCAGAATTGTTCGACGGCGAGTTCCGCCACGTCGATGTGGAGCTCCACGGCACACTCACCCGGGGCATGACCGTGGTCGACCAACGAGGCTCAGCAGATTCAACCACGGACGCGGCCACCAGGGTTCTCACCGATGCCGATGCTCCGATCGTGATCGACACCATCGTCGACTCGGTTCTGGCCCTGAGGCCCTGAACACACCGTGGGCGACAAGAGCATCACCTTCCTCTTCGTGTCCGTGTGGGTGGGCGTCGGAACCGTTTGGATCATTCTCGACTGGCTCGGCAACCCGAATCGCGGCACGTTCCGCCCCGTCGGCACGCGTCGACCCCGCGGCCTTCGCGACCGCTGGCGGGATCACCGCCGCCACCGGGCCGAAGAAGACGCTGCCGTTCGGGCCACGCTGCGCGAGCGTTACGGCCGGTCGAGTCTGCGTCTGTTGTGGAACGAACGTCGCGAGGCCATGGTCCAGGAAGCCGATGCGGCCCTGGTGACCGATCCCCTCATGGCCGGGCAGCCGCCCGAGCCCCAGCTCCAATACGCTCCGTTGCTCCTCGAAATGGAGTTTCCCGACTCCGAACCCGAGGTGGTTCCCGAACCGGAGGTCGATCCAACCAGTATCCGGGGCTGGAAGGTCGGCGTTCATCCGCTGGCGCTCACCCGGGCAGGCTCCACACCGAGTGCGGCCACCATCCGGTCGCGCGTATGGAAGAACCTCGCCGCCACGCATCCCGATGCCGATTCCGACACGTTGAAACGACTGTCAGCCGGGAAACCCCCCTCGAGGACCAACCCCGACACCGGGAAGCGCCAGACCGCAAAGGTCGACCTGCACACGGCTCAACCCTTCTGGCCCGGCCAGACAATCGACGAGTTCAGCCTTCGATGAGAATCACCGAGCATCCGCATCTTCAGCCGGGGCGATGAACCACGGCGCGCCATCGGTCCCCGGCCGGCACCAGATCGCTGAGTTCGGAGATGGCCCGCAGCAGCCAGTCGACGACCTCCTCGGGCATCACATCGGGATGGAGTTCAGCCACGATTCCGTGTTTGGCGTGGTCCTGGCGACGCACCCAGCCCTCGGGCATGGCGATGCCGGCCTCCCGAAGTCGGGCGAGCGCATTCGGGCCGGTGCCGTGCTCGACACCGATCTGCGCGGGGGTGGCGCGCCGGCCTCCGGCAGTCGGAGGCATCCAAGTGGCCATCGGAACGTGGGGTCCCCGACCGGAGAACCATGCCCCCATCCCGGATCTGACCGGGACTTCGGCGAGGACCTCATCGGGCAACCACGGCTCGATGTTGATCCAGCCCTCCTGGGCCTCGGCCAATGCCGTCATGGCGGCCACCACCGATTCGGTGTTGCCTCGGCTGAAACGGATCGTCTGCTCTACCCTCGACACGGGTCGACGGTATCGGATGGTGACACCGTAGATTCGTTCACGCACGTTACTGTGTCCCGGCGCGGGTGGTCGAAGGCCACCATCTGATCATGACTCGACCCACAAGACTCATCGTCTCGATCCTTGTCACCTGCGCCCTGGGGGCCGTGGCAGTCGCTCAACCCGCCGCGGGGCAGATCGACCCCGGCGAGATCTCCCAGTTGGAAGCTCGTCGTGATCAAATCATCGGCGAGCTCGCCAGTCTCGATGTCCAGCTGGCCGATGCTTCAGTGGCGGTCGACTCTCTCGATGCCTTGGTCATCCGACGCCACATCGAGATCGAACTCATTGCCGATCGGATCGCGTACACCGTCGACGCCCGACGCGAGCCTGCGGCCACCCGTGCCGAGATCGCGCTGGTCGGATACACCGCCGGCGATCCCCGCGGCAATGCTCTGCTCACCGAAATCCAGTATCTCGAGGGCAACACCACCGCCGACACCCGCAGCGAGTTCTACGGCGCGGTGATCGACGATGCCGACAAGCGGATCGCGGTGATCGATGCTGCGCTGATCTCGCTGCGGTCGGACTTGGCCGGGGCCCGCGCTCGACTCGAAGCGACCGTAGCCGACCAGGGCGAGGCCGCGGCGACACTCACATCCCTGGGAGAACAGCGCACAGCCCTGGCTCTCGAACTCGACGACGTGAAGCAGCGCATCGTGAGGCTCAAGGCGCTCGAGAATCATTCCGTCCTCACCGGATTGATCACACTCGACGATCCCAACCGACCCGCGCTGGCCGTCAAGATAGACAACGTTCCCGCGGCGCGGCCCCAGTCCGGAATCAACCAGGCCGACATCGTCTTCGTCGAGGAAGTGGAAGGCGGGCTCACACGGCTCGCGGTTGTATTCCATTCGACGGGAGCCAAGATCGTCGGCCCGGTCCGCTCAATGCGAACCGGCGACTTTGATCTGCTCGGGCAGCTCAACTCGCCGCTGTTCGCCAACTCGGGTGGCAACCGAGGCGCCCGAGCCGCTCTTGCCCGGTCGACGCTCAAAGATGTGGGGGCCTCCTCGAAGCCGGAGGGCTACTACCGCAACACGTCGCGCAAGGCTCCCCACAACCTCTACACCAACACCTTCAATCTCTGGACGATCGGCGCCGACCTCGAGACCTCCACACCATCGCCGATGTTCACGTTCCGTGCTCCGAACGAAGCCATCCACCCGACCGCGAAGCCGGTTACCGGTGTCACCATCAACTACCCACGTTCACGGGTCGAATACTCATGGAACGGAACCGGCTGGGATCGTAGCCAGGACGGGTCCCCCACCGTTGACACGACGGGTCAGCGCACGTCTCCCACCACTGTGATCGTCCAGTTCGTCGACTACGGCATTTCGGCGGCCGATGCCGAGTCTCCCGAGGCCAAGTCGATTGGTGTCGGTACCGCATGGGTGCTCACCGACGGCCACGTGATCGAAGCCACCTGGCGTCGACCCGAGCTCACGGCCCAGACCGAGTATGTCGATGCCGATGGCCGCCCGATACCGATCCTGCCCGGGCGCACCTGGATCGAACTGCCTCGTGCCAACGGAGCAGTTCTGCGCTGAGGCATCACTCGATAGCGGTCGCGGCGCACTAGCTTTCCGGGCGTGCCCCATTGCTTCGTTCGTTGTCCCCCTGATCCGAAGATGATCGAGGGGTTCCGTCATCTCCGACGTGAGCTGGGGGTGCCGGAGAATTTTCCCGACCACGTGCTTGCCGACGCCGAGCAGGCCGCCGATCGGGGCCCGGTCATGCCCCCGGGCGCCGGCGATCGAATTCGCGACGCCCGCGACATTGAGCTTGTGGCCATCGATCCCGAGGGGTCGATGGATCTCGACCAGGCGTACTCTGCGTCGCGTCTGCGCAACGGTTACCGGGTGTTCTACGCGATTGCCGACGTCGCCTCACTGGTCGCCCCTGACAGCCCGGTGGATCTCGAAGCCAGAGCCCGCGGCCTAACGCTTTACAGCCCCGACCTCCGCACCTCACTTCATCCTCATCGAATCAACGAGGACGCCGGGAGCCTTCTCGAGGGTCAGGATCGGCAAGCTCTTCTCTGGTCGATCGACCTCGATCCCGACGGCGCACTTCTGAAAGCCCACGTCGAGAGGGCCACGGTCAGAAATCGGGCTCAGCTCTCCTATCGGGGCGCCCAGGAGATGCTCACCACTGCCGACCCCGACGACCCGCTGTCGTTGTTGCGGGAGATCGGTGAGTTGCGTCTGCAACGCGAGGCCGAGAGGGGCGCGGTGAGCCTGGCGTTGCCATCCCAGGAGGTCTATGAGGCCCCCGACGGCAGCTACCGGCTCGAATACGATCAGAGCCTCCCCATCGAGGACTGGAACGCGCAGATTTCGCTGCTCACCGGCATTGCGGCCAGCCACATCATGCTCGAGGCCGGTGAAGGACTGCTCCGCACGCTCCCCCCGCCGGAGCATCGAACCATCTCTCGCCTACGGCGCACAGCCCGGGCTCTGGGCATCGAGTGGCCGGGCGAGATGAGCTATGCCGAACGCATCCGGGGCCTCCGGCCCGACACGCCGGCAAAGGCGGCCATGTTGAGCCAGGCAGCTCGCGGCCTTCGCGGAGCCGGATACGTCGCGTTCCACGACCACCAGGAGCCGGAACAACCCACTCATTCGGCGATCGCGTCGACCTACAGTCACGTGACCGCCCCGCTCAGACGGCTGTGCGACCGCTTCTCCAACGAAATACTCGTGGCCAGCTGTGCCGACCAGAAGGTTCCCACCTGGGCGTCGGAAGCACTCGACGAGCTGCCGGGCCTGATGGGCGCGGCCAAGCAACGTGACCGCGCCCTCGAGCGGGCGGTTGTCGATTTCGTCGAGGCGGTCACTCTCGAAGCCAGGATCGGCCAGACCTTCGATGCGGTGGTCACCGACATCGACCAACGTCGGGGACGCGCCAGAGTTCAGCTTCGTGATCCGGCCGTGGTCACGAAAATCACGGCCGACGGGCTCGACCTCGGCGCTGAGATCGAGCTGCGACTCGACCATGTCGACTGCCTGGCCAGGAAGGTCGACTTCTCCGTTGTCGGCTGATCAGTGGGTCACCATCGGGTCGAGCTCTTTGGCGTGGGCCACCCAGCGCTCGACCTCTCCCAGCGATGGTGGGCGTCGCACCAGCGGCCTCTTCTTCGCCGAATTGACCTCCAGCATCTTGGCGTGAAGGTTGGCCGGCTTGCGCTTGCGCAGCTCCTTGACGGTGTCGACACCGGAAGCCTCGAGGAGATCGCTGTACTCCTCCCCGACTCCCCGCACTCTCATCAGATCGGCCCGGTTCACCCAGCCGAGGATCTGCTTTTCGGTGCAGCCTGTTGAGGCAGCAAGCGCCTTGCGGCCCTTCTTCGAGCCGCCTTCCTTGAGGAGCGCTCCGGTGGTCTTGATACCGCCGGCGATCAAAGCCTTGCGGTACTTGGCTCCGATGCCTTCGATCGTGGTGATTGATGCCATTTGTTCATCCAATCCGATGGTTGATGACAAGACGGTAGATCATGCCGGGCGCCAATACCGGCTTCAGGCCACAGATTCAAGAACGCTCTGGTGGGCACACTCCCCGGACTCGGTCACGGTGAGGATCTCGGCGCCATGTTCGCCCATCAGCAGGGTGTGTTCGAATTGCGCGGTGCGACGTCCGTCTTCGGTCACCGCGGTCCATCCGTCGTCCCAGACCTCGGCGTACGGGGAACCGAGTGTGAGCATCGGCTCGATGGTGAACGATGTGCCGACCTCGAGCGGTTCGGAGTGGCGGCGGTCGTAGTAATGGGGGATCTGAAGGTTGCTGTGAAAGTCGGTGCCCACTCCGTGTCCGATGAACTCCCTGACGACACCGAGATGATGCTTGCGGGCGTGGGCCTCGATGGCCCGTCCGATGTCGCTGACCGGCCCGCCGGGGCGGCACGCCGCGATGCCGAGCTCGAGCGACGTGCGGGTCTCGGCCACGAGCATCCGCGATACATCGTCGACATCGCCGATAAGAAAAGTGGCTGAGGTGTCGCCATGGACGCCGTCCATGTAGACGGTGACGTCGACGTTGACGATGTCGCCGTCGGCGAGAGGCCGACTGTCGGGTATCCCGTGGCAAATTACCTCGTTGACCGATGTGCACACACTCTTCGGGTAGCCCCGGTAGTTGAGCGGGCTGGGGTAGGCACCCCTGGTGATGGTGGCCTCGTGGACCACACGATCGATCTCATCGGACTTGACTCCAACACCCACGACCGCGCCGGCTTCCAGCAGGACCTCGGCGGCAACACGCCCGGCACGGCGCATGGCCTCGGCTTCGGCGGGTGTCCGGATGAGTGACGACATCGACGGCCCGGGGTCGCCCGAGATCGCGTACGGCGGCCGCCGAATCTCCGCGGGTACGCGCCGTCGCGGGCTTTGCAACCCTGCCGTCACCGGCGGCAGCGAGGGGCCGACGCCGTGGGCAGCGCTGGTCCGCTTCTTTCGTTTGGCCATTGTTCAATGCCTCCAAGGATTGCACAATGGTAAGGCACCGGCGACGCTCACACTCCGGGTCATGTCATGAATCTGCTGACCGACTCGCACACGCACGCCGGCCGATCGGAGCCCTCGATCTCGACGGTGATGGTGATCACCACCTGCACACCTCCGTGGATCTCGTCGCACGCGGCGACCTTGGCCGATCCCCTGACCCTGGATCCGACCTTCACGGGCTGGAGGAAACGCACCTTGTTGACTCCGTAGTTGATGCCCATCGAGACACCGTCGACACGCAGGATTTCCGGCATGAACTTGTTGGTGAGCGCAAGGGTCAGATAGCCGTGGGCGATGGTTGCGCCGAACGGACCGGCTGCAGCCTTTTCCGGATCGACATGAATCCACTGGTGGTCACCCGTGGCCTCGGCGAACCTGTCGATTCGTTCCTGGTCGATCAGAAGCCAATCGCTGGCGCCGAGCCTCTCACCCACCGATTCGAGCAGCAGAGCGGGCGAGGCGAACACTCTCGGCCCCGAACCGGGTTCTGGATCCATTTCGCCTGCCATCGTGCCTCCGCGAATCGGCAGCCAACGATAGTTGTGGTGTATCAGGAGGTCGATTCGCCGCCGGTGAGCAGCGGGAGATACCCCGAGATCACCTCGAGCCCCTCGGCGGGCCTACCGAACAAGTATCCCTGCCCGGACAACGCCACCTCTCCGGAGTCGTCTCGCAGTCGGACCAGCAACTCGGCCTGGGCGTCGGTCTCGACCCCTTCGGCCACGACCCCGAGACCCATGGCCGCCGCCATGTGGAATACCGCCGACACGATCGCCCGGGCTCGGGCATCCTCACCCAGTATCGACACGAACGAGCGGTCGATCTTGACACCATCAACATCGAAGTTCTGCAGCGTGGACAGGGACGAATACCCGGTCCCGAAATCGTCGAGAATGACTTGCACCCCCTGTGACCGGAGCTGATCCAGTTGTGTCATGGTGATACGGGTCGGACTCAAGAGAACCGTTTCGGTCAACTCCACGACCAGCATTCCCGGGTCCACCCCGTACTGTTCGAACTTGGCCCAGAACCAGTCAGCGAGGCCCGGGTCGGCGAGTGTCCTCGCGGATACGTTCACCGCGATGGGAAGAGGCGAGTCCTGCCCGGATACGAGCTTCAACGTCGACTCGATGATGCGGTGGTCGATTTCCCTCACCAGGTCCGACTCCTCGGCCAGCGGAATGAAATCATCGGGTTGGATGAGCCCGCGCCGAGGATGCCGCCATCTGGCCAGAGCCTCGAACGACACGACACGACGTTCCGGAAGCGATACCACTGGCTGCAGGAAGACCCGGAGCTGATTCGCCGAGATGGCCGACCGTAGCTCCACCTGGGTTGCCACACGCTTTCGTTGCAGCCGCCGCAGCTCCACGTCGAAGACCTCGATGCTCGATCGTCCGGACTGTTTGGCGCGCCCGGCCGCGAGGTCGGCGTTGGCTATCACCTTCTCGGCCGAGTCAGTGGTTGAAGCGCCGGCAACCCCGACCGACACCGTCAACAGATGGTCGCGCCCTGACAGTCTCATTGGGAGGGCAACCTGATCCTGGATCCTCCGGGCCAGCTCCATGGCCCCCAGCTCGGACATACCGGTGCAGACGACCACGAACTCGTCGGCCGCTATCCGGCCTACGAGGTCCTCGGTGCGAACAGCCGACCTGATGCGGTCGGCGACGACGACCAGGGCTTCGTCGCCGGCACGGTGTCCAAGCTCGTCGTTCGTCATCTTGAAGTCGTCGATGTCCACGAACATCACCATGATCGGAACCGGGCCTGCGTTCTCCAATCGGTGTTCCAGTCGTTCGAGAATCGTGACCCGGTTGGGTAGTCCCGTCAGATGGTCGTGTTCCGATCGATGTCGCTCGCGCTCGAGCGACATCCGCATCGCGTCGACGGCCCTCGCGTCCTGGAGTGCAATCGATGCATGCAGCGCCAGCGCGATCATCGACTCATGCTCGGGCGAGGAGAACGGGCGATCCTTCGAGAATCTGGCCGCGACCATGCATCCCACGATTCTCCCGGACACCCGTATTGGGGCGGCAAGGGCATGTGCGCATGACGCTGGTCGATCCACAATCGGCGACGAGCTGTCATCCTCAGCGATGGCCAGCCGATCCTCCTGCATGGCGGTCGTGGCCACGCGAGCTGTAGTGGGGTCATCCCATATGGAGCCGGCACGGGTGTCGCCGCCGACCTCGGTGTCCCGGAGATGAAGGTCCACGGCATCCGCGTCGATCAGATACGAGGCACTCGTCACCACCGACTCGAGCAGGACATCTATCGGCGGTCGACGGGCTATCAGTTCCTGAATTCGCGAAAGCCGATCCAGCAACCCCTGGTTGTTCTCGAGGGCATCACGCGATCGTTCCAGTCTCGACTCGATCGAGTGCATGTCATCCTGCATCTGCAGGTTCAGACGCGCCGAGTCCCGGGCGGCCCGGGACGCGCCGATCAACGCGGCCACGGCTGTCGCGAATTCGCACTCGTCGGCTGAGAATTCCTGGTCGGGGCGCGACATCACCAGGTCGAGGTCCAGCGGCCGCAAGGGCACCGTCATCACCGCCCGAGACCCGATGAACATCCGACGAGACCCCTGGCCACGCCCGCCGAGGCTCCCGATCAGTTCGTCTTCGGACATCGCGGCGTCCTTCCACACGATCGAGTCCTCGATCGAGTTTCCGCGAAGGACCGCCACCAGGTCGGCCGCAAGAGCTTCCCCGAGGGCTCTTGACGACTTGTCGGGGTCGCCGGCGCCGGACATCAGTCCGGCCAGCCGCACGAAGTCGTTGAGGTCGCCCAACGTTCGACGCGGGCCAGCAGAGCGCGGCACTGATTCCGGTTTCACCTCCCACCATCGTCAAAAGGACCCGGAATCTGAGACTTGGGCGACGAATGCGGCGCTTCCCATTACCCTCGCCGGCGATGGTCGACCCGAGGTCACAATGAGCACCAGCGGCAGCAAGAAGGCGATTCTCGCCGCTTTCCTGGCCAACCTCGGTATCGCCGCGGCCAAACTTGTGGCGTTTCTCTTCACCGGTGCGGCGTCCATGCTCGCCGAGTCGATCCACTCCTTCGCCGACACCGGCAACCAAGCGCTGCTTATGCTCGGTTCACGACTTGCCCGACGCCCGGCCGACGACGACCATCAGTTCGGATTCGCGCGCGAGCGCTACTTCTGGGCTTTCGTGGTATCGCTCGTGTTGTTCTCCATGGGTTCGCTGTTCGCCATTCTCGAAGGAATCGACAAGATCCGCGACCCCCACGAGATCGGCTCACCGGCATGGGCATTCTCCGTTCTCGGACTGGCGGTGTTGCTCGAGGCAATGTCGTTTCGTACTGCCGTCCACGAAGCCCTGCCTCTCCGCGGCGACAGAGGATGGGTGGCGTTCATTCGCGAGACCCGTTCCCCGGAGCTGCCTGTTGTCATTCTCGAGGACCTGGGCGCATTGATCGGTCTCGTCCTGGCGTTGACCGCCCTCATAATCGCAACCACCGCCGATGCACCGGTGTTCGACGGCCTGGGCACACTGTCGATCGGCATCCTGCTCGGCGTGATAGCGATCGTTCTGGCCATCCAGATGAAGAGTCTCTTGATAGGTGAAAGCGCCAGCCGCTCGGATCTCGACCTGATCGTGTCGGCCATCAACTCCTCGGATGGCGTCGTCGAGCTGATCCACATTCGCACCCAGCACCTTGGTCCCGACGAGTTGCTGGTCGGGGCCAAGGTTCAATTCGATTCAGGCCTCACTGCCGAAGAGGTGGCGGCCGCCATCAACACGCTTGAGGATGCCGTCAGGGCAGTCGTGCCGGCCGCCAGGCCGATGTACATAGAGCCCGACATCGCATACTCCGAGGGGTCCCGCTAGTCGCCGAGTGGAACCGCTTCGCCAACGTGCCGGGTTGCGATCGCCTCACGCGCCGGGTCGATGAACTGGGGTTCGATCTCGGTCGGATGGGGATTCGGGTTGTCGAGGTCGATTGGTGGCAGCGAGAACTCGTTGTCGACCATGCCGCCCATTAGAACGCTGGTGAGTTTCTGATTGGTCCGCATCATCGTTTCCGCCAAGCCAACTTGGATCACGTAGGGTCGAGTCTGGGGAGAGCCGAGGTACTCGATCGCTGGGAGATCACAAATTGGATCCAAGGGTACGTCCACGGATTCGAGAAGGCCGGCAACCGTGACGTCGAGCGTGGCCACCACTTGGCGGGACCCGATGGCATGAGCGCACCGGTAGACACCGCCGTAGAGGGCAGCCGAGGTCAACATACCTGATTCTGTGGTTGTCCACTCCGGCCGAACTGCAAGTGTCGCCACATCAAGAACCAACTCCGGATCATCCTGCTCACAGTGTCTCTCCAGGAACTCCGCCTTGGTCGCACCCCAACCGGGATTCGACTCGACATCGATGAGGGTCTTCAACCCCACCTCGGATTCCTCAATCATCCTGATCATTCCGACCGGTTCCTGCCGGGTGTGGTCAACGGCCAGAAT
>JAJRXJ010000282.1 GCA_024276355.1 Actinomycetes bacterium | reverse complement strand
CCGCGGCTCACTCGCTGATAAGCCGAGGCGATGTGTTGTGGCGGCGCGTGCTCGGCGGTGTGCTCGTGAGGGTCATCGGTTCTCTCGACAACACGTTGATCGAGGGCACCGGAGTGGCCATGTGGGACCTCATCGAGGAACCGGTGCGGTTCGACGACCTGTGCCTGCGGTTGGCGTCCGACCACGGAGTCGACACTTCCACCGTCGCGGCCGACATCACACCGACGCTGCGGGAACTCGAATTGCGTGGGGTGATTTCGATTGACTGAGCAGCAGTGGTTGTTGGCCCTTGCCGGGTGGGGGATCAACATTGATTCGATTCCCCCGTGCCCTTCCGCGGTGGGCGGTGTGCTGCGCCGAGTCGAGGAGGAGAAACTGATCGGCGTGTTGGCGGCAGCCGTGGCCGCGGGTCGGATCGATGTGACCGATGCTGAGCACGGGGCGCTGACCGACGCCCACCGCCGGGCCATGGGCGAGGCGCTCCTGTTGGAGGAGATGCTCCTAGAGGCGGTCGAGGTGCTCAACGCGGCCGGGATCGCCCACCGGGTGCTCAAGGGCGCGGCGCTGGCCCACACCGTCCACCATGATCCTTCCGAGCGGTCGTTCGGCGACAACGACCTGCTGGTCGAACCCGATCGCATCGGTGACGCCGTTGCTGCGCTGACCATGGCGGGGGGAGCCAGGCTTCAGCCGCGTCTCACCGCCGGATTCGATCGTCGGTTCGCCAAGTCGGTGACCATGGCCTGGCTCCACAACACCGAGATCGACCTTCATCGAACGCTGGCACCCGGGCCCTACGGGTTGCTGATCGACACCCGCCACCTGTGGGAGCCACCGACCGAGTTCGTGATCGCTTCTCGGCGTCTCCACACGTTCTCCCGGGAGTTGCATCTTCTCAACGCCGCTCTCCACGTGGCTCTCGGCGATGTGGAAGCCCGGGCCGGCAACCTGAGAGACATCGCACTGCTCTGCAATCTCCCCGGCCTCGATACCGACCTTGTAACCCGCACCGCCGGGGCTTGGAGCTGCGAGGCGCCCCTGGCTGCCGGACTGAATGCAGCCGCACAGCTGCCCGTTGATCTCGGGGTGCTCGGCGAGTGGGCGAGCGCACAAGAGATATCGGCCGCCGACCGTCGCCTCATGTCGAGCTACGAAACCTCCGATCACCGATTCCGCCGCCAGGCCTTGGCCTCGATGCGTGTGCTTCCCTCCTGGAGCGACCGATTGGCCTACGCATCGGCGGTGGCGCGCAACCCGTTACGGCGGGCCATGGGCAGCAGATACGCTCGGCGATCGTGAAACAACTACGAGTCGGACTTCTCGGATGCGGAAACGTCGGCGGCGCGCTCGTCGGGCTTCTTGAACGTCAGCGCAGTGCCATCGCGGCCCGCACCGGAGTCGAGATAAGAATCACCAGGGTTGCCGTGAGGTCGCTGTCGCGTGACCGCGATGTCGACCTGCCATCAGAGGTGTTCACGACCGAGACCCGTGGTGTCGTGGAGGACCCCGACATCGATGTGATCATCGAGGTGATCGGCGGCATCGAACCGGCACGCGAGCTGGTGTTGCGGGCCATCGAACTCGGTAAGCCGGTGATCACCGGCAACAAGGAGCTACTTGCCAATCACGGCGCCGAACTCTTCGCCAACGCCGACGACGCTGGCGTCGACCTGCTCTTCGAAGCGGCCGTCGCCGGGGGCATCCCCATCGTGCGGCCGCTGCGCGAGTCGCTCATGGGTGAACCGGTCAACCGGGTCATGGGCATCGTCAACGGCACCACCAACTTCATCCTCACCCGCATGGCCGAGGACGGCGCCACCTACGCCGACGCGCTCGCCGAGGCCCAGAGCCTCGGATACGCGGAACGGGATCCAACCGCAGATGTCGAGGGATACGACGCCGGGGCCAAGGCCGCGATCATCGCCACCATCGTGTTCGGCTCGGTGGTGGTTGCCGGCGACGTTTACCACGAGGGAATCTCCGAGATCACCGCCCACGACATGGCGACCGCCGCCCGGCTCGGTTATGTCATCAAGGCCATTGCAGTGGTGGAGGGCACACCTTCGTCCGATCCCGACCTGCCACCCGAGGTCGCGGTTCGGACCCACCCGGCGATGGTGCCGTGCGGCCACCCGCTCGCGTCGGTGAGAGGAAGCTTCAACGCGGTGTTCATCGAGGGCGCCGCGGTCGGCGACCTGATGTTCTATGGCCGGGGAGCAGGCGGCCTCCCCACCGCCAGCGCGGTGCTGGGCGATCTCATCGATGCCGCGGTCAATCTTTCCGCCGGTGGCACCGGACGCATCGGAAAGCTCTCACGGGCCCGCATCCGCTCGATCGACGATCTCCAATCGGCCTATTACCTGAGTATGGAGGTCAACGATCAGCCCGGGGTGTTGGCTCAGGTCGCCACTGAATTCGGACGCTTCGGTGTGTCCATCAAGTCGATGGAGCAACAGGAGCTCGACTCCGGCGCCCGGCTGATGTTCATCACCCACGTGTCGCGTGAATCCGACGTGAGGTCGACGCTGAGGGCGCTGCGCGAGCTCGATGTGGTCAACGAGTTCCACACGCTCATTCGCGTGATCGACGAGGACTGAACATGTCGATCACCTACGGCAGCACCAGAGGCGGGGCCGCCCATCTCGGGTTTGCCGACGTCCTTCTCGCTGGTCTCGCCACCGACGGCGGTCTCTATCTGCCGACGTCGTGGCCCACCCTCTCGGGTGCTCGGCCCGATTCCTATGTGGAGTTGGCCTCCGAGGTGATGTTTCCATTCGTCGACGGAAGCATCTCCCGACCCGACTTCGACACCATGGTCGCCGATGCCTACTCAACGTTTTCGGTTCCCGAGGTCTGCCCGCTCGTGGAGCTCGACGAGAGTCACCATCTTCTCGAGCTGTTCCACGGCCCGACCTTGGCGTTCAAGGACATCGCCCTTCAGCTGGTCGGTCGGCTGTTCGACCATGTCCTGAAGCAGCGTGATGGTCGGGTCATGATCGTTGGTGCCACCTCCGGTG
>JAJRXJ010000281.1 GCA_024276355.1 Actinomycetes bacterium | reverse complement strand
CAGGCATGGCGATCGAGGACGCTGCCGTGTTGGCTGAGATCCTGCTGGCCGGAACTCCTGTCGTGGAGGCCCTCGAGGAGTACCGCGCCCGCCGTGAGAAGCGCGTTGCGTGGGTGCAGAACCAGTCCCGCAGGATCGGACGCATCGGACAGCTCGAGAATCCCGCTGCCTGTCGAGTTCGAGATGCCGCGGTCCGGATGATCCCGGAACGGGTGAGCAACCGAGGCCTGCGGAAGCTCGTGAGCCAACCCATCTAGCCATGGGTGGCCGCGGATGAGTCACTCGGTTGCAGGGGCCCATCGTCCAGGGCGAAGAATGAAACCGGAGCCACCCATCAGGAAGGGGCCGCGAACACCGACACCAGGGTGACGCCGGTGTCGGTACGAAACTCATCATGGGTGGTGCCGGCCTCGGCCGCGTAGGCGTGGCCCGCCGACATGGTGACTCCGTTCGACACCAGCTCACCATCGAGCACGTAGCTGAACTCGGCATCGACGTGTTCGTGTGTCGCCCCCGCGTATCCGGCGTCGAACCTGAACAGCGCAATCATGCGGCCGTTGGCCCCGCCGAGCGGCTTCATGGCCACACCGGGACCAAGTTCGATCCACTCCACGTCGGCCTCATCGGCGAATGCCCATCCTTCGATGTCGTCCGGCACTGATCCCCCTCTTGTTGGGCGACGCTGGTCCGCCGCGCCGCCACCATAGGGCACATGCTCCGCCGACTTGTCACTCTGTGCGCGCTTGCGCTACGGCTTACATAGTAGGGGGTGTGATCATGCACAAAGGGTTGTTTCGAGCGGCGGCGGCTCTCACCTTGTTGGCAACGGGATTGGGCGCGGGTCCTCCGGCGGCCGCACAGGGCCACGAGCCGATGTACAGCATCACCAGATGGGGCGATTCCACGGCAATGACGGTGGCCATCGACTCCGGCGACTTCAGCGTCTGGCCCAACGAGTTCTACAACCAGTTCGACTGTGGGCTGGGCGGGGGATTCATCGGCGTGTCGGTGACGCTCGACGATCCCATAACCGGAAACCTGTCGTACATGACGGACACGTCCACGAACACCGTGAGGTGGGTCGCCTACGGCACCGCCGGCGGTTCGGGCGGCGGTACCTACATGATCATCACCGCCGTGGCCGATACCACCGACTGTGACTGGCCCGCTCAAGGCACCGTGCTCACGCAGTGGTACCAAGGCGAGAACTTCGATCGTCAGCCCGACATCACCAACAGGGCGATCGACCCCGCATGGTTCCTCGACACCGGAACCGCCCCGCCGACCGACCCGACCGAGTTCTGGGGCACGAATCTCGACAACACCGGGTGGGGACTCAAGCCAGACACGCCTCCCGTGGTGATCGATGGAGGAAGCGACTCGGGATTCGGCCCGATCGCCCTCCAGGAGACCGTCGACACCACAGTTCCCGCGACCACAGCAACAACGGCGACCACGGCTGCGCCAACGACAGCCCCACCGACCACCGCGGCTCCGACAACCACGAGCTCCAGCGGCACCGGCGGGTCGGCCAGCGGCGGCGGTGCCGGTGCAGCCGGCGGAGGCGGTGGGGGTGGCGGAGGCAAGTGGATCGTCACCATCGGAATCATCATCCTGATCCTCGCCGGCTTCGCGGCCGGCACCAGCTATCGGCGCAAGAAGCGGGCCGACAACATGTTCCGGTTCACCGAAGAGCTTTCTTCGCTGGTGCTCGATCT
>JAJRXJ010000280.1 GCA_024276355.1 Actinomycetes bacterium | reverse complement strand
GCGGCAGCACCGAAAATCGCAACCGAGGACGAGTGGCCAGTCGATCCGAATGCCTTGACTTCCATCATTTCCTGAACCTAGGCCCGAGGACCGACCGCTGTCGAGAGTGGAATCCGGGCGACCCTCAGGTTGCGTCGAGCAGCGTCAGTATCACTGCCCGCAGTTCGTGTATGCCGGTGCCCTTTTCCGCACTTACCCAGAGAACGTCGCCTCGCTCCACCCCCAGCTTTCTGGCTACTTCGCTGCGTCGTTTTGATCTCAACGACGACTTGACCTTGTCGGCCTTGGTGGCGACGAAGGTGATTGGTAATCCGACCTCTCGCAGCCAGTCGACGGTGTCGAGATCGAGAGCCGTGGGGCCCACCGCCCCGTCGATCAAGTGGAGTGCCCCGACGAGACTGTCACGCTGCTCGAGGTACTCGCCCAGCATCACCGACCACTTGGCCTGTTCGGCCTTGGACACCTTTGCGTATCCGTATCCCGGGAGATCCATGAGCCATCGAAGCGAGTTCTCACCCCCGACTTCGTAGGCATTGAGGAGGCGAGTGGCGCCGGGCGTCTTGGATGTCTTGGCCAGTTTCTTGCGCTTGGCCAAGCCGTTGATGAGCGACGACTTGCCGACGTTGGAGCGGCCCACGAGGGCCAGTTCCCGATGAGAGTGGGGTAGGGCGGTGACGGTTGTGTAGGACCGCAGGAACGTGAGCTTCAGTGGTCCGGCCATCAGAAGATGCTAGCGGCTGAACTGATGACAATCGGCCCTAGTGATCTGATTGCATTTCGTGTAGTTTCATTCAGCGTGGAGCGAGGGAAACATTCAGTGATTGGGCGAGTGGTGGGAGTTTGTGCAGCGACAGCACTCCTGGCCTCGGCGTGCAATGGCACTCCTTCCGCGGCGCGCGAGTCGATCCATCCTCCATCGGATGTGAGCCTCGTGTCGTCCTCACCAAGGGGGCAGGGCGGTGCCACCGCCTCGGAATCGCGATCGCTGGTGCCGTTCGCCGGCGGTTCCACGAACGTCGGCTACAACGACGGCACCCTTTCGGTCGAGGCCGGCGAACCCGGCTCGGTCACCATTGTGGCCACCCCCGGGCAGGCGACCGTCGGGCGACCCGTTCGCTGCACCTGGCACGACATCGGCGGCACCGGATACGTCGTCACCTGGAATCCCAACGAGCCGGTTGTGCCGGAGGCCGGCGGTTTCTACATCCTCGTGTGCGTTCATCCCGACGACGACACCAACCTCACCGGGTACCCACGGGTTGTCGAGTTCACCCCTGCGGATCCGATCCCCGGCGGTGCCGTCGGGACCGTCGAGGTCGCCAGGTTCGCGGTCGACTCGATCGCCTTCCAGACCCCGATTCCCGCGCTGTCGCCACCGGGTCGTCAGATCGTCGGTGTCGAGACATGGTTGGGAGTCACGAGCAAGCTCTCCTATCGGGACGTGTCCGCCCAGGCCGGCAACACCTGGGTCACCGTGCGGCCGGTGCTGCGCGGGGCGACATGGGTCCTCGGCGATGGGTCCGAGGTCACCTGCACAGCCGATGTCGCCACGGTCTGGAACCCGGACGCATCACCTGAGGGCCAGTCGACCTCCTGCTCCCACGTTTTCGAATCCGCCAGCGGCCCCCATCCGTTCGCCGGCCGGGTCGACGTCAGCTGGACCATCTACGAACTCACCGACCTCCACCCCGATACCTGGACCGTGTGGGGCATCGTCACCCGGAGTGCCTCGGTTGGCTTCCCGGTTGGTGAATTGCAGTCGGTCATTCGCTGAAGGCGCCGACCGCCTCGGGGCCCGCCTCAGTCCTGGGCCAGCCGGTTGAGCAGGTCGTCGATTTCCCGGGAGATGTCGGGGCCGAATCCCTGGCGCATGTCGAACTCCTCGCGTTCTATGCGGCGGGCGCCCAGGGCCTTCGCTGCTGTGGTCATGTCTCTCACGAGTGCGTCAGGACCGCACAGGGCAACATGGGTACGGCGCAGACCGCGCGGGCCGAACTCCGCCTCCAGATGGGCGGGGCTCATTCTCTCGCCTTCGCCCGACACGAAAAGGTGAAGGTTTATCAGGCCGGCATCATGGGCACTTTGAAGCTCGTCGAGGATGTCCTGGTCGTCGCGATTTCGGACCGCGTAGAACAGGTGGGGCGGATCGAACCGGGAGTCGCGTATCGAGCTCAGAAACGGCGTTATGCCCACCCCTCCGGCTATCCAGATGATCGGCTTGTGTTTTGTCGGGCGAGGCCTGAACACGCCGTAGGGCCCCTCGATTATCACGTCGGCACCGAGAATGTCGCGCTTGCGCATCAATCTGGTCCAGTCACCGAGGTCACGAATCAGGAACCTCACGCACTTGCTGCCCGGTTCGGACGCGATGGTGAACGGGTGGGGCTCCGACAGGCCCGGGTACTGGATCTTGATCATCGCGAACTGGCCGGCGCGGTGCTTGAGAGTTCGTCGGCCCGCAGGGGAGAGACGCAGCTCGGTGGTGGTGGGGCCGTGGGTGACCGACTCGACCTTGTATCGGACCCCGCGCAGCAGTGCGTCGCGGCCGAAGACCCGCAACACGTAGGCGGCCAGCCCGACCACCATGAAGCCCGTGAACCAGCGGCCCCAGCCCGACGCGTTGTCGTAGGGTTTGGTGGCCGTGTAGAAGTGCCAGCTCGCGAACGCGAACGGTATTCCGAGGAGCTTGTGGGTCCATCTCCAGTATCGGTACGGAATGAGGCGCAGGAGGCTCACCCCGACGAGCCCGTAGAGCATCACTTCGCCCACCGTTGCCATGTCCCTGGCGAGATTGGCAGTTCCGATGGAGGCGCCGTCGATTCCCGTGCGCAACCTCGCCGAGTTGGACACGTGGAGGATCATGAACCCCACGCTCAGCGATCCACACCAGCGATGCACCCGATACATCCGGTCGAGTCCGCCGAAGACGATTTCGAGGGGCTTGGCCCTGATGGCGAGGATGAAGCTCCAAGCCATCAACATGATGGAAACCGCACCCACATATTGCGTGAACCCGGTCAGCGAGTTGAGACCGTCGGCGTGCCGGAACGGCTGCCAGGAAACGACCAGCGACGCCACGAGGATCGTCGGCCCGATCCAATGAAGTCCGAGCCTGGCCGGTCTGAAGTTCGGGCGGCGGAGCATCCAGTCGGATGGGCGACCCATTGCGCGTCGAAGCAGCTCGGAGGTGTCTGTCACGGTCTCGGAGTCTCGTCGTTGTCGAGAGTCTGTCGAAAGCACCAGGCCCCATCGGCACGAGGCACCTGTGGATGAGACCCCTGCCGATCAGGCCTCACGGGGCCAACACCCCGAGCGCCGTGGTGAACACGATTCCGAGTCCGATGGCCAGCTGTTGGGCGCCGATAATGGCGACACTCGGCACTGGTCGGCGCACGGCGATGATCTGGAAGATGGCCGCGATCGACAAGGCGATGACACCGGCGAGCGGCACTTCTCCCACGGCGAAACCGGCCGCCAGGGCGACTGTGGTGAGGAGCTGAGTGGCGTCGCTGTGCCATGCGGTCGTGGGATGGTTTCGAGAGCGGTTGATCTGTTGCCTCACGAAAACCACCGATGCCACCGAGCGTGTCGCGGCGACCAGCCACATCGAAAGTGCAAGCGAAGTCGAGCCGCCTCCGGCGATCACGATCGCGGCTGCAGTGGATGCGATTCCGACGGTTCCGGCCAGCTCGGGAATGAGTCTGCGGCTCCTGCTCCTGATGTCGTACCAGAGCCCGGTGGCCAGCAATGGTGAGGCTGCCAGGTAGGGCCACCAGAACGGGCCGTCGGAGACCAGAGCGGCAACGAGCACCAGGACGACGATGATGCTGATCTCGACGGCGGCGAGCCGCTCGGCCACCCTGGTGCGGCCGAGATGCCGGCCTCTCGTCCGATCGACCAAGGCGTACTTCAAGGGGGTGCGGGCGGTGAACATCAACAGCGCGGTCGCCGACAGTGCCATGGCGGCACCCGACCACGCGACGAGCATTCCCAGAAGGGCGGGTTCGAGGGTGAGGCTCCAACCGCCGTGTTCCCTGGGGATTCCCACGGTTCGAACCATGCGGCGTGATGTTGGTTCGTTGGGCACCCGGTGAGACTAGTGTCGCGGTTGTAGGACATCACACGAGGGGTGGCCATGAAGCACAAAATCGAACCTCCACGGTTCGACACACCGGCGGGGAAGCGCGTGCTCATCGAGGCCGGTGATTGGGCCCAGCAAGAATCACTGAGTCGAATTCTCGAGAAGGCGGGCTACCAGACCGCCTGCTGTGACGGTCCGGAGGATGGGGCCAGATGCGGTTTGGTGGCCGGCTCGGGGTGCTCGGGTTGTTCGGATGCCGATGTGGTTGTCCACACACTCCGACACTCCGATCCCCGCAACCGTGAGGTTCTGCTGGAAATACGAAAGCGGTTTCCCGATCTCCCGCTGATCGTGGAGGTGCCCGGCCCGAGAGTGGAGAGATACCCCGACGATTTTGCCGGATGCATCGTGATCCCCCAGCCGATGACCACCTCCAGGTTGCTGGCGGCGGTGTCCGAGGCCACCGGGTCGTCGGTGGGTGAACCCTGACCAGCCCCAACAGCGGTCGGTGGTCGCATGTCTGACATGCATTCCTACGACGACACCACCGATGAGCTCGCGTGGAGGATC
>JAJRXJ010000279.1 GCA_024276355.1 Actinomycetes bacterium | reverse complement strand
TTGTATCTTGCCGCCGCGCCGATGTTCCACAAAATGTTGTCGAGGTCGGCCGAGGAGATCGATGTTCCCCGACCGTGGAGCTCCTCGCGGAGAAGTTCCACGGCGTGCAACGCGCAGGCGCGGATCTCAACCTCCGGTTCACTTCCGACGGCTATGTCCTCAACTGCTTCGACGCTCGCCAGGAGTTCAGGGCTGAACACGAGGGCTCCTTCCACCCGCAGGACGTGGGGGACAAGGTTGTCGGCGAACATGGTGAGCCGGTCGATGTCGCGGAATCGCCCGGGGCCGGTGTGGCCGAACGCAACGGCGAGGTCCTGAACCACTATCTGGGCCCGCTTGTAAAGAAGTACCTCCCGGCCGGCGTGGTGGTGGACATCGTGAAAGAACGGCATCTGGTCGAGCGTCTCGACCATTGCCACCGCCGAACCTCGAGCGGACTCGACGAAAGCCAGGAAAGAACCACCCCCCCGATCGTCGACAAACGTACCCAGGTCGGTCAGGGCCCGTGAGAACAGCCCCATCAGTTCGGCCTGCAGCTCGTTGTCGAGGTCCTGGCCGAACACCGCGGCACACGCAGAAGGCGTCATCCCCGCCAGTCGAGTGGTGGTGATCGGGCCGTCGGAGTCGACGAACTCCCGCAGTGAGGTGGCCACGGTGTGATAGCCCGACATGCCCTCGCGCTTGTTGATCCAGGGAAAGTATCCGCTGCCGAAATTGACGGTGTCGAGTGTCAGCACCAAGGCTGCGGTCGATTCGTCGTCGCCGATTCTCACCTGTCCCGGGTCGGGTCTGGGAGGTGTGGTGTCGAGCTCAGCAGCGAACCGGCGCAGGCCATCCAGGTCGATCTCCACGTGGGTTGATCTCTCCGCCACGTCGGCACACGACGAACGGATGCGGCCGAAGATGTCGGTCATGGATCGAGGTTACGAATGATGACCGGTGGCCCGCTCCACCCTGGCAACACGGAGCTCGTAGCGTTCGTACCACTCCGCCCGGCCGAGCGCCTTGGAATCCAGATGGTCCGGATGGTCGCGCCACCTTGCAATGGCGGCCTCGCTCCGCCAATACGACACCGTGATGCCCGCGCCGTCGATGTCTCGCACCGATTCGATGCCGAGGAAGCCGGGAATCGACTCGGCCAGCCTCTCCATGCGGGCCGCGGTGGCGTCGTAGTCGGCATCGTTCCCCTCGGTGCGCTGGCTCGTGAAGATCACCGCCCAGTAGGGCGGATCGGGTCGGATCCGGCCGTGGGGCCCGGTCATGGCTTGATCCCGCGCGAATGCAGCCAGGCGCCGCGTCGTGCCAGGGCATCGAGCGATCTGACGGCCCTACCGGCCGAGGCGTGACACATCTTGCCCGCAGCCCGCATGGCAGCCGGCCCGGGATTGTCGGGATGGGAATCGGCGAGCTCGGTGGCAACCACGATCGGGGTGCCGGTGCGATCGGATATCTCGGCTACCGCGGTGGCGTAACGCGCGTCCTGGCGTTCGTGGAATCCGACGATCCTCTCGAGTCCGAAATCTGGGAAGAAGCGACCGTTGCGCATCATCGCGGCGGTGTTCGACTGAATCCCGAGCCCCAGGAACACGATGGCATCGACGTCGGGATGACCGGCGACCATCCCCAGGATCTCCGGTACCGTGTCGCGGGTCTCGCCGCCCGCCATGTCGATCGGATTCGACTTGCTCCAGCGGGGCGGGAGCATGGCGTCGATGGCATCGAACAGGTCGGAGGGAAGCGCTGTCACCTCCAGGGACGAGCCGGCCATGGCGTCGACCGCGGCCACACCCCACCCGCCGACGGAGGTGACCACCACGGTTCGGTTTCCGGACGGCACCGGCTGGGTGGCGAACGTGGCCGCGATCTCGAAGCCCTCCTCCACATCGCCGGCTCGAATCAGACCGGCCTGTCGGCACATGCCGTCGAAGATCTTGTCGTCGCTCGCGAGAGCCCCGGTGTGGCTGGCCGCAGCCCGCGCCCCGGCCTCGGTGGCTCCGCCCTTCACCACCACGATGGGTTGGCGTTCGGCAATGGGCCGGAGGCGCTCGAACATCGAACGGCCGTCGTCGACCGACTCGATGTAGGCCAGGCTGACATCGGTCTCGGGATCGTCGGCGAACCATTCCAGGTAGTCGACGATGCCGAGCACGGCCGCGTTGCCGGCAGCCACCGCACGGCTCACGCCGACGCCGGTGTGGTGGGCCATGTTGAGAAACGACGACACGAAATTGCCGGACTGCGACGCGATGGCGATGCGACCGGCGGGCGCGTAGGGAGCCACGATCTGGGCACACATCGACGACGGTGTGGACACCACGCCCTGTCCGTTGGGCCCGGCGAGCGCGATCCCGAGTTCGTCGGCGAGTGCCACCAGCCGGCGCTCGGCCTCGGCCCCGTCCGGCCCGGCCTCGCGGTAGCCGGCGGCCGCGAAGAACGCCGCCGTCACGCCCTTGGCCGCGGCCGCACGAAGTAGGTCCTCGTTGACCTTCTGCGGAGTGCAGATGAACACCATGTCGGCAGCGCCATCGGGCACATCGTCGATCGAACCGAGCACCTCGTGGCCGAGCACCTCGGCGGGCTCTCGACCAACCGCGAAGACCCGTCCCCCGTAGCCCGAGGTGAGCAGGTTGTGGAGAGTGACGAATCCGAACTTGCCGGGATGGCTCGACACCCCGGTGATGATGATGCCCTTGGGGTCGAACAGCGGTGTGAGGTTACGGGTCATGGGGCCTCACCCTCGATCTCGATGAGTGCGTCGACCGCCACCGGCCGGCCGTCGACGATCATGAGCGGGTTGATGTCGGCCGATACCAGCCCGGCTTCGTGTTGCCCGGCCGAGCACAGAGCCATCAGCGTGTCGACCAGACGGGGACGGTCGACTGCCGGCTCGCCGCGGAACTCCCCGAGCAGCTTCTGGCCGGCGAGTTCGTCGATCATCTCGGTGGCATCGGCGGGCCCGATCGGAGCGAGTCGAAACGTCACGTCGGCGACGGCCTCGGCCAGGATCCCACCCACTCCGAGCATGACCACCAGTCCGAATTGGGGATCGGTGGTGAGCCCGGCGATCAACTCACGGTTGCCGGCGACCATGCTCGACACCAGCAACTCGACCTCCCCATCGTCGGGCCGGGCCGCGGCCAGCAGTTCGTCGCAGGCCGATCTCAGTTCGGCCTCGTCGGTCAGACGCAGCCTGACAAGTCCCCGTTCGGTCTTGTGGGCGATGGCCCGGCCACACAACTTGGCCACCACGGGGAACTCGACCTCGGGGTCGGCCATGGTGGCAGCGACGACGCCGTCGGTGCTGGAGCCGGTGACGAATGGCGATACCGCCACGCCATGGCGGGCCATCAGCCGGCGTGACTCTGCTTCTGAGAGGGTGATTGTCACGCGAGGTGGTCTACCAGTTCTCAGTCCCGGTCGGGAAGCCGACACGCGTCGGTGGCGCCCGGCAACCGGTAGCGGTAGCGGGCGACCAGCCAGTAGGTCGGCTTTCCGAACCATGAGAACGGCGGGGTGGTGATCAGCCTCCCCAACAGGCCCCAGAATCCCCCGGCGGCGCGGAGGGCGTGACCGATCGCCATGTGGCCACGGTGGCGACGACCGGAATCGTCTATCCACCAGGCAGCCGAGACGACATCGTCTCGGGTGAGGCCGATCGCGTCGAGTTGCAGATTCTGCCAGGGCTCGACCTCGACCGAATCGGGCAGGCGGCGCTCAATCCACCTGGCTGAGGTGGTGCAGAATCCGCAGTCGCCGTCGAACACGAGAAGCACGGCTCCAGTATCGGCCCTCGGCGGGGAATTCACCATGCGGGCGCCCATCCGCGACAATGGCGGGCGAGGCAGCTCCCGTTGCCCGGACTACTCGAGAGGTGGATGAATGCACGATCTGGTCATCAGAGGCGGGAGGGTCGTCGACGGCACCGGTGCCCCGGCCCGGACCGCCGACGTGGCGATCGACGGTGATCTGATCGTGGAGGTCGGACGGGTCAGCACCCGCGGCCGCCACGAGATAGTGGCCGACGGCGCTCTGGTCGCTCCCGGCTGGGTTGATGTCCACACCCACTACGACGGCCAGGCCACCTGGGATCCGGAGATGGCGCCATCGTCGCATCACGGGGTCACCACCGTGGTCATGGGCAATTGTGGTGTCGGCTTCGCTCCGGTGCGACCCGGCGACAAGAACTTTCTGATCGAGCTGATGGAGGGAGTGGAGGACATTCCGGGAACCGCTCTCGACGAGGGCATCGACTGGCAATGGGAGACCTTCGGCGAATACATCGACACGTTGGCCACGATGCACCGCACGGTCGACGTGGCCACCACGGTTCCCCACGCGGCGGTGAGGGCCTACGTGATGGGGGAGCGGGCCCACTCCGATGATCTCACCGCCGAAGAGATCGCCGAGGTTGCCCGACTGATGGCGCAGGGAGTGAGAGAGGGGGCGCTGGGATGCTCCACGTCGCGCACCATTCTCCACCGGTCGAAGCATGGTCTCGTCCCGGGTACCAACGCCGGTACCGATGAGCTGGCTGCCATCGCCGACGCCATGGCCGAGGTCGGGCGGGGGCTGTTCCAATACGTGTCCGACGGATTCATAGATGGAGGCGAACGACAATGGCTCGAATACCTCGCATCAGTGGGGGTCGACGTCACCTATTCGCTGGCCCAGGTGCCCCACGATCCCGACGCGTACCGCCGGGCACTGGAGGCGGCCGCGGTTCAGTCCGACAGCGGGGCGCGGCTCACTCCGCAGGTGCCCGCCAGACCCACGGGGATGCTGTTCGGTTTGCAGTCGTCGTTCAACCCGTTCATGGCCCACCCGAGCTACCGGTTGCTGTGGGGGCGTCCCCACGACGAGATCGTGGCCCGCTTCCGTGATCCTTCGTTCCGGGCCCAGTTGTTGAGCGAACAGCCGGCCACTGAACAGCGGGCCGCGGTTCATCTGGCCACCGCCTGGGACCAGATGTATCGCCTCGGTGACCCGCCCGACTACGAGCCACCGGCCGAGGCCAGTGCGCTGGCCACCTCGGCGAGGGTGGGGCGCACGTCGGCAGAGGTGGTTTACGACTGGCTGCTCGAGGACAACGGCAAGGCGATGATCTTCTCTCCGCTCGGCAGCTACGTCGACCACAACCACGATGCCATCCGGGAGATGCTGACCCATCCGGCATCAGTGGTGGGGCTGGGCGACGGTGGTGCACATTGCGGTCTGATCTGCGACGCTTCGTTCCCCACCTACCTACTCACGCACTGGGCTCGCGATCGCCACCGAGGCGAACGAATACCGGTGGAGCAGGTGGTCCACAAGCAGACACAGGCCACCGCCGAGGTCTACGGCATGGACGACCGTGGTGTACTGGCCGAGGGGATGCTGGCCGATGTCAACGTGATCGACCACGACGGCCTCCACCTGCATGCCCCCCACATGGTCAACGACCTGCCCGCCGGCGGGAAGCGACTGTTGCAGGAGGTCGACGGCTACGTGGTCACGGTGAAGTCCGGTGCGGTCACCTTCGATGACGGCGAATCCACCGGCAACCGAACCGGTCGAACCCTGAAGGCCACCGACGACGGCATCATCCGTATCTGACCACCGCGCCGGTGCGGTCAGACGGCCCGCGATTCGCTCATGATGCGGGCAACCTCGTTTGCGGTCCCGAGGGCATCTACGACCCCGCCCCGGTTCTCCGCGGATAGGTTCTGACTCATCTTGAACATCCCCTCGAGGCGGTCGACCCGCAGTCGGAATCCGACGATGGCGGCCAGCTTCGAGTCGACAAAATCGTCGGGGGCATCATCGATCGACCACGGCTCGGGCCGGTGAGCTTCGTGGAGTTCGGTGAGCGCCGTCACTATCTGTCGGCAATCGTCGCGGTCGGGGAGGAACTCGATTCGGCCGTGGGCCTGAACATGGACGTGGTTCCAGGTGGGCACCACCTTCGGGTCCCACCTCTTCGACGGATACCAGTTGGGACTTATGTAGCCGTTGGCACCGATGGCGATCGCCATCGCCGGACACGAGGAGTCGGTGTCTCGCCATTGGGGGTTTGCCTTGGCGATGTGACCCACGAGGACCGGGTGTTCCGCGTCGCCCTCGACCAACACCGGCGCGAAGGTCGACATGAGGCCACCGGGAGCGGAGGTGACCAACGAGATCGCCCCGATCGAGCGGATGGTCGCGGCCAGGATCTCTGAGTCCGTCTCACGGAAGTGTCTCTGTGCGTACATGCCCGGAGTGTAGGGCGGCGTCCGACCCGGGTGCCGAGCTCTGGTGGTGGGCCATGCTGGGCGAAACACAACAAAACCGCCGGACCCGAAGGGGTGCCGGCGGCTGTGTGATCGGGAAACCGTGGATCAGCTGTTGCGACCGAGATTCGGCTTGCGTCCGTGGTTGGCCTTCTTGCGTCGGGCGTTGGCCCTCGCCTTCTTGGTGCGCTTCGACATGGTCGGGAAGGCTAGCGGGAATCCGCGTCCGACCACACCCATGGGCCGGGTTGGTCAGCCGAACAGATCAATGAAGTCGATGACGACCAGGTAGGTGACCAGGGCGATGACCAACGAGTTGATGACGGTCATCTGCCACTTCCAACGATGATCGGCCCGGTGGAACCGGCGAATGCTGAACACGTTGGCCACGATTGCGGCCACGCCGATGATGATGCCGACGAGTGGGCCGACGCCCGTCGTTCTGCCGAGAAACGGGAAGATCCATGGAATCAGCACATAGGTGAGCGTGCACCGAGTCGCCGAGATGGCGATCGAGATCGAGAATGTGCGTTCGGCCTTGGCTTCGCCGTCGGCCTCCACACCGGGTGTGGCCAGGTTGTCGGCCTCGACATTGTCGGAGGCGACGGGGGCACCTTTTGCGTTGATGGCTGTATCCGTCACGTCGGCCACGATATCCGCGCCGCTAGCCTTCCGTGGTCCACGATCGCCCGGGAGAATCATGGAGCGTTTCGGATTTGTCGGTTTGCCGAATGCCGGCAAGAGCTCGCTCTACAACGCACTGGCCGGAGGCGGGGCCCACGCCGCGCCCTATGCCTTCGCGACCACCGACCCCAACGTCGGGGTGGCCAAGGTCCCCGACGATCGGCTCGACCGGCTGGCTGTGATGAGCAAGAGCCGCAACGTGGTGCACGCGTCCGTTCAGTTCACCGACATCGGCGGCCTGGTGGAGGGAGCCAGCCACGGGGAGGGGCTCGGTAACGCGTTCCTGTCCCACATTCGCGAGGTCGACGCCATCGTGTTCGTGCTGCGGGCCTTCGACGACGGCGTTCCCGGCTCGACCGAACCCCTCGAACATCTTCGGGTGGTGGAGATCGAGTTGGCGCTGGCCGACCTGGCCACCGCCGAACGTCAACTCGACAAGTTGACCCGGGCCATGAAGGGCGATTCGTCGTTGCGTCGCACGGTTGATCTGCTGACGAGGGTGGTCGACAGTCTGGGTGAGGGCACGCCCCTGTACCGGGCTGATCTCAATGACGAGGAACGGGCTTCGCTGAAGGAGTATTTCCTGCTGACCAACAAGCCGGTTCTGGCGGTGCTCAACATCGGCGAGGAGCAGATCGGATCCGAGGACGAGGTCGCGGCCCCGGTGGTCGAGGAACTCAAGGGTGCCGAGGTTATTCCGCTGTGCGTGCAGCTCGAGGCCGAGGCCGCGCAGCTCGATGAGAGCGAGCGCGCTGAGATGTTGGAGGCGCTGGGGCTGGGCGATGGAGCTGTTCCGAAGTTCCTCCGGAGCGCATACCACAAGCTGGGCCTGCGAACCTTCCTCACCACCGGCGAGAAGGAGAGCCGGGCCTGGACATTCAGGGCCGGGTCCACGGCCCCGGAGTGTGCCGGCGTGATCCACACCGATTTCCAGCGGGGGTTCATCCGTGCCGAGACCATTCAGTGGGACGAACTGCTCGAGGCCGGTTCCTGGGCCGCGGCCCGCGAGGTGGGCAAGGTCCGTTCGGAGGGCAAGGATTACATCGCACAGGACGGCGACGTGATGGAGTTCCGCTTCAACGTCTGACCGGGCCACCTGCCTGCCTGCCGGTAGGTAGGCAGCCTGCCGACCAGTAGGTAGGCTGCTGTACCATGCCGCACCCTTCCGACATTCCGCTCCTCGAAGCGCTCACCGAGACCGGTGAGAAGCTGCTCGAACGCCATCTCGCCACCACCAAGGAGTGGTTCCCCCACAAACTGGTGCCATGGTCGCGAAGCACCGACTACGACGACGACTACGAGTGGAACCCCCGCGAAGCCGGTGTTCCGGAAGCGGTTCGCAGCGCACTGTTCGTCAACACGCTCACCGAGGACAACCTGCCCTACTACTTCCGCGACATTGAGCGGATGTTCGGCCGCGACGGTGCGTGGGGTGAATGGGTTCGCCGTTGGACCGCCGAAGAGGGCCGCCACGGCATGGTGCTCAACCAGTACCTCCAGGCCAGCCGAGCAATCGATCCCGTCGAACTGGAGCGGGGACGCATGGTGCAGATGTCGAGCGGTGCGGTGCCCGAACCCGAGACCGTCGTCGACGGGCTCGCCTATGTCACCCTTCAGGAGCTGGCCACCCGCATCTCCCACTTCAACACCGGATCACACCTGACCGATCCCGCCGGCAAGGCCATCATGCGACGGGTGGCCGCCGATGAGAACCTCCACTTCCTCTTCTACCGCGACGCCATGTCGGCAGTCATCGAGGTCGATCCGTCGAGGGCGGTCATCGCCATCGAACGCCAGGTCGCCGGTTTCGCCATGCCCGGCACCGCAATACCGGGATTCGCCGCCCACTCCAAGGCCATCGCCGATTCCGGTATCTACGACATCGCCATCCATCACGACCAGATCCTCAAGCCGGTGATCGTTCGCGACTGGGCGGTGGAGAAGCTCGAGGGTCTCAGCCCCGAAGCCGAAGAGTCCAGGCGCCGGCTCATCAAGCGAATCGACCGCATCGGCAAGGTCGGACGAAGAATGGCAACTCGGCGAGCCGAGAGACTCGCGGCCCAGCCCGAGCCGGTGTCGGTCTGAACCGACCGTTGGTGCCAGTGCCCGGGATGCCAACCCAAGCGGGTGGCGATCCAATAGATTCAGAACATGCCGTGGCTCGTGGCCGGCGACCATGTTGTCGCCTCCTTGGAGATAGCCGACACCCACACCAGCCGCCGTCGCGGTCTGATCGGTCGTGACGGCATCGAGGGCGCTCTCTTGCTCGACCCAGCCAGATCCGTCCACACCATCGGCATGAAGTTCCCCATCGACGTGGCCCATCTCGACAACGACCTGGTGGTGTTGTCGGTCACCACCATGAAGCCCGGCCGCCTGGGCCGCTACCACCCCCACGCCCGCAAGGTCATCGAGGCCGAGGCCGGAATGCTCCACCGATGGGGGATCGAGCCCGGAGTCCAACTGGAGATCAGGGGTTGAGCGCCGCGCTGGTGCTCGTGGCAACTCCGATAGGCAACCTGGGCGACATTTCGGCGCGGGCCATCGAAGAACTCGAGAGAGCCGACCTCGTGTGTTGCGAAGACACCCGCCGAACCGGACGCCTGCTCTCACACTTGGCGATCACGGCCAAGATGATGAGAACAGACGATCACACCGAGAACGATGTGGCCCCCAAGGTGATCTCGTTGCTCGAGTCCGGGCAGCGGGTGGTCCTGGTCTCCGACGCCGGAACCCCGGGCGTGTCCGATCCTGGGCAACGACTCGTGCAATTGGTGATCGAGGCCGGATTTGACGTAACCACCGTTCCGGGGCCGTCGGCTGCACTGGCCGCGCTCGTGGCCAGTGGCCTCGCCACCTCCAGGTTCGTGTTCGAGGGCTTCCTCGATCGCAAGGGCGGTGGTCGCCGCGACCAGCTGGCCGACATTGCCTCGCAGCCCCGTACATCGATCATCTACGAGTCGCCCAACCGCACCGCGGCAACACTGAGAGATCTGGCTGAGGCGTGCGGCCCCGAACGACCGGCCGTGGTGGCCCGTGAGCTCACCAAACTCCACGAGGAGATGGTGCGCGGATCGCTTTCCGAACTCGCCGAATGGGCCGACACCGGCGTGAGGGGCGAGGTCGTGATCGTGGTGTCGGGATGCCCGCCGAGGGCGGCCGCCACCGACAGCGACATCATCAGGGCCGTGGGCAGCGAACTGCACTCGGGTGCCAGCCGACGCGACGCCGTGGCGTCGGTGGCCTCGGCTCTCGGGGTGGGGAGACGCCGGGTCTACGAACTGGCCCTGTCGGTCGATGATTCGAGCTCGAACTCGTAGCGGTGGGGGGCATCGTCGGAGGCGGCCGGCTTGAAACCCACGCGGGTGAGATAGTCGGCTTGGACCTCGCTTCCCACGTCGGCCCACAGGTTGGTGCACCGCCGGTCGGTGAACAACCCGGAGTCGTCAGAGTATAGAAACGGAGCCATCTTGAAATCGCGGTACTGCGGGATGGCGTAGTCGACGATCACCTCGACCGATCCGTCGTCGTGTCGCCGGCCGATGAACAACCCGGCCGGCACCACATCGCGGAGCACGAAGGCGGTGATCTGGTCGGGCCTGGGTTCGTAAACGAACCCCGGATGGAAATGGCTGGTTATGTCGTCGTTGTAGAAATCGAGGAAGTTCCTCAGATATCGCGACTCGGCACTCACATGGAGGATCGAGAACACCTCGGCCTTGTGGAAGATGAGCTTGCGGAGGAACCAGATGTGGACCGTGGCTGCGGCGAGGTTCACGGCCACGATGGGGAACGCCCCGATGAGAATGCCGTAGGTGAGGAACGTGACGGATCCCATCAGGCCGATCAATCTGAGCCGAAGGATCGATTTCTGGGTGATGGACACCACCACGAGTGTCGAGGCGATGTAGCCGATCAATTCGTAGACCGTTGATGAGTCCATTTCGCCTTCAAGGGGTCGTGTTGTGGAGCGAACCCGCCGACCGCGGCATCGAAGCCGGGCTTTGGTCCGACTATCGTACCGAGGGTCGCTGGAGGCCTCGTGTCCGAACAGGAATCTGATCCGATCCGCTACATGGAGCGCACCCGCGCCCAATATGAATCGCTCGGGTACGAGCCCTACGCATGGGCCACCAACTCCGGCCCCCCGCCGTGGGCGCCGGTGACCAAGCCGCTCTCGCGGAGCCGTCTGGGCCTGATCGCCACCGGTGGCATCTACCGGGTCGGTCAGACCGCCTTCACCCACCACGACGACACCACGTTCCGGGCCATTCCGTCGGATTGCCCGGCAGACGAACTTCGTGCCACCCACTTCGCCTACGACCTCACCGACGCCCGATCCGACATCAACGTGGTGTTCCCAGTTGACCCCCTCAGGGCCTTGCAGGATTCCGGCGACATCGGAGAATTGGCTCCCGCGTTCTTCACCTGCATGGGGGGCATCTACTCTCAACGACGGGTGCGCGATGAGCTGGCTCCTGCTCTGGTCGAGCGTTGTCACGCCGACGACATCGATCTCGTCCTTCTGGTGCCGGTTTGACCGGTTTGCCATCAGACCGTGGGTCTGATCGCACGCCAACTCGAAATCTCCGGAATCCCGACGGTCACCATGACCAGCGCCCTCGACATCACCGAAGCCGTGGGTCCA
>JAJRXJ010000278.1 GCA_024276355.1 Actinomycetes bacterium | reverse complement strand
GGGCAGGGTGATGGGCCGACGAGGGTTCGTGGTCGACAAGGCTGAACCGCTCGACCGGCCCGAGCTGCTCAGTCGGGTTCTGGAACGTCTCTATTTCGAGGACAATCCGGTGGGCTCGCCGAAGGAGGTGCTCGTACCTGACCTTCCCCACCAGGTCGATCTCTACGAGGAGTGGCTCTCGGATCAGCGAGGCTCGAAGGTGACGATTCGCGTGCCCAAGCGGGGCGACAAGAGGGCGCTGCAGCAGACGGTCACCGAGAACGCAACCGCGGCATTCTCCCGTCACCGCCTCAAGCGCATGAGCGATCACAACAGCCGGGCCCGGGCGCTCAACGAACTTCAGGAGCACCTATTCCTTCCCGCGGCGCCCCTGCGTATTGAGTGCTACGACATGAGCCACATACAGGGCACCGACTATGTTGGATCGATGGTGGTGATGGAGGATGGGCTCCCCAAGAAGTCTCAGTATCGGCGCTTCAAGATCAAGACGGTGCCGGGAAACGACGATTTCGCGGCCATGGAGGAGGTACTGAATCGGCGTCTCACCAGCTATCTCGAGCAGCGGGCCAAGCCCGTCGACCAGCGTGACGGAAAGTTCTCGTACCCACCGCAGCTCCTGCTTGTAGACGGCGGAAAGGGTCAGCTCGGTGTGGCTGTGAGGGTTCTGTCCGAGTTGGGGTTGAGCGACGAGATCCCGGTCGCATCCCTCGCCAAGCAGTTCGAGGAGGTCTACCTTCCCGGCCGGTCCCAACCGGTGGAGCTTCCCCGGCAGGGGGAGGGCCTCTACCTGCTGCAGCGGATTCGAGACGAATCGCATCGTTTCGCCATCAGCTTTCATCGCCAGCTCCGGGACAAGAGGGCGGTGGCCTCATCGCTCGACGGGATCAGGGGACTCGGGCCGTCGCGCAAGAAGCGACTCGTGTCGGAGTTCGGTGGGGTCAACGCAGTGAAAAGGGCCGACCTGGCAACCCTCAAGAACCTGTCATGGTTGCCCGACGATGTATGCGAGAGAGTACATCGCACGCTTCACGCCGACGGTCGATAGAGACTTGGCACCGCGCCCACCCGGTATGGGGATAGATTGCCCGAGCGTGGGATAGAGGAGTCGAACATGGCCGACACGCCCCCTACGGACAATCCAGACGAGCCGAGTGTTCTGAGGCCGTTTGTCGATCGCCCGCACGAGCCGTTACCTCCCGTGGTTCCCCCGGCTCTTGAGCCCCCCGCGCCGGTGCAGCCACCTCCGGTCCAACCGCCGCCACCGCAAGCGACCGCGTCCGCTCCGCCTCCTCCTCCACAGATGGCTCCTGCCCCGGAACGGTCGGTCCCGCAGCAACCGACCCGGTCCGCTGCGCGAGTCGAAGAACCTCCCGCCGGCACGGTGGCCGTGTCCAAGACCACCCTGGCGGTCATCGGGTCGGTCATGGCAGTGGTGATCGCAGGCCTGATCTTTCTCTGGCAGACATCGGGCTCCGATGGCTCCCAACCGGTGGCGGCCGTGCCCACGACCGTTCCCACTACTGTCGCTCAGACCACAGGCGACGCGTCCTCGTCGACGACCAACGCCCCCACCACGACCATCGCAAACACCGTTGATGGGCTCAAGGCCCAACTTGATGAGGCCAGAGCAGCTCTCGCGGCCGCACCTCCGCCGGCGCTTCCGGGGGTTTCGATGCAGCGGATCGTGGTTTCTGCAGAAGCCAGTTTTGTGAGCGCCAGCGATACATCTGTCGCAGTTGTGGGTCCTTTCGGCAATTTCGCGAACATTGATCCGTCCACGAACGCGGTGGTAGCTGCCGGTCAGGTGGCGCCCGGGGCGACGCGAGTGATCCGAACCCCGTCGTCAGTGTGGATAACCGACTACCACGACTCGAAGTTGATCTGGCTCAATCCGGCCACCAATGTGGTCAACCAGAGCTTCGATTTCCCGGGTCCGGATGGGCTGGCCAAGGACGGTAAGTCGCTCATCATCGCCTCGTTCGACAACGGTGCGGTCACCAGGTTCGATCCGGCGGTGGGCAAGATCGTGGAACAGGTTGACGTCGGTGGGAACCCAACCGCGGTGGCGGTCGGCCCCCAGGGCGGAATTTGGGCAGCGATCTTCAACACCGGTGAACTGGTGCGAATCGATCCGGCCACGTTCACGATCAGCGATCGGATTCCCGTGGGTTCCGGACCTGTCGGCATCGCGCTGTCCAAGGGGACGGTCTGGGTCGCCAACCACGACGAGGGGACCATCGCCCAGGTTTCGATGGCCGAACGCAAGGTGGTGTCGTCGATTCCCGTTGGCGCCGGTCCAACCGGAGTGCTTGTCGTGTCCGGGAATCTCTGGGTCACGGCCACCAACGCCGGTGACCTGCTCCAGATCGATCTGGCCAGTGGTCAGGTCGTGACCCGCACCCCGCTGGGCGGAGTTGCCCGTGGCGGCGGTCCGACCGGTATCTCAGCAGGTGCTGGCTCGATCTGGGTGGCGATCGAGGGCGAACAATCCGTGGTTCGCATCACGCCCCCGGCCTGATTCCGGGGCGAGCATGCACGCACCGACTTGGGACGAACACGCCGACTGGTGGCAACGCGAGTTCACCGACGGGGCCGATCCCGAGTACGTCGAGCAGATCATCCCTCTGGCCCTGCGTCACCTCGAAGGGCGTCGTCGGGTGATCGACATCGGCACCGGTGAGGGGCAGATTGCCCGCGCGACGGCATCGGTGTTGGGTGCCGACGTGATCGGCATCGACCCCACGTCATCACAGATCGCCGAGGCCCGGCGCCGGGCCGGTGGACCCGAATACCTCGTGGCTGGTGCTGACGCGCTGCCGGTAGACGACGAGTCATTCGACGCTGCCGTGGTGTGCTTGGTGTTCGAGCACGTCGATGATCTCGCTTCGTCGATCCACGAGGTGGCGAGAGTGCTTCGGCCGGGGGGTCGACTGCTTTTGTTTCTCAATCATCCGCTCCTGCAGACTCCGGGTAGCGCATTGATCATCGACCACATGGTGGAGCCGGCCGAGACCTACTGGCGGCTTGGTCCCTATCTGCCCGGAGCGGTCTCGGTCGAAGAGGTGCAAAAGGACGTGTTCGTGCGTTTCGTTCATCGTCCGCTGAGCCACTACCTGAATGGCCTTGTAGACGCCGGACTCATGCTCACTCGCATGGAGGAGCCATCTCCACCACCCGGATTCCTGGCAAAATCGGGCGATGCGGAGCGGGATCTCGTGGCGGCCACACCTCGCCTGCTTCTCTTGGTGGCCGAAAAGCCGATTGGTGTTCCATGAGTGAACTGTTGGTGATCGCTGGAATGTCGGGTGCCGGGCGGAGTCAGGCCGCGAACAGTCTCGAGGATCTTGGTTGGTTCGTGATGGACAATCTTCCCCCGAGTCTGATTCCCAAGGTGGCTGAGCTTGCCGAGCACGCGGAGGGTGCCGGCGTCAATGATCGGCTGGCCCTGGTGATCGGCTCCGGCCGTTATCACGAGGAAATAGTGCCGTTGGTGTCCGGACTGCGGTCGCGTGTCGACCGGTTGCGCCTGATGTTTCTCGACGCCGGCACAGAGGTGTTGGTGCGACGCTACGAATCCACACGTCGTCGCCACCCGTTTGCCGATGCCGATGGCGAGACCCGTTCGCTGTCAGAGTTGATTGAAGCAGAGCGAGTGGCGTTGGAGCCCCTGCGAACCGGAGCGGATCTGGTGATCGACACCTCAGATCTGAATGTGCATCAGCTGCGTGACAGGATCCGGGAGGCGTTCAGCGAATCATCTGACGGCCCTTCGATGCGCACCAGTGTCACGTCCTTCGGATACAAGCACGGGCTGCCGCTCGATGTGGATCTCGTTTTTGATTGCCGGTTTCTTCCGAACCCCCACTGGGTGGAGGAGCTGCGTCCGCTCACCGGAATGGACGAACCCGTGGCGAAATACGTTCTGGAACAGCCGGTCACTGGTGCCTTCCTGGCCCGGCTCGAACGGCTGCTGTCGCTCATCCTCCCGTTCTACGAACAGGAGGGAAAGGCTTATCTCACGGTCGCGTTCGGCTGCACCGGTGGCCATCATCGTTCGGTGGCGATCGCCGAGCGCGTAGCGGAGATTCTCGGTCGTCACGGTTATCCGGCATCGGTGACCCACCGGGACGTAGCGAAGTGAGTGCCGAGTCCTCGAGGGTGGTGGCGATCGGTGGAGGCCACGGGCTCGCGTCGACGCTTTCGGGCCTCGTCGGGTGGTGCAATCACATAACAGCGGTGGTTTCGGTCGCCGACGATGGCGGCTCGAGCGGCCGGTTGCGCCGTGACCTCGGCATCCCGGCACCGGGCGACATGCGTCGCTGTCTCATGGCACTCACGCCTGCGGGCAGGGCACGCGAGGCCCTGGAGCACCGTTTCGAGACCGGTGATCTGAGGGGTCACGCCGCCGGCAACGTCTTGTTGGCGTCGCTTCTCGAGGTGTGTGCCGATCCGGTGGATGCCCTCGACACGCTCGCCCGGATGGTGGGCGCGAAGGGGAGGGTCTGTCCGGCCACCCTCTCGCCGGTGGAGTTGGTGGCGAGGACACCTGCGGGTGAGGTCCGTGGCCAAGTTGCGGTTTCTGAATCCGAGTCGATCGAATCGATCTTCTTCGACCCGGCCCGCCCGCGAACGCCGGTCGCCGTCAAGGCCGCGATTGCGGAGGCAGACGCGGTCGTGATCGGACCTGGGTCGCTGTTCACCAGCGTGTTGGCGGCCTTGGTGCCTGAGGTGGTCGCCGCGGTTCGGTCGTCGGATGCCGTCATCGTGTATGTCGCGAATCTCGATCTCGACGACGACGAATCGTCGGGTCTGGCCTTGTCGGATCATGTCGCCCATGTTCGGCGTCATGGGATCGACCCTGATGTGGTGCTGGCCGATGCGGATTCAATTCCGGATTCCGATCAGGGATCGATCGAGATGTCGACATTCACCAAGTCGGAGCTGGTGTTCCGTAGTATCGCGCGACCGAATAGGTTTCTTCATGACCCAGAGGCCCTCGGTGTCGCTCTCAGCGAACTGGTACGGCCCGCCCGCGCCCGATCGCATCCATAGCAAGTCCATCCATACAGGAGACATTCCAACATGACCGTACGCGTCGGCATCAACGGCTTCGGCCGCATCGGCCGTAACTTCTTCCGCGCCGCCAAGGCCCAGGGGGCCGACATCGACTTCGTGGCCGTCAACGATCTCGGCTCGCTCGAGACCATGGCCCACCTTCTTCGATACGACTCGGTCCATGGCCGTCTCGATTCGAAGGTTCGTGTCGTCAAGGGCGGAATCAACGTCGACGGCGACGTGCTCAAGGTGCTTTCCGAGCGCAACCCCGAGGATCTTCCGTGGGGCGAGCTTGGCGTTGATGTCGTCATCGAGTCCACCGGCATCTTCACCAAGAAGGAAGCGGCTGCGCGTCACATGGCGGCGGGTGCCCCGAAGGTCATCATTTCGGCTCCTTCGGGCGACTGTGATGCCACATTCGTCATGGGGGTCAACGACGACACCTACAACCCGGCCCGTCACCACGTGATCTCCAACGCTTCGTGCACCACCAACTGTTTCGCTCCGATGATCAAGGTTCTCGACGATGCGTTCGGTGTGGCCAACGGGCTCATGACCACGTGCCATGGCTACACCGGCGATCAGGCTCTGGTCGACGGACCCCACAAGGATCTGCGCAGGGCCCGCGCTGCCGCGATCAACATCGTGCCCACGTCCACCGGAGCGGCCCGGGCCACCGGACTGGTCATGAAGAAGATGGCCGGAAAGCTCGATGGCATTGCCATGCGGGTGCCGATTCCCGACGGTTCGATGACCGATTTCGTGGGCGTGCTCAAGAAGCCGGCCACTGTGGAGCAGATCAACGCGGCGTTCAAGGCCGCGGCCTCGAAGGGTTCGCTTCGCAAGGTTCTCGACTACTCCGACGCCCCGCTGGTTTCGTCAGACATTGTTGGCTCGCCGGCGTCGTGCACGTTCGATTCAGGTCTCACCATGTCACAAGGCACCCTCGTGAAGGTGTGTGGCTGGTACGACAACGAATGGGGCTACTCCAACCGTCTCGTCGACCTGTCGCTGCTCGTCGGCAAGAAGAAGGCCCCCGCCAAGAAGCGTGCCGCCAGGAAGGCCCCGGCCAAGAAGGCGGCTGCGAAGAAGGCCCCGGCCAAGAAGGCGGCTGCGAAGAAGGCACCGGCCAAGAAAGCAGCTTCCAAGAAGTGACCGACGTTCCCCGGCTGGAAGACCTCGCAGATCATCTGGATCTGCGGGGCAAGTCGGTTCTGCTGAGAGCCGATTTCAACGTGCCGATCGCCGACGGTGAGATCACCGACGACCTGCGTATCCGAGCCGCGCTCCCCACGATGAGGTGGCTGCTCGACGCTGGTACCCGGGTTACCGCGTGTACCCATCTCGGCAGGCCCAAGGGCAAGCCCGACCCGCGCTTCTCGGTCGAGCCGGTCAGGTCACGGCTGGCGGAACTCGTGCCCGAGGTGACCCTGGTCGACAATCTGCGCTTCGATCCCGGTGAGACCTCCAACGATCCGGCATTCGTCCGGCAACTCATCGCCGGCCACGATGCGTTCGTGAACGACGCGTTCGGGGCCAGCCACAGGTCTCACGCATCGATAGTCGGCCCACCGCAGTTTCTGCCGTCGGCAGCCGGCCGGCTTCTCGAGCGTGAGGTCGAGGTGCTTGGTGGACTGCGTAACAATCCGAAGCGGCCATTCGTGGCCGTCATGGGCGGGTCGAAGGTGTCCGACAAGTTGGCGGTGATCGAATCGCTGCTCGACGTGGTTGATTCGTTGATAATCGGTGGCGGCATGTGTTTCACCTTTCTCAAGGCCAAGGGTCACTCGATCGGTGCGTCGTTGTGCGAGGACGACATGGTCGACACCTGTCGTCGTCTGCTGGCCGGTCCCAAGCCAATTCATCTGCCCATCGACATCACGGCGATGGGCCCCGGCGGGAAACTGTTCGAGCCCGAGGCCGGGGGAGAGGTCCGTCAGATGGGGGCGAGTCTCCCCGACGGTTGGATGGGCGTCGACATCGGTCCCGGCACCGCTGCCGAGTTCGGAGATCTGATCCACGAGGCCGGAACGGTTCTGTGGAACGGTCCGATGGGGGTGTTCGAGGATCCCAGGTTCGCGGGTGGCACCGGTGCGGTGGCCCATGCCATGGCAGAATGTCGGGCATTCACGATCGTCGGTGGCGGCGACAGCGCCGCGGCCGCCAAGCAATTCGGTGTCGACAAGGACATGGACCACGTATCAACCGGTGGGGGTGCCTCGCTCGAGTTGATAGAGAATGGCGACCTTCCCGGACTCGCCGCCCTGAGAGGAGCTCCGAATGTCAAGCAAGAAGCCTGATTCCCGTACACCACTCATCAGTGGCAACTGGAAGATGAACCACAACCACTTCGAGGCCATACAGACCATCCAGAAACTGGCTTATGCCCTCAACCCCGAGGACTACGATCACGTCGACGTGTCGGTGCATCCGCCCTTCACGGATCTTCGTTCGGTCCAGACGGTGCTGCAGGCCGATGAGGTTCCGATCTCGTTGGGTGCGCAGAACTGCCATTGGGAGACGTCGGGTGCGTTCACCGGGGAGATTTCTCCGGCCATGCTCGCGAAGCTTGATGTCAGCTACGTGATCGTCGGGCATTCGGAGCGACGGGAGTTGTTCGGAGAGACCGATGAGATCGTCAACCGCAAGCTCAAGGCTGTTCTCGCGGCCGGCATGACACCGATCCTGTGCGTTGGCGAGACTCTCGATGAGCGACAGGCAGGCGCAGCCGAGGCCAAGGTCGATGGCCAGATCGCGGGCAGCCTCGCCGGGGTGAAGGCCGATGTGGTGGCGGCGATGGTCGTCGCGTATGAGCCGATATGGGCGATCGGCACCGGGGAGACAGCTACGTCCTCGGATGCACAGCAGATGTGCGCCCATATCCGATCGCGGGTGGCCGACACATGGGGGGCCGATACGGCAGGTTCGCTGCGGATTCAATACGGCGGTTCGGTGAAGCCGTCGAACGCCCCCGAGTTGATGTCGCAACCCGACATCGACGGTGCTCTCGTCGGTGGTGCGAGTTTGGTGGCCGACGACTTCGCCAGAATCGTCAACTACCGCCTCTACCAAGCCTGAGCCGCGCGGCCTGCACTGCCGCTGGTAACCTGACCGTCGTTTCGAAATACCGGAGATTCCCTTGATCTGGATTGTTGCCCCTCTGCAAATTCTGTCGGCCTCGGTGCTGGTGTTCTTGGTGCTCCTCCACAGCGGCAAGGGAGGCGGTCTCTCCGACATGTTCGGCGGAGGCATGGGAGCTCAGGCCGCGGGTTCGACCGTGGTAGAGCGCAACCTTGACCGCATCACGATTCTCGCGGCATTGGTGTTCGCGTTCTCGACCACTGCATACGCGCTGATCTTCTGATCGGGGTCCGGTCGACCCTCCATACGGCGGCCGGTCTGCCGATGGGGACAGGTGCGTCGTTCAGTTGCCGTAGTCACCCTTGCTGTCGCCGTTGTTGCGAACGCGTGCGGGGCCGAGCGTCCGGCTCTGGAGAGCGGCTCAGGCCTGCCCCGAGTGGCGGTCCCGGGCGCGTCCGACAGCAGTGTCTCGGACGGGCCGAGCGTGTCCGGATCCGTCGGCCAACAGTCAGATCGGGTCACCGTTCGCCTGGCGGTTCCCGCCGGATGGTCTTTCGATCCGGCTGACGCCGGGCCGGCCTCGATCTCGAATCGGGTGATGGCAGACTTGCTGTTCGAGGGACTCACCAGCCTCGATGGCTCAGGATCAGTGGCCCCCGGCCTGGCACAAAGATGGGATGTCTCCCCAGATCGGTTGGAGTGGACCTTTGTGCTGCCCGCCGGTCTCAAGGATGGTGAGGGGAGATGGATCAGCGCCGCCGATATCGCGGCGTCCCTGAATCGAATCGCCACACGAGGCTCGGCGGATCAGGCCGCGACGGCGCTCACGGCCGTATCGGGATGGGTGGATGTGATGTCGGGCCGCAGGGAGGCGGTGTCCGGAATCAAGGCTGTCGACGAGACGACGATCCGCATAAACCTGGATAGACCGTTCGAATTGCTTCCAGAGGTGCTGGCATCGCCGGCTTTCGGGATCTCCATCGAGCGTCCCGACGGAAGCATCGGTACCACCGGAAGCTTCGTCCCCACCGCTGAGCCCACGATTTTCAGGTCGGTGTCGTCGGACTCCGCGGTCGAGTTCGTGCAGCTCGAGGAGTACGACGGCGACGTGATGCCGGTGGTCACCGGCGGTCTCGTCGATTGGGCCGTGGTGCCTCCCGGCGAGCTGATCGACGATCTTCCGGGGGATGTGATTCGTGAGCCGCTCGACATGCGGCTCGGCTTTGTTGTGAGGCTTCCGGACAGGTCTCAACGGGTGGCTCTTGGAGCACTCCTCGACCCGGTGGTGCTGGCCGGGTCGGTGCCTGGCCTGTCGGCTCTCGCCAGCCCCGTTGTGGAGGGTCCATCTGCGCTCCCCGGGCAGGTCGTGGTGGACGCCCCCGAGGGACGTCTCGGTGATGCTGCCGCGGTGGCGGTTGAGCAGATGAGGTTGGGCGGGGTCGATGCCGATCTTCGCACGTCGACGGCGGCGGAGTTCGCGAAGCGGGTCGTGTCCGGGGACGCCCAGGTATTCCCGGCGATGGTGGTCGGCGGCACAGGGATTGCGGGCGCGACGCTGAGGTTCTTTGCCCAAGGTGGAGTCGACGATCCGGTCGGCAGCTATCTTGCGGATCGTTCGTCTCTGGGAGAGACCATCGCCACCTCCAAGGATCCTGTGGAGCGCGCAGCCGCGGTGAAGTCCCTCGAGAAGATGGTTCTCGACTCAGGTCTCGTGAAACTCGTCGGTCGGTGGGAGGTGACCGTGGCGATCGGCCCGCGTCTGACCGGTCTCCGGCAGCGGGCCGACGGCACCCTTGACCTGACACGCGCCGCGCTGGCGTGAAGCTGTCCGATCGGATGCTTGACAATGACTGAACAAGTGTTCAGTATGGTTGAACATGTGTTCAGCCACGCTCCGATCGACCGAGAACGAGAACACGCCGCAGAGGATCATCACTGCCGCGTGTGAACTGATCGCCGAGAGAGGCATTCCCCACACGAGCGTGCGGGAGGTTGCCCGGAAGGCGGGAGTCTCAGCGCCACTGGTGATTCACCACTTCGGATCCAAGGCCGGCCTGATCGAAGCATGTGATCGACGGGTGGCCGACGCGCTCGACACGGTGTTCGCTCCGATGAGGGCGGGGGAGCCGCTCACCTCCATCGAGGGCGGCTGGCTAGAGCTGCTCGGCTCCACGCCGTACCTCGGATATGTCACGCGATCGATTCGTGATGGTGGGGCCCTTGGTGACCGACTGTTCGACGAGCTGTTCGCAATGTCATTGGACACCGACTCGCAGATGTGCGCGGCGGGGGTGGCCCGCCCGACCGATGACCCCGAGATGCGTGCCCTGCTCCTCATGGCGCTCGACATGGGGATGCTGGTCCTGGCCGACCATGCCCAGCGAGTGCTTGGCGCCCCACTCGATTCCCCGGAAATGGGTGGCCGCTGGGTCCGTGCGGTTGTGGACCTGATGTCGACCGGCTGGCTCATCCAACCCGACCAACTCCCACCGTCAACTGAGCCCGAAGGAGATCCGTCGTGAACGATCAAATCGGCCCCGCTGTCGAGGCTACGGGACTCACCCGTGTCTACGGCCATGGCCCGACCGCGGTCACAGCGCTCGATGGGATCGACCTCTCCATCCCGGCCGGTCAGTTCGTGGTGTTGCTGGGCCCGAGTGGCTCGGGAAAGACAACCATGCTCAATCTCATAGGCGGGATCGACCATGCCACCGGCGGTTCCATCACCGTCGACGGGGTGGATGTCGGTGGCCTCGACCGCGACGGGCTCACCGCCTTCAGGCGCGAGCGGGTCAGTTTCGTGTTCCAGTTTTTCAATCTGATCCCCACGCTCACCGCCGTCGAGAACGTGGAGTTGATAGCGAACCTGACCGGCGCGGACAGTGCCGCATCGGAGTCGGCGTTGAAAGAGGTCGGTCTCAAGGCCGAAACGGATCGATTCCCGAGTCAGTTGAGCGGCGGTCAGCAGCAGCGGGTGGCTGTGGCCCGTGCGTTGGCCAAGTCCACGCCGGTTCTTCTGGCCGACGAGCCGACAGGAGCCCTCGACCGGGCGTCCGGGGATGGTGTGCTCAGCCTGCTGCGGAGGGCATGCGATGAGCATGGCCGGACCGTGATCGTGGTCACCCACGACGCGACGATCGCGGAGGTTGGCGATCGTGTGCTTCATCTGGTCGACGGCCGGATCGTCTCCGATGAGAAGAATGACCATCCGCTGGACCCGGCCCTGAGGAGCGCGTCGGCATGAGGTCGTCGCGGGGGATGGGGCCAGGGGTGCGTTCACTCCTCAGACGCAAGGTTCGGCGTGATCTCGGGCGGCGGCGCAGTCAGATCATCGCGGTGGCCGGAACGGTCTTTCTGGGTGTGATGCTCTTCACCGCGAACCTCGACGCGTCCCACAACCTGGGTGACTCATACCGGTAGTTCTACGATCGTCTCGACACCGCCGACGTGTGGGCGACCGGTGGCAACGCCGATGATCTTGCCGCCCAGTTCGCAGACACTCCGGGGGT
>JAJRXJ010000277.1 GCA_024276355.1 Actinomycetes bacterium | reverse complement strand
CCTCCCGTGCGATCCATCGGACGGCTGTCGCCCGTCGCAACTGGACTTGAGCCCCGAGTCTGTCATGCCTATGATGCTTAGGCAACGTTGCCGGTTGGGTGGCGCTGCCGGGCGACATCCCATCCGACACAGGAGCCGCACCAATGAGCGAGCGCTACACGATCATCTCCTCCGACAGCCATGCCGGCGGAAACATGAAGATGTACGAGGAATACCTCGACCCGGCGTGGAAGGAGGCGTTCGTCGAGTGGCGCGGCGCCTACAAGAACCCCTACCGCGACCTGCAGGACGACGGCCGCTCCCGAAACTGGGACAACGACCGTCGCGTCAGCGAGCAATACGCCGACGGGGTGGTGGCCGAGATCACTTTCCCCAACACGGTCCCGCCGTTCTACCCCACCGGAATGTTGATCGCCTATCCGCCCAAGGACCATGCCGACTACCTGCGTCGCCGGGCCGGCATCGACGCGCACAATCGCTGGCTCAAGGACTGGTGCGACGAATACCCGGACCAGAGATGCGGACTTCCGCAGATCTTTCTCGACGACATCGACGATGCCATCGCCACGCTCGAGTGGGCCGCAGCGGAGGGCTTCCGCAGTTTCATGCTTCCCCATGTGGCTCCAGACGTGGATCTGCCCGGGCTCTGGTCCCCCCACTGGGACCGCTTGTGGGCCGCAGTACAGGACCTTGGCCTGGTCATGACCCAACACGGTGGCAACGGAACCCCCAACTACGGGAAGGACCCGGCCTCCGGAGTGATATTCCTCCTGGAAGTGCCCTTCCACGCCCACCGGAACCTCGCCCACCTGATCATGTCGGGCGTGTTCGAGAGGTTCCCGGACCTGAAGTACGTGATGACGGAACAGGGGGTTTCCTGGGCCGTCGAGGACCTGAGGCGCATGGACGCCTACCACCGTCAGATGGCGTCCGGACGAGTGGGAGAGCTCGGATTCTCCGCCGACATCATCCTCCCGATGAAGCCCAGCGAATACTTCGAACGCAACGTGTGGATCGGCGCCAGCTTCCCTTCGCCGGGGGAGGCCGCGGCCATCCGTAGCCTCGGAGTCCACAAGGTGATGTGGGGCAGCGACTACCCCCACCATGAGGGCACATACCCGTATTCGCTCGAGTCGCTCCAGAGGTCGTTCCACGACTGGGATGAAGCCGACCTTCGCAGGGTGTTCGCCGGGAACGCCGCCGATGTCTACGGGTTCGATCTGGAGGCACTGGCCCCGTTGGCAGCTCAACACGGTCCCACAGTCGAGCAGGTCGCCACTCCGCTGGCCGAGATCCCGCCGAAGGCCACAAGTCCGGCGTTCTTCAAGTCGTGAGTCTCGGAGATGTCGGCCGAGCGGGCCTAACATCGCCCGCGTGACCAACGGCCAGCGCTCATACCAAGGATTCGGTGGCCGGGTCGGACGGGTCTTCTCCACCTCGGAACCCGACTGGCCCCGTCCACCGACCGCCCCCGGCGGTGCTCCCAACGTGATCGTGATGCTCGCCGACGACCTCGGGTTCGCAGACCTCGGCTGCTACGGGTCGGAGATCGACACCCCCGAGATCAACCGCCTGGCCGCCGCGGGGTTGCGTTACACCAACTTCCATGTCAACCCGATGTGCTCACCCACTCGGGCCTCGATGCTCACCGGGCTCAATCACCACATGGCCGGCATGGTACATGTCGCCCACAGCGACCCCGGGTTTCCCGGCTACGCCCATGAGATCCGCGACGACGCCGTCACGATGGCCGAGCTGTTCCGCGACAACGGCTGGGCCAGCCTGATGGTCGGAAAATGGCATCTCTGCAAGGACTCCAACCTCTCGGAAGCCGGACCGCGTCACTCGTGGCCGTTGCAGAAGGGCTTCGACCGGTTCTACGGAATCCTCGACGGGTTCACCAACTTCCACCAACCGCATCGACTCTACGAAGACAACCACCACGTCGACATCGATCGCTACCCGGACGGCTACTACTTCACCGACGACATCACCGACCGTGCCATCGGGATGATTCGTGAGGTCAGGTCCTCGCATCCGACCAAGCCGTTCTTCCTCTACTTCTCCCATGGAGCGGTTCACGCGCCGCTGCAGGCCAAGGTCGTCGACATCGAAAAGTACCGTGGTGCCTACGACGCCGGGTGGGACGCCATCCGCCAGTCCCGCTTCGAGCGCCAGCAGGAACTCGGGGTGATTCCGGCCGGTGCCGTCCTGCCGCCCCGCAACCACGAACCCGGTCACGAAGTGGAGCCCTGGGATCAGCTCGGAGACGACGCCAAGCGGGTCTTCGCCCGCTACCAGGAGATCTTCGCGGCGATGGTCGACAGCATCGACCAGAGCCTCGGTCGGCTGAGGGCCGAGCTCGAGGAGATGGGGGAGTGGAGCAACACCATCGTGGTGTTCACCTCAGACAACGGCGGTTCCCGCGAGGGCCAACAGATCGGCACCTCGGCCTACTTCCGAACGCTCGTCGGACAGACCCGTGAAACCGGCTGGGATTCGATCGGGGCCGACTTGGAGCGCATCGACGAGATGGGTGGCCCCACCACGCTGCCCCACTACCCGATGGGGTGGGCGATGGTGTCCAACACCCCCTTTCGTCTCTACAAGATCAACACCCACCAGGGCGGCCAGCAGGTGCCGTTCATCGTCCATTGGCCGGCGGGGATCATGGGTGGCGGCGAGATCCGCACCCAGTACCAACACATCACCGATCTGCTGCCCACCCTCGCCGAGCTCGCCGGCGTGGAGGTGCCCTCGGCAAAGAACGGGACGTCGGTTCCCGAGCCCGCCGGGTCGAGTTTCGCGGGGAGCCTCGACGACCCGTCGGCCGACACGACCCACCCCGAGCAGTACTACGAGATGATCGGCCACCGGGGTTATTACCGGGACGGGTGGTCGGCGGTCACCTGTCATCAGCCACAAACCCCGTTCACCGGTGAGGCATGGGAACTCCACAATCTGGTCGAGGATCCGACCGAGTCGAACAATCTCGCCGACCGGCACCCCGACAGGCTTGCCGAACTCGCTGATGCCTGGGAGCAGGCGGCCTGGGCCAACCAGGTCTTTCCGCTCGACGAGGGCAACCACATCAAGATGATCGTCCGCCCGCCATGGGACGAGGTCCTCGCCGAGCCCATCACCATTCGGCCCGGCACACCGACCCTGGAGCGCTACCGCTCGCTGCAGCTCATCAACTTCCGATCCTTTGTCGTCGACATCGGCCTTGAACCGGGATGGTCGACGGGCGACCAGGGCGGCGGCTACGCGATGTACATCGATGACGG
>JAJRXJ010000276.1 GCA_024276355.1 Actinomycetes bacterium | reverse complement strand
TCGATCGCCATCGGCACCGACAACCTCCCCATCATCAGCTACTACGACAGCACCAACGGCGACCTCAAGATCGTTCACTGCACCAACGCGGCCTGCACCACCCACGACATCGCCACCACACTCGACTCCGCCGGACTCGTCGGCAGCTACACCTCGATAACCGTCAGCGCCGACAACCTCCCCATCATCAGCTACTACGACAGCACCAACGGCGACCTCAAGGCCGCTCACTGCACCGATAGCGCCTGCAGCTCGAGCACCATCACCACTCTCGACTCCACCGGAATTGTCGGCCAATTCACGTCGATCGCCATCGGCACCGACAACCTCCCCATCATCAGCTACTACGACGGCACCAACAGCAACCTCAAGATCGTTCGCTGCGACAACGCCGCCTGCACCACCCACGACAACGGCCTCACCGTCGATGCCACCGGTGGTGGAAGCCAGTACTCGTCGATCGCCATCGGAGCCGACGACCTCCCCATCATCAGCTACTACGACGGCGCCAACAGCAACCTCAATGTCGTTCACCTCAATCAGACGGTGACCGGCATCGCATTCGGCTAGTCATGCCATCGGCGGCCACACTTCTCGTTTTCTCCGGCGCCGCACTCACCTTGCTGCTGATCCCCGGTCCGGCAGTCTTGTACATAGTCGCCCACAGTGCACGTCACGGGCGACGCGCCGGACTCGTCGCGGTGGCCGGTATCCACTCCGGCACCATCGTCCACATCGCGGCTGCTCTGGTGGGCCTGTCGGCGTTGATCGTCGCATCGGCAACCGCATTCACCATTGTGAAGCTCGCAGGTGCCGGATACCTCGTGTGGATGGGGCTGCGGACCCTGGCATCCGCTCGAGTGGTTGCACCGACCGCGTCGGCGGCAGACACCGACCCGATACCAACGCACCACGACCACTCCACCCAGCTCGGTCTGATATATCGCGACGCCGTGATCGTGAACATCCTCAACCCCAAGACCGCGGTGTTCTTCCTGGCCTTCGTCCCGCAGTTCGTCGACCCGGCAGCGGGCCATGCCCGAACTCAACTCTTGGTCCTGAGCGCTTGGTTTGTCGGACTGGGGCTGGTGAGCGACGGCACCTATGCACTGGCCGCGGCCTGGTTCCGGACCCGGACCAACGGGCGAGTCGGCCGCCGGGCCGCCGGTCGGCGCGGTCGCGTAGCCGCCGGTGTAACATACATCGGTCTCGGAGCTGTCACCGCATTCACCGGCCACACCGCGAATTGAGGAAGCCGGCTGCGCCCAGCGTTACGCGGAGATCATCATTGGCCGACCAGGTCATCACCTCGGCATACCGGCACCACTATGGTCACGGGTCACGCCCGGAACGTGGGTGTGCGGAGAGGCGCCTACCATGAGGTTCACGAAGCTGCGTTTCGGTGCGTTGATCGTCGCGTTCGCACTCGCAGTGCCGGCCATTGCCGTGGCTGTGTCGCCGTTCGTTGATGTGATCCCCGGCAAGTTCTACGAGACCCCGGTCAACTGGGCGTTCAGCAACGGCATCACCACCGGCAAGGACGCCACCCACTTCGACCCCAACGGGGCCGTCACCCGCGGCGAATCGGTCACCTTTCTCAAGCGCTACGACGACCACATCGTCCAACCGGCCATCAGCGCGCTCGGCCAAACCGTCGGCGGACTCAACTGCGCCGGTGGTGAGGTCGCCAAGTTCGACGGCACCAACTGGGCGTGCGGAACCGACACCGACACCACCATCCCCAACACCGACACCCTCGCCGCCCTCGGATGCACCACCAGCCAGGTCGCCCGCTGGGACGGCACCGCCTGGGTCTGCAACACCGTCAGGCTAGCAACCGTCCTCGGGGTCAATCAAAGGGCCACCGTCGACGCCACCGGCACTGCCGGCCAGTACTCCTCGATCGCCATTGGCATCGACAACTTCCCGATAATCAGCTACTGGGATGGCGGCGGCAAGAACCTCAAAGTGTTCCACTGCACCGACACCGCATGCACGACCGGCACCGCCACTGCAGTCGACACCGCCACAAACGTCGGCTCCTACACATCGATTGCCATCGGCACCGACAATCTCGCGATAATCAGCTACTGGGATGCTGCCGTTGGCGATCTAAAGGTGTTCCACTGCACCGACACCGCATGCACGACCGGCGTCGCCACCGCCGTCGACACCGCCGGAAACGTCGGCCTCTTCACCTCGATCGCCATAGGCACAGACGGCTTCGCCATCATCAGCTACTACGACGCCGGCACCCTCGACCTCAAAGTGTTCCACTGCGCCGACACCGCCTGCACCACCGGTACCGCCACCGCCGTCGACACCGCCGGAAACGTCGGCTTCTACACCTCGCTCGCCATGGGCACCGACGGCTTCGCCATCATCAGCTACTACGACGCCACCAATCTCGACCTCAAGGTGTTCCGCTGCGCCGACACCGCCTGCACCACCGGCGTCGCCACCGCCGTCGACACCGCCGGCGATGTCGGCCAATACGCCTCGCTCACAATAGGCGTCGACGGCTTCCCCATCATCAGTTACTGGGACGGCACCGCTCGAAATCTGAACGTGGTCCACTGCACCAATCCAGCATGTACAGCTCACGACACCCCCACAGCCGTCGACCCCACCCTGAATGTCGGCAAATACACGTCGATCACCACCGGAGTCGACGGCCTCCCCGTCGTCAGCTACCGAGCGAACAGCAGCGGCCTGAAAGTGCTCCGCTGCGCCAACACGGCCTGCACCTCCGGCACCGGCACTGCCGTTGACCCCGCCGGAATCCTCGTGGTGTCCGACACTTCGATCGTTCTGGGCGCCGACAACCGCCCCATCGTCAGCTACTTCGACAACACCACCTCCGAACTCAAGGTGGCCAATCTCAACTCGACGGTCACCGGACTGACATTTGGCTGAGTCCATCTGACTCTCGGCGACGGGGTCACCAGCGTGAGAGGTACCAACGGCCCCGGCATCCACACTTCGTGGTTGGTACCCCCGTGGATGTACTGACCGGCAGAGATGCGGTCCTAACTCTCGCGCCGGTCCTGCCGATCGTCGGTGAGTGTTGTCTCGAATGACACTCACCGATCGAAGAATAGGGAACCACAGCATGAGATTCACCAAGACACGATTCGCTTTGGCAGTGGCCGCGTTGGTCATCGTCATCCCATCGATCGCCGTGGCAGTGTCGCCGTTCGTTGACGTGATCCCCGGCAAGTTCTACGAAACCCCGATCAACTGGGCCGCATCCAACTCCATCACCACCGGCAAGGACGCCACCCACTTCGCCCCCAACGACCCGGTCACCCGCGGCGAATCGGTCACGTTCCTCAAACGCTACGACGACAACATCGTCCAGCCCGCCGACGCCGCGCTCGGAACCCGCATCGGCACCGTCGAGGCATCCGTGGCCAACCTCGGACAAACCGTCGGAACTCTCAACTGCACCACCAGCCAAGTCGCCCGCTGGGACGGCACCGCCTGGATCTGCGGCTCTGCGCGTCCGACATTCTCTCTCACCCCGGGAGCCGCCACCACCCTCGACGCCACCGGCGACGTCGGCTTGTTCACATCTATCGCCATTGGCGCCGACAACGTCCCAATCATCAGCTACTACGACAGCACCAATGGCAACCTCAAGGTGTTCCACTGCACCAGCACCGACTGCACAAGCGGCACGACCACGGCAGTGGACACCACCGGCTATCACACCTCAATCGCCATCGGCGCCGACAAACTCCCAATCATCAGCTACTACGACAACATCAATCGCGATCTCAAGGTGTTCCACTGCACCAGCACCGACTGCACAAGCGGCACGACCACGGCTGTGGACACCACCGGCACCGTCGGTGAATGGAGCTCAATCGCCATCGGCGCCGACAACCTCCCCATCATCAGCTACTACGACCGCACCACACCCGGCCTCAAGGCGTACCACTGCACCAGCACCGACTGCACAAGCGGCACCGGCACCGCATCATCGCTTGACGCGGCCGCCGATGTCGGATTGCTAACATCGATCGCCATCGGCACCGACAACCTCCCCGCCATCAGCTACTACGACATCACCAATGGCGACCTCAAGGTGTTCCACTGCACCAGCACCGACTGCACAAGCGGCACCGCCACGGCTGTTGACACCGTCGGCACCGTGGGGTTGTACACCTCCATCACCATTGGCGCCGACAACCTCCCCATCATCAGCTACCAAGACAGCACCAACACCGATCTCAAGGCATTCCACTGCGCCGACACCGCCTGCACAAGCGGCACCGCCACCACCATCGACACCACCGGCCCGATCGGCTTTGACACATCGATCGCCATATGCACCGACAACCTTCCAACCATCAGCTACTACGACGCCAGCAACAGAGACCTCAAGGTGTTCCACTGCGCCGACTCCGCCTGCACAAGCGGCACCGCCACCGCCGTCGACTCCTACGGAAACGTCGGGGAGTACACGTCCATCGCCATCGGCGCCGACAACCTCCCCATCATCAGCTACTACGGCCGCAGCACGCTCGGCCTCAAGGTCACGCAGCTCGGAATGCCCGTGACCGGCATCGCCATCGACTGACCCTGCGTCGACGGTCACCTGATCGTGTACGAGCGGCCCGTGAGCGACCGTTTCGGGGCCTCGTGAGCACACTGGGGTGGGCCCCGAAGATGGCAGCAAACTCAATCGGTCATCACCGGCGAATGCCACCCGGCGGTCCGGATCGACGGTTGCATTCGTGGCTCCGGAGACGCCCACAACCGTTCCTGGCCCCGGATCCCCTGCGTTCCCGACCTCCCACCCCCTGCTTTTCCGACCTCGTAGGCGCCATAGTCAGTCCTGCGAGGTCAGAAAAGCCCACTTCCGGGATCCATGACCTCGTAGGCGCCATAGTCGGTCCTGCGAGGTCACAGATCGGGGAGGGGATGCCGGGGGAAGGGCGCGCCCGAACCCGGTCAGGTCAGCCGATGCGGGTGATGGTCACCATGGCCACCGGGCCGTCCCATCCGTGCTGGGAGGTGGTGAGGTCTCCGGCACCGATGATTCCGTCGTGCATGTGAACAACTCCGCCCTCGGCGAGCGCTGGATTCGACATGCCGGATCCACCCATGCCGTCACACGGCGGAACAATGTCGGCATACGCCTCGGTGTTGATCTCGGTGCCGGCGTCGTAGGCCCGGGCTTCGATGCTGGTGCTGTCGCCGACGTCGTCAGGAAGCTCAGCACCGCCGATTCCGGCAAATCCGTCGTTGGAGCAGACAAGCATGCCGGCCAGCGACACCCTCTCGTAGCGGTCGGTCACCAGCACGGTCGAGGTGACGCTCCCGCCCGGGCCGATGGGAGCTGCGCCGACAACCGCAACCGTCCCCACTCGCTTCTTTCCAGCCAATTCGTTGGCCAGGATCGGAACTCCACCGTTCTCCGAGAGTTGCTGCAAACCGAACGAGGCCTGACGTCCTTCGCGGAAGATTCCGTGATCGCCGCGATGGGTGGCCAACACGAATGGGGTCAGGGGCTGACCCATGGTCAGGTTGGTCACGGTGACTTCGTAGACCCGGACCTTCTCGATCGTGACCTTCATGACCGGGCCATCCCAGCCGTGCTGTGCCGGGACAAGATCGCCAACTCCGGTGATCCCCCTGTGCCTGCGAACAACGCCACTCTCGGCCAGTGCCGGATCGCTCATGCCGGACCCGCCCATGCCGTCACACGGCGGAACAATGTCGGCATACGCCTCGGTGTTGATCTCGGTGCCGGCATCGAAGGCTTTGGCCCACACAGTCTTGACCTTTCCGGCCTTCTCCGGAAGATGCAGACGCGAGACTCCCGCGAAACCGTCGTTGGTGCACACCAACATCGCTGCGAGCGACAGGTGTTCGGACTCTTCCGGCAGAGTGACCAGTTGGCTCACGGATCCTCCGGGGCCGATCGGTGCGGAGCCGATTACCTCGACAGCATCAACGTGTGAGTTGCCGGCCGCCTCGGCTGCAAGGGCCGGCACCCCGCCGTTCTCGGCCAGCTGCTGCAGGCCCGCAGAGGCTGTCCGACCGCGGCGAAACAGGCGGAAGTCTCCATCCGATGCAGCGGCCACGACCGGGGTGAGCGGCTGGCCCGCTGTCAGGTTCTCCACCGTGATCCGGTAGGTGACAGGGCCATCGTCGCCTTCATCTGATGCTCCCACCGGAGCGGCCACCAATGCGGGCACGGCGAGCACCAACGCAAGTGCCGCGGTGCCGAAAACTGTTCGACGTCGTTTCATGATTCCCTCGTTGTTGTTTGAGTCTCGACTGATGAGTCGTGTCCCGGATGGACACCACGGATGCTCTGCCCCATTGCTTGCCGACCGCGAACGGAACCATTAACGATTTCGAAACTCACCCCCGGCGGCACTCTGCGTCAGCCCCGGATCACTTACTCTGGTTGCATGACCCAGCCGCGCTCGGCCTCCCGGGAACACCTGTCCGGCCCAACCGGAAGTCTCGATCCCGGCCTCACCGGGGCTCGGGTGCTGGTGGTCGACGACGAACCCATGGTTCGCGAGGTGGCATGCACCTACCTTATTCAGGAAGGGTTCATGGTGTCCGAGGCCGGCGATGGGCGCGCCGCTCTCGAGCGAATCGAGGCCGAGCACTTCGACCTCATCGTCCTCGACGTGATGTTGCCGGAGCTCGACGGTTTCTCGGTGCTGAGCAGAATCCGTCGCTCATCCGATGTGCCGGTGGTGTTGCTCACGGCCAGGGCGGAGGAACCCGATCGACTGCTCGGCCTCGAGCTCGGTGCCGACGACTATGTGGTCAAACCGTTCTCGCCGCGGGAGCTCGCTGCCAGGGTTCGTACCGTGCTTCGACGGACCCTCGGACCTACCCGGCGGGGAACCGATCGCATGGACTTCGGAGACCTGGTGATCGACGACGCTGCCCGAGAGGTCTCGGTCAAGGACGAACCCATCGACCTCACTCCACGAGAGTTCGACCTGGCATCGTTCATGGCCCGATCACCGCGCCAGGTGTTTTCGCGTGCGCAACTGCTGGAACAAGTCTGGGACTCGTCGACCGATTGGCAGGACCCCGCCACGGTCACCGTTCACATGCGGCGCCTCCGCCAGAAGATCGAACCCGACCCGGAGTCACCCAGATGGTTCGAGACCGTTTGGGGCGTCGGCTATCGGTTTCGTCCGTGAGCCGCCTGCTCGCGTGGTCGGCCGCTTCGGTGGCTTTGGGGCTCGCGGTGTTCGAGGTCACCATGTCGCCCTCGGACCGCGACCGTCTGCAACTCGGGCTCGTGTTCACATCAGTGGCGCTGGCAGCGGTCGTGGCCGCCCTGATACTGCCCAGGCTCACCCGACGGGTGCGATCCGTCCGCGTGATCCTGGCGACCACCACTGTGATGACGACAGCGATCGTCTCCCTGTCGTTGGCCGCTGCAGCCAACCGAATGTTCCTCTCGAGCCACGATCTGCGGCTGGTCCTGGTGGTGGTCTTGTTCGGTTCTGCCGCCGCTATCGGTTTTGGCGTCGACGTCTCGTCCGCACTGGCCCGTGATCTCGACCGAATGGCAGCAGTAGCGGAGGCGGTGTCCGCCCATGACTTCACGGCCCGAACCGGCGTGGCTCGTGGCGACGAGGTCGGACGGCTGGCCCAGTCGATCGATCAGATGAGTTCCGTGCTGGAACAAGTCGAAGCCGACCGTCAACGTGACGACAATGCCCGGCGTCACTTCTTCGCAGCTGTAGGCCACGATCTTCGCTCGCCACTGACCTCACTGCGCGCCGCCCTCGAGGCGGTCACCGACGGTTTGGCGGTCGACCCCGATCGCTACCTCCGTTCGATGACCTCCGACCTGTCGGCTCTCGAATCCCTGGTCGACGACATCTTTCTTCTTGCCCGTATCGAGTCCGGAGCCCTGCGCGTTGAACCGGTGCCCGTCGACGTCGCGGAACTGGCCGACGAGGCGATCGATGTGATGAGGGCCCTGGCCGACCGAGATCATGTAGGGCTGCGTCTCGAGACTCCGGGGTCGATAATCGTGCCGGCCGGCCCGGAGGCGGTCGGTCGGGTGATCCGGAACCTTGTCGACAATGCAATCCGACACTCCCCGATCAATTCATCGGTGGTCATCGAGGTCTCACGTCGTGATGGAGCGACCGTCATCATCAGAGATGAGGGCAAGGGATTCGACCCGGCGTTCTTGCCCAGCGCGTTCTCCCCTTTCACGCGCGACGATCCGGCACGGATCAGAGATGGCTCGGGTAGCGGACTCGGACTCGCGATTGCCCACGGGTTCGTCACCGCGCTGGGTGGAGAGATCTGGGCCGAGCCCGGCCCCGGGGGTGTGGTGGGATTCTCTCTGCCGGCATCCAGTCCCGCCGGCACACACTGACCATCCCCCAATTCCCCGGTTTTGTGAACGTTTGGAGTCCCAAACGGGACTCCAAACGTTCACAAAACCGGGTCAGATGAGGGAGTGGCCGGTGGATCCGTCGAGGTGGAAGCCGCACAGCTTGGCCAGTGTGGGGGCCCAGTCGGCAGCCGCAGGGCGACGGCCGGCCAGTGCCGTCGCCAGCTCCGCCACCACGGGGTGGCCGCCGCCGACCGCCGCCACCTGCGCACGGCATCTCGGGCCGCCGTGGGCACCGTGGAGAAAGTCGAACCACTCACCGAACACCTGCCCTTCCGGGCCCCACACCAAGGTGTTCGACTCGTCGATGTCGACCGCGCCGGCGACGCCGTCGAGGCCCAGCAGCACCTCTTTGTCGGGGCCGTCGAGAACCAGCGCCGCGGTGCCTTCGGGCTCGACGATTCCCGGCAATCCCTTCGCGGCCAGCACCGCTCCGAGATCGAAACCTTCGCCCCACACCGTTTCCTGATCGTGGTCGCTCACGACGATCACCACGGAGTCGTCCCATTCTGGTCGGATCCGCTCGAGCAACGACCCGAAGTCGGCGTCGGTGAGACGCATCCTCTCGCGGGCCTCAGGTGAATCGGGCCCGTGAAGGTGAGAGGCGGTGTCGGGGTCGTTGAAATGAACGATCGAAAGGTCGACCGCACCGGGACCGGGATGATTCGTGTCCCAGGCGTCGAGAACGGCTTGATTGACCGCGTAGCGGAACTCGTCGAGTTCCACCTTCGGCCGCACTCCACCCGGTGGCCAGTGAAGATCGGCCCGGTCGGCACCCATCACGCCCACCAACTTGTGGTCGCCGACGATCGCCGCTGTGGATACGCCCGCCCTACGGGCCGCCTCGAACACGGTCTCACCAATCGGGCCCACCTGATTTGATCCGACGAATTCGCTGCCGTTCCAAACCCGGTTGACCAGCACACGATGGTCGACCGGCTCGAGACCGGTGACGAAGGTGGCGTGATTCGGGTAGGTGGCCGAAGACATCACCGACTCACCACCCGCGGCGCAGCGTCCCCCGCCATCAGCCACCATCGCCCAAAGGTGTGGAGTGAGTTCCGGCCCGAGCCACCGGTTCGACATGGCGTCCTCTATGACGAAGGTGACCTTCATGAGTCGACATCCGGCTCGACGGCATCGGCACCCCGGCTGTGCTTTCCGACCACCCATCCCCGCTTCGACAACAGCTCTGACGCCACCGCCCCGGGCTCGTCCTCGAGGCCGGTGGCCATGGTGTCGTTCCATCTGTTGAGGTATCCGAACAGCGATATCACCGCCACCAACTCCATTATCTGCTGATCACTGAAATGTTGCCTCAGCTCGTCGAAATTGGATTCGTCGACGGTGTTGGGAACCGATCCGGCGTCGCGTGCGAGTCGGAGAGCTACCCGTTCGGAGTCGCTGAATACCGGGCTGGTTTCGAACTCCCATATCTCTTCGATCTTGGCGCGTTCCCCATCACCATGGACGAAGTGGGCGGCCGTGTGGGCTTGGCAATACCTGCAACCGGCCACCGTGGAGACCATGTGGGCTACGAGATGCTTGAGCTCCACCGGAGTCTCGGGGGCCATCATCACGGCAACGGACAGGCCACCGAAAGCGTCCATCAAGCCGGGGTTGCGAGCCATGGTGAACATGGATGACGGCACGAACCCCATCGACGACTCCACAAGTTGGAAGATCGGCTCGTATTGCGGTAGCTCCGACCGTGGCAGTGGTTCGATGAGAGGCACAGACGCGGATATTACGCACATGCCCTCTCCCACCTATGGTCACACGCATGAAATCCCCATCGCGACCCCGCCTCGTGTTCACCGCCCTCATCCTGTCTTCAGCGATGGTCGCGGCCTCCTGTGGGTCATCCGACAATTCGGCATCCCCCACCCCCACGACCGCCCCGACCACAACCTCCGCTCAGACCACCACCACGGTCTCACCCCCCACCACAACCATTCCCTCGGTACCGGCCACGTTCACGGTACGGCCGAGCACCAGACTCGTGGCCGTGACAGGAGCCGATCCCGGTGCCGTCCTCGAGCTGGCCGGACCCACCGGCAGCATCACCGGCACGGTCGATGACCTCGGAAACCTCGTGTTCCGCGATGTCGATCCTGGCGATTCGTATGTCGTGGCCGACACCTCGACTTCTCCCACGGCCGTCAGCGACCGGTTCCGCGTACCGAGCCCGGATGAGATCCCCGATCAGGCCCTGTTCGACTCGCAGACGCTGGTCGAAGGACTCAACTACATCGAGATGCGCGACGGTGTCACCCTCGCCGCCATGGTGCGGCTCCCCGGCCCGCCCGACCAAGGCCCCTATCCGACAGTGATCGAGTACTCCGGCTACGACCCGGCCAACCCCGATGAGCCAGAGCCGATGACCGGCATCTTCGACCAGGTCGGTTACGCAACCGTCGGGGTCAACATGAGGGGGTCGGGTTGTTCGGGCGGCGCGTTCGATTTCTTCAGTGAACTACAGGTGCTCGACGGCTACGACATGGTCGAGACCATCGCCTCGCAGTCGTGGGTCCTCGACAACAAAGTCGGCATGGTGGGCATCTCCTACCCGGGGATCAGCCAGCTGTTCGTGGCCCAGACCCAGC
>JAJRXJ010000275.1 GCA_024276355.1 Actinomycetes bacterium | reverse complement strand
CGGGCTGTTCGCCCGACGAGCGCTCACGAAGGTTGGCACCGGCGCAGAAGACCCGACCCTTGTTGGTGATCACGACCACCCGGACTGCCGGATCGGCATCGGCCTCATCGAGAATGTCGACAAGTTCGGCGAGCAGATGGGCCCCGAGGGCATTGCGGTTGTCCTCGTCGGCGAGCGTGACGGTGAGAACGCCGCCTTCCAATGACGACTCGACGAGGGACATCAGCGCGAACCCTCGTCGGGGCCGTCGGTGGGCGGGCCGGCGAACGCCTGAGCCTTGGCCATCCAGTCGGCAGCGCGATCGCCCGAGACCACAAGTGAGGTGTCGGCGATGTTGCGGCGCTGGGTCACGACGAGACAGAAGTCGAGTGCGTCTCCGACGATCGAGGCATCCTCGGCTTCACCAAACGACCAAGTGTCCCCGGACGGGCTGACCAGATCGACCCTCACGCCTCCCTGGGGTGGCTCCTCTTGCCGGTTGAGGTACGTCCATCGCCTGGTGATGTATCCGAGTTGGGCGATGTGTCGAAGGCGGTCGGTGGCCTCGCGTCGCACCCCGATGGTGTCGACGATGTCCTGCCCGTGGGCCCACACCTCCATCAGCCTGGCGGTCAGGAACGACTTTGAACCCATCGAGGGTCCGTACCAGGGAACCCGGGTGTCGTTGTCGAGCCCGGCGGCGGCATCGGTCAGGGCGCGTCGATTGGACCGCCAAGCCTCGAGCTGCTCCTGCGCGGACAGGCGTCGGAACTCCCCAAGGGTCAGGTCGTCGACCCCCTGGTCGCCGTCGGCTCCGGCCGCCGACATGAGATCGTCGATGGACGCCCTGAAGGCTTCTGGATCGACGATCGCCATGGTCGCGGTGCCATCGAAATAGGTGAGATGGCCGATCTGGTCGGCCACGCTCCATCGAGGGCTGGGGGTGGGGAGCAGCCACTGCTCGGCCGACAGTCGGGAGACGATCGAGTCGAGCTGTTTCTGTTCCGCGAGAAGATCCGCTGCTACTTCGGTCACGTCCATGTTCGGGTCCTTCGTCGGATCGGTTTCATGATCAGGTCAGACATGTTTGTCGGGTAGTGATGCCAGGCCCCGCAGGATGATGTCGGTCATCATGTCGGCGGCGTCCTTGGGTGAGGCCCGCAGCTCGGCCATGGCGTCGGGTTGCGCGAACATGTGGCCCAGACTGGCAACAACGCGAGCCACCGCGGCAGTGTCGATGTCGGGCATGTCGCCACGCTCAACGGCGAGGTCCAGCAGCCCCCGGCTCACGGCGACCAGGTACTCGGAGTGGGCCCCGTTGCGCCGCTCGGCCGCCGGCATCGTCGCGAGATCACGGGCCAGCTCGGGGGTGGTCTCGCTGACGGCGATGGTGGCGGCCGCGAGATAGGCGCGCAGAGCGTCGAGCGGGGCCATGTCGGCCTTGATGGCCCCCATGGCGTTGCGTCCCACTTCCCAGAGACTGAGGTCTATGACCGTGAGCACCAACTCGTCGCGGCTCGGTGCCAGCCCGTAGAGGGTTCGTAGAGAACAGTTGAGCCGCGATGCGATCTCGGCCATCGTCAACTCGGCGAAGCCATGGCTGAACATGGTGCCGAGTTCGACGAGGATCTCGCGTTGGCGCTGGGTGAGCTGGTGTTGGCGGTCGCGATCAAGCATGGGCCGCGGCGCGGGAATGGCCTTGAGCCGACGGATGATGTCGGAGGATGCCGGCGGCGCGGACGGGGCGGTCACTTGTGCATCGTCTCCGCCCAGGTCATGCCCTTCTGGATGTTGGGTTCGCGTGGCAGCCCGAGGACCATCTCGCCGATGATGTTTCGTTGAACCGCGAATGTGCCCCCGCCCAGGGTGAGGGCCGGGGAGAACAGGTATCCGTAGTGCCAGATCGGCTCGACGTCGGGGAACTGGCTGCGGTTGAAGTTGATTTCCGTGGCTCCGCTTCGTGCCATCGCCGGAAGGTCGCCGGGTGGGCCCGAGCCGTCGAGCATTCCGGCCGCCCCGGCCAGCTTCTTGGCGGTCTCCATCACATGCTGTCCGTGCTCGTCGGCCATGGCCTTCTGGATGGATGCCTCCGGGCCTGGGGTCTTCCCGGCGAGCCTGGCGCTGAGGGTGCGCAACCGATTGAGCCGAAGAACCTCGGCCTCGCAGTGGAGCCTGGCGATCTCCTGTCGCAGTATCGGATCGGAGATTCCGCCGTTGGCCCGAATCAGGTCGACCAACATCTTTTCCGACGGACCCGATCCCCAAAGTGATCCGGCTGAGGAGAGCGACACCCGCTCGTTCGACAGCGTGACCTTGGCCAGCCTCCATCCGTCGCCCTCATCCCCGACGCGCAGATCTGCT
>JAJRXJ010000274.1 GCA_024276355.1 Actinomycetes bacterium | reverse complement strand
TGATCCTCTCGGCCTCGAGAGTGGGTCCGACCGGCAAGGCGTACGGGCTCGACATGACCGACGAAATGCTCGAACTGGCTCGAGCCAACCAGCGCGAATCAGGTGTCGAAAACGTCGAATTCGTCAAGGGCACAATCGAAGACATACCGCTGCCCGACAACTCGATCGACGTCATCATCTCCAATTGTGTCATCAACCTCTCGGCCGACAAGCCGAAGGTTTTCGCCGAGGCCCACCGGGTGCTCAAACCCGGCGGCCGATTCGCGGTGTCCGACATCGTGATCCGGGGTGAACTCGACGAACACGTCCGTAGCGACGTCGAAGCTTGGCTCGGATGCGTCGCCGGAGCATTGGAGGAAAGTGAGTACAGCCGGGGGCTCGAAAACGCCGGATTCATCGATGTGGAGATCGTGCCCACCAAGGTATACACCGCCGCCGATGCCGAACTCTTCCTCGACGGCACCGAGATGAACCCCGACAGCATCAAGACGGCCGAAGGGCACGTCATGTCGGCATTCATTCGGGGCACCAAACCGACCGGCGGCTGACCCTCGGGAGTTGCCGTCGACGCCCGCCTGGTCGGACATGACCAACGGCGCCCGGATGCGATGTGTCCGTGGTCGGATTGATCCTCAGAGCCCACCGATGCTGAGCGGCGGTAGAAACAACCTGATCCACCAGCCGATGCTGAGCGCCCAGTAGATCGTGCCAAGACCGGCGGTTCCCCCGAGCAGCCACCCCACCGTGAGTGCGGTCAACTCGATGATCGTGCGCGCCGTCGAAACCGTCAGGCCGGCACGAGCTAACGCGGTCATCAACCCGTCGCGGGGACCCGGGCCCAGGCCGGCACCGAGATACAGACCGGAAGCCAGACCGACGACCGGTGGGGCGATCCCGAGCACGATCACCCTCATGGCCATCGAGTCGATGTCGGGAATCACCGCCAGTGAAGCATCGATGGCCAATCCGATGATGACGATGTTGAGCACCGTGCCGATGCCCACCGGCTCTTTCACCGGGGCAAACAGGACCACCAGAGTCGCACCGGTGATGATCACGATGGTTCCAATCGACAGTCCCGTGCGGTCGGACACGCCCTGGGAGAACACAGTCCACGGATTCGAGCCGAGATCGGCCTCGACGATCAGCGCGAGCCCGAATCCGAACAGCAACAATCCGGGGAGGATCTGAGCCAGGCGGCGACCCATGGGCTCACGAAACTTCAGCAATTGGAAGCCGAACAACGAACGGGTCTCGGGGGTTTCGGCAGCGGTCGGCATCGATGGAAGTTACCGGCGCCGGCCCGGCCCGCGGCGCGGCCGGGGAACGGCCGCTACTGTCTCGCTGATCAGTCGGACGTTCGGATCCACGACACCATCGTCCCCACCATCACCGGGCCGATAACCACCGGCGAGTCACCGCTGCCACGCGATTTCGTGGTGGCCCGGGCAGCCACAGATCGGCCGGTGAAGATCACGCTGCCCGGTCCCATGACCATCATCGACAGCACTGCCAACACCTTCTACGACAACAATCGGGAATTGGCTGCCGACCTCGCAGCCGCGCTGAACGCCCAGATCCTCGAGCTCGTTGCCGCCGGATGAACCTGGATCCAGGTCGTCGTACCTCAAGTTGGCCGAAACACTCAACGACATGCCGATCGACGCCATGTCGATCGAGGACGCCCATTCGATTGAAGAATGACGATTGAGGATCTACCAGACGGGATGTGCGCTTGCCCGGCTCAGCGAACCAGCATCACCGAGCACGGCGCGTGGCGGGCAACCTTGGTCGACAGCGACCCGAGCAGCCCCTCGAAACGCCCGAGCCCATGGGTGCCGATGCACAACACATCGACGTTGCGTTCGGCGACGGCGGCGAGAACCGATCTTGCCGCGTTCTCGCCTTCTTCTCCGACGACCTCGTAATTGACCCCGGCGGCCTCAAGCGCCGAAGCCAGCGACGCGGTGCGTTCCTTCACCTTGCTCCTGACATAGCGATCAAGAATCGAGTCGTCGCCGATCCAGTGACTGGGCGGTGTGTCGCCGGCAGGGGTGGTGCGGTATTCGACGCTCAACTCGCGGGCTCTCTCAGCAGCGGGATCACCTGATGCCGCCCGCATCTCGTTGAGCATTCCTCGGGGAACGATCACCGCTGTGTAGACGGTGACCGAGCCGTTGTCGTGGGCCAATCGGCTGGCGATCCCGACGACCTTGTCGGTGTCGATGCTGCCGTCGGTGGCGATCATCACGTGCATTCTGGTGGCTCCTCAGGAGTCAGTGGGTTGTCGATGACCATAGTCCGGAGGTGGTTCCGGTGCTGGACAACGGCGCGGGTCGAATCCGATCAGTGGGAGCCATCCGAAACCTCTCTCAACAGCGAGTCGGTGATCCAATCGGCGGAGAGAGTGGCTCCGTCATGGGAGAAATGGACGCCGTCGTATCGGAAGGGTTCGTTGGCCGCGGTGGCCCGACAGCCGTGGAGCAATCCGGCCACGTTGGCATCGTCTGGGCACATCCATCCAGCGAAGTCGATATACCCGACTCGATTCTCGGCAGCCGCCAATTCGGCGAGGGACTTGTTCAGGTTGGAGTTGAGCGCCACACCGGCTGCTTCGAAGATTGCGGCGTTGGTCGGGTCGAGCATGTCGGCCGCGACCGGATGCGGTGATGACAGCAACACCACGGGCGCCGTTGCCGCCAGTTGTTCCAAGACCAAAGCACCGGGGCTTGATCTCAACACGCGCCGGTTCGGCGGATCGAAGCCCGGCCCGTCGCCG
>JAJRXJ010000273.1 GCA_024276355.1 Actinomycetes bacterium | reverse complement strand
TGAGGATCAATCTGGTTGTGCGGACGGGTGCCATGCCCCTCAGTATGCGGGTAGTGCCCGGTCGATCATCTGGAATGAGTACCACATGAATATTGCAGCCGGCGGCAAACCGGCGAGTCGGTAGGCGATCCGTCCCGGCACCCATGTGGTGCGATGACGACCGATGTAGCCAGCTCCGATCCAAAAGAACATTGCGCCCAGCATCCACAGAATCGCGCCCGGAATGGCGCCGCGCTCGCCGTTGAGGCCACGGTCGAGATCCCCGGCCTCAGGGGAGCGTTGGGTCGGGACAGCGAATCCCACGGTGGTCGAGGGGCTGGCCTCCACCAGTTGATCTTCGATCGGCACGGAGGTGGTCTGGTCGGGAGCACCGAGGCCGCCCCCGGGGGCTTCGGCGCGAGCCGCCGCTGCTGCCACCGCTGCTGCTGCTGCCTGCTCGGCCCAGGTCGGAATGTGAACCGGGTCGCCCACCAACTCGGCGGCGACGATGATCCGCTGCCTGGCCGATAGCTTCGGGTGGCAGGCAGTGAGCGTGATCCTGTTGTCGCCGAAATCTCCCAGAACCCAAGTGGCGGTTGGTCTGACCACGATGTAGCCGGGACCGAAACTGTCGATCTGTTCCTCATACCCGGCGTACGCGATCGACGGGTCGAGCACCCGGTACACGAACTTTCCCTGAACGCTTGTGATGGTGATCTCGTCTCCGGGTGCAAGTTCATCTATACGATTGAACGGGGCGCCGTACGTGGTGCGATGGCCGGCGATCGCGGCGTTGCCCTCGTTGCCGGGCAGAACGGTGGACGGGTAGTGGCCGGGACCCTTGCGCAGGTCCGGCACATCGACTCCCCGCACGACCACCTTGTCGACCCCGATGGCCGGCATCTCGAGATGGGCGAGAGCATCGCCGTTCTCGGGAAAGAACAGTGCCAACAGTTCCGGGTCGTAGCCTCCGGGGACGGTGGAGGTGGTGGTCGTGGACGTGGTCGAGGCCACGGTGTTGGAGTCGACATCGGTGGGGGCGGTGGTGGTTGTGGGTGGAGCCGAAGACACAGGAGTGTCGTTGATGGCGGCGATGTTGCGGGCCGCGATGGCGAACTGCTGGTCGAGTTGGCTCGACAGACTGCTTTGGGACTTGCTCTCCTGGAATCCCGTTCCCCACAGTTGGTAGGCGACGAACAAGAAGACCACTATCCCGGTGGTGATGAGGGTTCGGCCGATGGCCCCCAGAACAATCGCCAAGCGGGGCACCTGTGGCTGGCTGGGAGGTTCTGCATCAGGCGCCGAGGACGCGCTCACATCGGTTTCTGACCCGGGCATTGTGGAAACCTATCGGCCCGGCAGCCACCGGTGTGAGCGCCTCGTCGGCGATGTGACACCTGAGGACCGGCCCGACGTCGTGGTCGGGGCCGTCGCCGCTAGCGTTCCACGCGTGTCTGTTGTCCGGCTCGAAGCCGTAGTGGCGCTGCTCGGCAGGTTCCCCGCCCTGGCCGGCGTCGATCTCGACGTCTCCGCCGGTGAGGTGGTGTTGATTCAAGGACCCAACGGTGCCGGCAAGTCGACATTGTTGAGGCTGTGTGCCGGGCTCCTGCGTCCGGAGTCGGGGCACGCCGAGGTGCTGGGTCTCGACTTGGCGACTTCGAGGGCCGGGGTGCGTCGTCGTGTGGGTCTGCTCGGTCACGACACCGCTCTCTACGACGAACTGAGCGTGAGGGAGAACCTCGAGTTCTGGGCGGCGGCATCACGCGTCGACAGGAGCGCGGTCGACCCGGCGCTCGATCGTCTCGGTGTGTCGCGGAGGCTCCACGACGTGGCCGTGTCGAAGCTCTCGGCCGGGCAGCGCCGCCGCGTCGCACTGGCCAATGTGGTGGTGCGGCGCCCGGAACTGTGGTTGCTCGATGAGCCCCACGCAGGTCTCGATCAGTCGGGCCGCGATCTGGTCGATGATCTGGTGGTCGATGCGGCGCAGGCCGGTGCCACCGTGCTCATGGCATCCCACGAACTCGACCGCACCGTCGACCTGGCGAGCCGCACGGTTGTGGTAGCCGGCGGAATGGTGGTTGCCGACCGAGTCTCCGGTTCTGGTCGAGCCGTGGCCGGGGAGGGTGAGTCTCGTGTTCACTGACGCTCGTCTCGTGGCCGCCAAGGACCTTCGCATCGAACTTCGCTCCCGTGTGACCGCCAGCCAGGTGGTGCCGTTCGCCGGATTGGTGTTGGTGCTGTTCGGTTTTGCTCTCGATGCCAACAAGCCCACTCTCGATCTGGCCACCTCGGGACTGTTCTGGGTCACTGTCCTGTTCGTCTCGCTGATGGCCGTGCAGCGCTCCACGGCGATAGAGACCACCGACGGGGCCCGGCGTGCCCTGCTACTCGCCGGGGTCGAGCCCGGTGCGGTGTTTCTGGGCAAAGCCACGGCGGTGGCCGCGCAGCTGCTGGCGGTCGAGGTGGTGCTGATCGGCGGCATCGTCGTGCTTTACAACGCCACGATCGAAGAACCGGCGCTGTTGATCGCCACCTGCGTGGTCGCGACCATTGGCATCGCTTCGGCAGGTACCCTTCTCGGTGCCTTGGTGGCCGGAGTTCGGGCGCGTGAGACGGTGCTGCCGATCCTCATGCTCCCGGTCTTGGCACCGGTGCTCCTGGGTGCGACCCGGGCGTTCGACGACGCTCTCGGATCGGTGGCAGTCAACGGATGGTCATGGCTAGCCATGCTCATCGGTTTCACCGCCATCAACATCGCACTCGGAGTGCTTGCTTACGGCGTGTTGTTGGAGGAGACGTGACCACATCGATGACTGACAACGCACGAGAGGTGAGCCCCCCGGCCACCGGTTCGCGCACCACTTTCTGGCTTGGTGTCGTGAGCCTGGTCGGGGTTGTCGCGTTGATACTGCTCAGCTTCTTCGTGGCCCCCGAGGATGACGATCAACACGACGCCGTCCGGATGATCTTCATTCATGTGCCGATGGCCATGCTCACCTACGTGGCGTTTTCTCTCACCGCCATCGGGTCGGTCCTCTGGCTCTGGAAGCGGTCGGTCTGGTGGGACACGGTCGCCCACGGCGCGGCCGAGGTCGGCGTGATGTTCTGCGGTCTCACCTTGTTCACCGGTTCGATCTGGGGCCGGCCCACCTGGGGCACATACTGGGACTGGGGCGACGTCCGTTTGGTCACCACCATGATCCTGTTCCTGATCATGGTCGGATATCTGGCGGTCAGATCACTCGATGGCGACACCGCCACCCTTGCCACCCGGGCCGCGGTGATCGGGATCATCGGGGCTGTCAACATGCCGATCGTCAACCGCTCGGTCACATGGTGGGCGAGTCGCCGCACTCTCCACCAGAAGTCGAGCCTCACCGACGGCAAGCTCGAGGGGCTCACATTGTTCACGATGATGTTCGGACTGGTGGTGTTCAGCATCGTCATGGTGTGGATGCTCATTCACCGGTTCCGGATCTCGTGGCTCGAACGCCAGGTCAGCGAAGGCGATCTTTCTGAGGCCCTGATCGCCCGCCGGGCCGAGGCCGCGGTTGTTTCTTCCGAGGGAGGATCGAAGTGACCCATCTCGGATACCTGCTGGTCGGCTGGGGCGTCTCGCTGTTGGTTGTCGGCCTTTATTCGTTGAGTCTTGTTCGACGGGGCCGCCGCCTCGCCGAGAGAGTGCCCGCCGAACGTCGGCGATGGATGACATCGGAGACCCCCTCAAAATGACCGACATCTCCGCCCGAGCCGACGATCTGAGCCCACGGACACCACGTCCGGCCCGGGGGCGACGACGCAGGATCGTCCCGGCTGTGATAGCCGTGGGCGCCGCGGCCGCGATCGTGGTCCTGGTAATCAACCTGCTCAACGGTTCCCTGTTCTTCTACGACGCCAGCGAGGCGGTGGCGCGTCGTGCCGAGTTGGGCACCGACAGATTCACCCTCTTGGGCTCTCCGATCGAGGGCACCATCACCAAAGGTTTCGATGGCGATGAGACCGTCGTCGCCTTCAGCGTGGCTTTCGACGGTGTCGATGTCGACGTGGTCCACTTCGGTGATCCGCCTGATCTGTTCAAGGCCGGTGTGCCGGTGGTGCTCGACGGCGCCTGGGTCCACGAACCGGCCGCGGTCGATGGTTTCGTCGGCAACGAGACCGATGGTTGGCATTTCGCATCCGACCGGATGCGCGTCAAACACGACAACGACTACAAGAACAAGTCTGAATACGACAGCCGGGTCGACAAGGCCAACAAGGAGGGCCGCATAGTGGCCACGTCGAACGCGAGCGGCGGATGAGCAACTCGATCCTGGGTTCCGGCGCGGTGTCGCTGGGTCTGGCGGCGTCGATCACCGGCATGATCGTGGTGGCGATGGGCCTGGCCAATCATCGCGGCAGTTGGAAACGCGAGACCCGCTGGCTGGTCGGCATCATGACCTTTGCCGCCATCGCAGCGGTTGTGGTGATGGAACGCGCTCTCATCACCCGCGATTTCACAGTTGCATACGTGGCCGAGAACGGTTCGTCGAAGACGCCTGCCCTGTTCAACTTCGCCACGATGTGGGCTGCACTCGAGGGATCGATCCTTCTGTGGACCCTGATCCTCACCGGGTACGTGGTGGCGGTGCTGGTGAAGTTCCGTGATCGTCACGACGACCCAATGGTGGGTTGGGCGATGCTCACGCTGTTCGTCGTCACCACGTTCTTCTTCGCGCTGATGCTCGGCCCGGCCAACCCGTTCAAGTCGTTCAACCCGCCGCTCGGTTACGACGGTCCGGGCCCCAACCCGTTGTTGCAGAACCATGTGTTGATGGCCTTCCATCCGCCGGTTCTCTACCTCGGATACGTGGGGTTCACGGTGCCGTTCGCGTTCGCGATCAGTGCGCTGGTGACCGGTCGTGTCGGCGAGGGCTGGCTGTTGGCCACCCGCCGATGGACCGTGATGGCGTGGGGCTTCCTCAGTCTGGGCATCATCCTCGGCGCGTGGTGGAGCTACGAGACACTCGGCTGGGGCGGCTACTGGGCATGGGACCCTGTGGAGAACGCATCGTTTCTTCCCTGGCTCACCGGCACCGCGTTCATCCATTCGGTGATGGTCCAGGAACGCCGAGGGATGTTGCGGGTGTGGAATCTCTCACTGGTGGTGTCCACGTTCGCGCTCACGATCCTCGGCACCTTCATCACCCGATCGGGTGTGCTCAATTCGGTCCACGCGTTCGTCGAGTCCGGCATAGGCCCGTGGATCCTGACCTTTTTCGCATTGATCGTCGTGGTGTCGTTGGGACTGATCGCGTGGCGCGGCGACGAACTCAGATCCCCGGGCCGGATCGACTCCCCGGTGTCGCGCGAGGGCGCGTTCCTGGCCAACAATGTTCTGTTCGCGGCGTTCGCGTTCGTGGTTCTTTTGGGCACCATCTTCCCGCTGATCGTCGAGGCGGTCGACGGACGTTCGATCTCGGTGGGCAATCCCTACTTCGATCGGATGACCATGCCGATCGGGTTCATGCTGCTGTTCTTGATGGGGATCGCTCCGGTGCTTCCCTGGCGCAAGGCGTCATCGGGTGTGTTGAGCCAGCGGCTCATCGGCCCGGCGTGGTTCGGTGCCGCCGTGGTGTTGTTCTCGGTGCTGGTCGGTGCACGCGGCTGGGCACCGCTGCTGGCGTTCGGACTGGGCGGGTTCGCAGCCGGAGCGTCGGGCCGGCAGCTCATTTTGGCCACCCGGCGTCAGGGCTGGCGCGGCCTGGTGGGGCGCACCAACGGTGGGATGATCGTCCACATCGGTGTGATCCTGATTGCCGTGGCGTTCGCGGCCAGCAATGCCTACGTTCGCCAGGACGAGTTCAATCTCCTTCCCGGCGACACCGCCACCATGTCGGGGCACACCCTCACCTTCGAGGGCTCGACAGTGATTGAGTATCCAAACCGCACCGAGCGCGTGGCCCGCATTCGCATCGACGGCGGTCAGGTCTACGAACCGGCGCTGGCCACGTATCCGTTCGCCGGCCAGAGCATCAACATTCCCTCGGTTCGTTCCACCGCGGTCGACGACATCGCACTGTCGGTGTTGTCGTATCCAGAGGGCACCGATGATGCGGTCCTGCTGCGGGCCACCATCCAACCGATGATCGTGTGGTTGTGGATCGGCGGCCTGGTGATCGCCGGCGGCACCCTCATGGCGGTGGTCCCCGGCAACCGCCGCCGACCCACCGATCCGGTGTCGGCCCCCCTCGAGGAAGTGTCGGTATGACCAACACCGAACCGGTGCCCGACACCGTCCCGGCGCGCTCGCGGCTGGCTGTCTGGATCGTGGTGCCCCTGGCGGTAACCATGGGCCTGTTCCTCATACTGCTGGCCACCCGCGATCCTTCCACCACCCGAGTCAGGCAGAGCCGGCTCATCGGGGGAGTGGCCCCGGCCATCACCGGCACCGCCATCGACGGTTCGCAGTTCGATCTCGACAACGAACGGGGTCGGTGGGTGGTCGTCAACTTCTTCTCCACCACCTGCGTGCCCTGCCAGATCGAGCACCCAGAGTTGGTGAAGTTCCAGCAGGCCCACGAGGCCTCAGGAGATGCAACCATCGTTTCGGTGGCCTTCGACGATTCCTCGGAAAATGTTCGGCGGTTCTTCGAGCGCAACGGTGGCGACTGGCCGGTCCTGGCTTCCGACACCGGCACCTACGCGGTGTCCTACGGTGTGGCCCAAGTGCCCGAGTCCTATCTGATCGCACCTTCGGGGCTGGTGGTCGACAAGCTCATCGGCGGGATCAAACTACAGGATCTCGAGTCGCGGATCACCGCGCTCGAGCAGGCCGCAGCCGAGTCCCGCGCCGCGGCCGACAACGGAGGTGGCTGAGAATGTCCACGTCGATCACTCGGAAGAGGCGATCCAACCTCAGGCTCTGGTCATGGATCGGTGCCGCCGTTCTGGCGGTGTCAGCGTTTCTCTACGGGTCGGTGTCGGGTGGGCAGCCCCAGACCAATGCCGAGAGGGCCCACGCCCTGGCCGACAACTTTGCCTGCCCGGTCTGCAGTGGCCAGTCAGTGGCCCAGTCCGACGCGTCGGTGGCTCGCATCATTCGTCGTGAGATCCGTACCTGGGTCGACGAAGGACGCACCACCGACTACATCCGTTCGCAACTCGTTGCCGATTTCGGCGAGGACATCGACTACACGCCGTCGGCCACCGGGATAACCAGCCTCGTGTGGATTCTGCCCGTCGTGGGCGGTGCCGGTGCGATCACCGGTCTGTTCTTCGTGTTCAGACGTTGGAAGCTCGATGCCGACTTCGAGGCCTCAGCCGAGGATGTTGCCCTGGTTGATGCCGCCCGCGCTGATCTCCCATGACCGAGTCCCGCACCGCGACGGATCGCAAGAGCGCGTTGGCCAAGGCCCGGGCCGAGCAGCGCGACTTTCTCCTCAGGTCGCTGGACGATCTCGAGGAGGAGTTCGCCGCCGGAGATCTCGACGAGGCCGACTATCTCGGCCTGAAGGCCGATTACACGAAACGGGCCGCGGACATGATCCGCAAGATCGAATCCCAGCAGGCCGCGGAACAGGCCACCGAGGGTCGTTCCCGGGTGAGGATCGTGGCCTGGGTGGCCGGAGTGGTGATCGTGGCCGGGTTCGCCGGATTCCTGCTGGCCCAGTTTTCCGGCAGCCGCTCACCGGGCGGAACCATCACCGGCGACATTCGTGTGAGCAGCCGCGAGCTCCTGTTCGAAGCCCAGCAGACCTTCGGTAGCGGTGATCTGCCCGGCGCGGTGGAGATCTACGACCAGGTGCTCGAGATGCAGCCATCGAATGTGGAGGCGCTCACATACAAGGGCTGGCTCACCAGGCTGCAGGGCGATGTGAATGCGGCGAAACTGCTGCTCGATGATGCGGTGGCGACCGATCCGACCTATCCCGACGCCCGGGTGTTCTCGGCGGTCGTGGCCATGGATCTCGGTGAGCCCCGGGTGGCCGATTCCCACCTCAAGGTATTCGACACGCTCGACGCACCACCGTTCGTTTCCGAGCTGGTCGATTCGATGGGGCTGCGTGATCGCGTGGCGTCTGCTCTCGCGGGCGGATCCACCACCGGCCCGTCGGCGGCCGACCTGGCCGCCGAGCAGCAGGCTGCTCTCGACAAGGTCGCCCCGATCCTCATGGTCGACAACCCACCGTCGTTTCCCGACACCGATCTGACCGTCTCCGAGGTCCTGTTGGCCGCAGAGGCACTGGCAGCCGACTCTCGGCTGATCGACGCGGTGAAGCTCGTCGATCAGATCCTGGTCGACGTGCCCGACAACGTGGAGGCCCTGGCGGGCCGGGGCTGGCTGATCGCCCGCACCCAGAACACCGAGCTGCTCGACGCCGGAATCGTGTATCTGGATCGTGCCCTCGAGCTCCAGCCCGACTACGCCAACGCGCTCGTCTATCGGGCGTTTTCGAGGCAGTTCATCGGCGACACCGAAGGCGCTCGTGCCGATCTGGCCGCCTTCGACGCCTTGTCCGATCAGCCAGAGGACCTGGTGGCGCTCATCGACCAGTCGGGGTTGCGACAGTCGATTGGTTGAGCGATCAGGTGTGGCGCGGGTCATACTGTGCGCCATGTCCCGACCCCGCAACCTCGACATAGGGCGGCTCTCGGT
>JAJRXJ010000011.1 GCA_024276355.1 Actinomycetes bacterium | reverse complement strand
GAACGCTGGTCGGCGCCCGTCGAGTTCCTTGGCGGCGGCGAGCGTCTGCTCGATGGATGACACGCTGGCGGCGAACTTGTCGACGTTGGCAGCGTGGCCGCTGATCTCGTCCGGCAGGTCTTCGATGGCGCGGTGTGCGCGGGAGATGGCGTTCTCGTGGCCTCGGCGTCGGAATGGTCGGTCGTGTTCGGAGATGGTGTCGAGCGCATCCTGGAGATGCTGTCGGGCGTTCTTGAGGTCCCCCTTGGAGCTGGCCAGCCATAGGTCGGCTCGGTCGAGATCGTAGGGAAGCTGCGCGAGGTCTGCGTCGAGACGGGCGAGCCTCTTGGTGAGCTGGGCCCGTTGCTCGAACAACGACCGCAGGTGTCCGGAGGAGAGGGTGCCGGGGCGGGCAGGGTTGACTCCGGCGAGTTCGGCCTGCCGGGCGAGAGCTGGCTGGTCGATCCAGTTGCGGCCGATGGCGTCGGCGAACACGTCGACAGCGGTCTGTTCGCCGGCGATCGTGATGTAGGCGTCGTTGTGGTGACGGCCTCGGGTCATGGGGACGTAGACGCCTCTGACATCGGTGGGTCCGTCGAGGACGAGGATGGACTGGTCAACGGTGCGGCCTTGGGCAGCATGGCTGGTCTGGGCGTAGCCGAGTTCGACGTGGTCCTTCACGTAGCTGGCGGGGAGGCGAACGGTGCCGCTGTCTCCAGTGACGGTGAGATCGCCGTTGCGGTGAAGCGCGACGGCTTGCCACTGGTCGCGGTTTCGGATCATCAGGTTCTGGTTGGTGCGCAACAGCCGGTGGTTGCGACGGGTCACCACCTCATCGCCGACATGGAAGCGAACATCGCCGACGACGAGGTAGCGGCCGGGATCGATTTCCCCTGCGTCCACGCGGCGCTGCTGGGCGGCCTGGTTGAGGGCGGCGACGGTGTCGTTGGTCGGCGCGGTGAGCAGCACTGTCTCGCCCTCGTGGCGGCCAGCCCACCAGGCATCGAGCGCCGACTCACGCATCCGTGTCGCGGTGCCGCCGTGGAGTCGGCCTTCGAGGTCGTAGACCTCGGCAACTGACGGGTCGCCGCGGCGCAGGCGGAGTGAGGCTTCGCGTTCCCAATGGTTGGTGAACCGGTGGACCCGGTCGAGTTCGATCGCGCCGTGGGTGTCGATGAGGTGCTCGAACATGCCGCCGCGGCCGACGGCGGAGAACTGCATCGGGTCACCCACGAGCGCGATGCGCCAACCCCGGTCGTCGGCGAGGGCGGCAAGTCGGGCGAGCTTGTTGGTGGCGACCATGCCCGCTTCGTCGACGATCACGGTCGCTCCTACGGGCAGGTTGTAGAGGTGGGCCGGTGGCCGTTCGAGGGAGTGCTCGATGATCAGCTTGTCGATCGTGTCCGCCGGCGCGCCGGTCTCGGTCTCCAGGACCTCGGCGGCGACGGCCGACGGTGCCACCCCGAACACTGGCCGCCCCTCGGCGTGAAGCTGTTTGACGGCGGGGCGAAGCGCGGTGGTCTTGCCTGTCCCGGCGGGCCCGACCACCAACACGAGGTGAGCGTCACCAGCGACTGCCGACGCGGTCTCGGCCTGGGCCACGGTCAGCTCCACATCTGCTCGGCTCGCTGCGTGGGGCGAGTCGATCGGGTCGTGGCTCATTCGACGCTCGGCCCACGCCATCAGCCGTTCCTCCTGGGCCAGAATCTCCGGCGTGGTGAGTGCTCGGTCGACGGCGGACTCCGTGACCGGGCGGCCATCACGGCGAACCATCACGCCATCGGGGACCGGACGCGAGATGTCAACGCAATGATCGGCGATCACCTGGTCGGTAAGCCGGTCGAGCAGGGCTGGGATCGAGGCTGCGTCGATGTCCAGGTTCGGATACAGGGTCGCCGCGAGTTCTCGGGTGATCTCAGCCGGCCGCCAGCTCGACTGCTTCTCCGCCAAAACGGCGAGGGCGCCTTCGATGAAGTACTGTTCGCGGCGCTCCGTCAACGCGCGAGGACGCAGCCCGCTGATCGCCTCGTCGACGATGTCGTAGGGCACCAGCCCCAGGCTTTCGATCCGTTCCCGCCACGCAGTGTGAAGCTCCCCGGCGTCGATGCCGTGGGCTTTCGCTGGCCGGGAGTCGATGACTGCTTCACGTTCGAGCCGCCAGCGCTCACGAGGGGTCGGGTCACGATCGAAGGTGTCGACGAACCGGTCCAGCTTCTCGTCGACCCGGCGGGCGACGTCGACGCTGCGAGCGGAGAACTCCTCCAGCACCACGTCGTCAATCCGGTCGATCTCCGCTATCCCGTTCACCACCGGACGCCACGACACACCCAGCCGTGAGGTCATCTCGACCCGCAGGGCCGCGTGATAGATCGCCGACAGTGTGCGTTGGTCCATCTTCAACGTGCGTGCATCAAGAGCGAGCCAGCGGCCGTCAGGAGCCAGAACTCGATTGGCGATCACCAGATGAGTATGAAGCTGCGGGTCGAGCGCCCGTGAGGTGTGCTGGCGAAACGTCGCTGCCACGATCCCGTGAGCATCCACAACGGCCACTTCACCGTTGATCCGGAAGCGGGTATGCGCGTGATTCTCGATCCAACGCAGCTGCGCCTCAACCGCAGCGTCATGAGCTGCGAGCACCTCATCGCGGATGACGTCGTCGCCGAGGGCGAACATTGTCGACACCGACTTTGGCGCCGAGCTGGTCACATCGAAGCCCCGCACGGACTTCTCGCCGTAGGTCCGCCCGAGCGGCGCTCCGCCCGAACACGGATGCAGGCCGGCCATCACGTCGAGGAAGTCCTCGTCGACCACCGTGCCGATGAGCCCGAGTCGTTCCGCGCCGATGCCGTGCCAGCGACCGGGCGGCTCGTCGGTGTCGAGGTAGTACGACGGCAGGGCCTCGATGTAATAGGCGCCAGCGTCGGCGCCCTTGAGGGTGGTGACCCGGGCGGTCACGGCGACCTATCCGCACACGCTGTGCACTCGTCTGTCGTTCTTGGCTCTGTCGGTGGGTAGGTCGTTGGGAGATGCACGGCGGTCGCCTTCGGTGGGCTCAGCCGGTGGAGCGCAGCGGTGGATGCGCTCCAGGGCTGCGTGTGGTGGCGAGGCGCTCGGAGGCTTCGCTTGGCGTGCGGGGTCGCGCTCGATCGAGGCCGTTCGGACTCGACGCGACGGAGCCGGCCCCGGCTGTCGGTGACATCACAGGTTGTCCATCTCGGTAGCGGCGAGCCAGGCGTCGATGCGGTCGG
>JAJRXJ010000272.1 GCA_024276355.1 Actinomycetes bacterium | reverse complement strand
GGATCAGCTCCGAAAAGGCCAAGGAACTCAACAAGTTCATCAAGGGTCTCGGGCTCAAGGGCATCCAGTCCTCCACCCAGGGCGATCAGCTTCGGGTGCAGGGCAAGAAGCGAGACGCCCTCCAGGAAGTGATCGCCAAACTGAAGGAAGGCGATTTCGGCCTGCCTCTCCAGTTCAACAACTTCAGGGACTGATCTCTCTCAGGCCCAGTTACGCCCGCGCAGCCGGGCAATGCGCTCCTCGGTCGGCGGGTGGGTGCTGAACAGCTTGCTCATGCCGCCGCCGCTTCTGCCACGGGCCTGTGCCTTGAGGGGGTTGATGATGTAGGCCGATGCCTGGTTGGGGTCGACGTTGCCGGGGATGCGGCTGGCGTAGGCGTCGAGACGCTCGAGCGCTCGGGCCAGCGGTTCGCCCGTGCCGATGAGTTTCGCGGCCGACGCGTCGGCTTGGAACTCGCGGCTCCGGGAGATCGAGGCCTGGATGAGCATCGCCGAGATCGGGGCGAGAATGGCGAACGCGATCTCGCCGATCGGGTTGCGGTCTCGGTTGCCGCCGGTGAAGATCGCGCCCCACATGGCCATACGAGCAGCGAATGTGATGGCCATGCCGATAGAGGCGGCGACCGAGCCGATGAGGATGTCGCGGTTGCGCACGTGGGACAGCTCGTGGGCGAGTACACCCCTGATCTCGTCCCATTGCATGGCCTCCAACAATCCGGCGGTGACCGCAACGGCGGCGTGGCTGGGGCTGCGTCCGGTGGCGAATGCGTTGGGCTGAGGATTGGGCGAAACGTAGAGCTTGGGCATCGGCATGCGGGCCTTGGCGGTGAGTTCCTCCATTATCTGGAAGTACTGCGGCATCTGCCGGCGATCGGCAGGCACGGCCCGGGCCGACTTGATGGCGAGCTTGTCGCTGAACCAGTAGGAACCGCCGACCATCACCAAGCCGAGCACGAGACCGATCACCAGGCCGCCGGATCCGCCCAGTGCGCCACCCGCGACCACCATGAGCCCGCCCAGGGCGGCGAGAAGTGTGAATGTCTTGGCTGTGTTGACCATGCCGGAATGATACGTGTCAGCGGCGAAAGCCGGGTTCAAGCGGCCGTCATGACCCGCTCTCGGAGTCCCAGCCGAGATCGATGTCGTAGTAGCCGGAGTGGATGTAGAGCGCCTCGACTCCGTGGTCGCGGTACATGGCCACGTTCGCCGGATCGTCGTCGAGGGCAAGGACCACCTCGTACCCGGCCTGCCGCAGGGCAGCCAACTCCGCGGCCTTGAACTCCGACGACGAACGCTGGTCACCGTCCGGGCGGGTTATCACTAGGTCGAAGGGCACGCCCTCGCGTTCGAGCCATTCCACCGTGTCGGTATGGACGTGATTCGGCCGGGCGCTGACCGCAACGATCGGTACGGCAATCACCTTGGCCAATGCCACTCCTGCAGTCAGCGGTTGGTCATGAATTCCGTCCGAGAAGAAGTTGTGCCAATCGGGCGAACCTCCGCGGAGATGATGCTGCCTGGGTCGGGCGTCGCTGAGCACCCCATCGATGTCGAATATGACGATCGGCCCGCCGGAAGCGGCTCCGGGTCGGCGATGCCAGTGGGGAAGATCGATCACTCCTCGTCGGACTCGGCCGCACGGTCACGGATCTCCGCGACCACGTCCGGGTCGGCGAGCGTGGTCGTGTCGCCGAGATCGTGGCCATCGGCGACATCGCGCAGCAGGCGCCGCATGATCTTGCCTGACCGGGTCTTGGGTAGATCGGGCACCAGGAACACAGCCTTCGGACGGGCGGTGGGTCCGAGCTTCTTGGCGACGTGTTGGCGAATGTCTTCGCGCAACGAGTCGGTGACATCGGCGGATCCGACAAGGATCACGTAGCCGACTATCGCCTGACCCGTGATCTCATCCTTGGCGCCCACAACGGCCGCTTCGGCCACCGCCGGGT
>JAJRXJ010000271.1 GCA_024276355.1 Actinomycetes bacterium | reverse complement strand
GGTTTGAGCCCGCTCGGGTTGGGGACACCGGAGGTGGGAATCCTGTTCTTGTCCGCTTCCTCATGGTTGCGCTATTCTGCTGAGATGAATCGCGGGCCCGTTGACCGGGCCACCGCGACCGGCCACCCGGCCCTTCCCCGATCCCCCCGCCCCCCGATGCATGCACGACAGCGCCTCGCGCCTGCCCGTGACATCCTTCAACCATGGAGAACATCCGATGCCCCTCTCCCATGCCAGGCTCTGGGCCTCGTCGGCGATTGCCATGGCGACCTTGACCAGCACCGTAATCGCGCAGGTCGGCATCGAACAGCAGAAGCTGACGGCCAGAGACGGCGCCGCCGGCGACGAGTTCGGCATCTCCCAGGGCCTCGATGGCGACACCCTGGTCCTCGGCGCGGACCAGAAAAACTCGAGACAAGGCGCGGTGTATGTGTTCACGCGACAGCCCGACGGCACGTGGGCCGAGTTGCAGCAGATCACCGCGAGCGACGGCGCTGCGGGGCACGAGTTCGGCTACAGCGTTGGGGTCTCGGGCAACTGGATCGCCGTCGGGGCACGGCTCGAGGACGTGAACAAGGACGACGCTGGCGCCGTGTACATGTTCCTCAAGCAGGGCGGGATCTACACCGAGATGCAGAAGCTTCGACCCAATGATTGGAGCTCGTACGACCACTTCGGCTCCGCCTTGGAGATCCAGGGTACCCGCCTGGTCGTGGGAGCCCCTCGAAACGACGACGACGGCGCGGACTCGGGCTCGACCTACGTGTTCGACGAGTCGGGTGGCACATGGACCCAGTCGGCGGAGCTCCGGGCTTCGAACGCCGAGGCAGGTGATCTCTTTCCGCATACGATCTCCCTCGACGGCGATCGCATCGTTTGTTCCACGATCTATGACGACAGCTTCACCGGCACCGCCTACGTATTCGAACACCAGGGCGGGGGCAGTTGGATCGAGACCCGACTGCTGACCGCCTCCGACAAGAGCCAAGGTGACCAGTTCGGCTTCGCCCTGGCGCTGAGCGGCAACCAACTCCTGGTCTCGGCGCGGCTGGAGGATGGTACCGGCGCTCAGTCCGGGTCGGTCTACTCCTTCGAGCATGACGGCGTCGATTGGAATGAGACCGACAAGTTCACCGGCAACGACACCGTGGCGGGCGACCACTTCGGCTCTGCCATGGACCTGGACGGGACGCGCGCCGTGGTCAGCTCCAACCGGGCCAGTCCAGGAGGCATCATGTTTGCCGGCAAGACCCATCTGTTCGAACGCCAGAGCGGCGGCACCTGGGTGCAGGTGGCGCAACTGCTCGTGACCGATCCCGCACCCACCGACTACCAGGGCTGGGCCACCGACCTGGACGGGCATCGCGTCGCGGTGACCGCGGTGCTAGACGATGAGATCGGCGTCGACGCGGGCGCCGCCTATGTGGCGGAGGGTGAGTTCCTGCGCTCGGCGGACGGCATCTCCGTGTCGACCGGCGGCACCGTCGATCACCACGTCAACCTCGGCGTGACGAACGCCGGTGCCGAGTACTGGGTGTTGGGCAGCTACACGGGCATCACTCCGGGGATCTTCCTGGGCGTCCCGGTCCCCCTCAACTGGGACCTGTACTTCCGCATGACCATCACGAACGCCAACGTCCCCCCCTTCAGCAACTCCCGTGGCGTGCTCGACGCGAACGGCTCCGCCACCTTCTCGATCACCGCCCCCGGCGGCCTCGACCCGAGCCTGGTCGGCCTCGAGCTGCACCACGCCGCGCTGACCTTCGACAGCGCGACCGGCACCTACTTCACCGGCGCGAGCAACCCGACGTCCATCGTGTTCAAGAACTGAACCGACTCAAGACGGGCCAGACCACGCGCCCCGAATCCGGCGTTCGTACGCCGGCCGGATGCCCGCGGACCCGCGAGTCCAAACCGCCTACGGGTCACCGCAAGGCGATCACACCACCGCTG
>JAJRXJ010000270.1 GCA_024276355.1 Actinomycetes bacterium | reverse complement strand
TCATTGGGGGGTGGGTTGTTCTCTCTGGAAGACACCATCGCCAACCAAGGTAAGAAGACCCTGAGAACACCAACACCATCCGATGAACAACCTGTTAGGGAAACATGAACGACACCCGGCCCCACGACGCGTCATAGGATCCACAACCATGACCCCGGCGCCAGGAGCCAACCCCTACCTCAACCCGAACCTGGCCGAGTTCGGCACCACGATCTTCGCCGAGATGAGCGCGCTGGCCGTCAGGACCGGTGCTGTGAACCTCGGGCAGGGGTTTCCCGACACCGACGGCCCGAGCGTGGTGTCCGACGCGGCCATCGAAGCCATCCGCAACGGCCACAACCAGTATCCCCCCGGCCCGGGCATCCCGTCGCTGCGGGAGGCCATCGCTCGCCACCGCGAACGTTTCCGGGGCCAGTCTTTCGACCCCGAAACCGAGGTGTTGGTCACCGCCGGCGCCACCGAGGCCATAGCGGCATCGCTGCTCTCATTGTGTCGGGCCGGCGATGAGGTCATCACCTTCGAGCCCTATTACGACTCCTACGCCGCCGGAATCGCCATGGCCGGTGCCAGCCGTCGCGTGGTCACCCTCCGGGGACCGGACTACTCGTTCGACATCTCCGAGCTCGAGGCCGCGTTCACCCCGACCACCCGGCTGGTCCTGCTCAACAGTCCCCACAACCCCACCGGCAAGGTGTTCAGCCGGGCCGAGCTCACCCAGATCGCCGAGCTGTGTGTGAGCCACGATGTGCTGGTGGTGTCCGACGAGGTCTACGAACATCTCGTCTACGACACCGATCATGTGCCGATCGCCACCCTGCCCGGAATGGCCGAGCGCACGGTCACCATCTCGTCGGCCGGCAAGATCTTCTCGTTCACCGGATGGAAGATCGGTTGGGCCTGTGGTCCCGCCGATCTGATCGCCGCGGTCCGAACCTCCAAACAGTTCCTCACCTATGTGAGCGGAGGGCCCTTCCAACACGGTGTCGCCGCCGGGCTCGACATGGACGACGGGTTTTTCGACAACTACACGGTGGCGATGCAGGGCAAACGCGATCGCCTGTGTCGAGGGTTGACGGAAGCGGGCTTCGATGTGATCGAACCGCAGGGCACCTATTTCGTGACCGCCGACATCCGCCCGGTCGGCGGCCGCGACGGGATCGAATTCTGCATGGGCCTGCCCGAACGCTGCGGAGTGGTGGCCGTGCCCACCCAGGTGTTCTACGACAATGTCGACGCCGGACGACACCTGGTTAGGTTCGCGTTCTGCAAACGTGACGAGGTGCTCGATGAGGCCGCGCGGCGTCTGGCCACGCTCAAGTCTGGGGGGTAGTGCATGATCAGGGCGGCAGCGATACAGCACGACATCGTCTGGGAGAACCCCGCGGCCAACTTCGAAAGCGCCGCGCCCAAGCTGGCATACGCAGCCGAACACGGTGCCAGGCTGGCGGTGCTGAGCGAAATGTGGTCGACGGGCTTCTCGATGAAATCCGAACGGATCGCCGAGGCCCCCGACGGCCCGACGGTCACGTTCATGCAGGAGCAGGCCCGCACCAACGATCTCTGGGTGGCCGGCTCGGTACCGATAGCCCCGGGCGACGATCGGCTACCCGTCAACCGGTTCGTGCTGGCCGGCCCCGACGGCACCACCCACACCTACGACAAGATCCATCCGTTCACCATGGCCGGAGAACACGAGCACTACGCGCCCGGCCACAGCACGATCACCGTGGAGATCGACGGTGTGCGGATCACTCCGCTCGTCTGTTACGACCTGCGATTCACCGATCTGTTCTGGAACGCCGCGGCCACCACCGACTGCTACATCGTGCCCGCGAACTGGCCCCAGAGCAGGAGTTGGCACTGGATCTCGCTGCTGAGGGCCAGAGCCATCGAGAATCAGGCCTGGGTCATCGGGGTCAACCGGGTGGGCGACGCCGGCCGACTCCACTACTCGGGCGACTCGCGCATCATCGACCCCATGGGGGAGGAGACGGTGGCCACCCCCGACACCGAGGAAACGATCTTCGCCGACATCGACGAGGCCGTGGTGGCCTCGACCCGCCGGGACTTCCCGTTCATGGTCGACCGCTGATCAGTCGTCAGTCGCTCGCTCCGGAGCGGGTGCCCCGCTGCCATGCTTGGTGAAGCCCGGCATAGCGGCCGCCGAGATCGATCAACTCCGTGTGAGAACCTGTCTCCACGATGCGGCCCCGGTCGAACACCAGGATCAGATCGGCTCGCTCGGCGGTCGAGAGCCGGTGAGCCACACTCACGGTGGTGCGCTGCCGGCTGACCACGTCGAGGGCGTCGGACATGGCTTTCTCGGTGACCGGATCAAGGGACGACGTGGCCTCGTCGAGCACCAGCAGGCCGGGATCGGCGAGTTGGGCGCGGATCAGGGCCACCAATTGGCGTTCACCCACCGAGAGGCCCTCGCCGCCCGGTCCGAGAACGGTGTCGAGTCCCTCGCCGAGTTGGTCGACCCACTCGCGCAGGCCGAGGGTCTCCATGGCCACGTTGATGTCGGCGTCCGTGGCACCGTCGCGCCCCCGCAAGATGTTGTCGCGCACCGAGGTGGCGAACAGGAAGCCGTCCTGGGGCACCATGCGCACGCGATCGCGCCGCCGGGTCGATGCCACGGCCCGCAGATCGGTTCCGCCGAGCCTGACCGATCCTTCATCGGGGTCGGCCAGACGGCACAACAACCGGACGAAGGTGGTCTTGCCCGAACCGGTGGCCCCGACGACCGCCACCGACGTGCCCGCCGGTATGTGGATGTCGACATCACGCAGGACGGGATTGTGGTCATAGGAGAACGACATTGCCTCGACATCGATGCTGAGAGGGCCGTCCGCCATGTCGAGCGCCAAGTCAGCGGCCGGCTCGGGCAGCGCATCGGGTCGGTCGAGCAGTTCCATCGAACGGCGCCAACCGGCGAGCGCCAGCGAGGTCTGATCGATCACCTCGGTCAGCTCCGACACCGGCCCGATCACCAGATGGATGAGGAACAGGAATGCCACCACCGTGCCGGTGTCGAGACCCCAGTCGGGCCTCCATTGGGCCACGACCACAACCACAGCCGACAAGGCGAGGGTTCCGAAGAGATCGGACACGGTGAACAGCACGGCCGAATAGCGATTGACCTTGAGCTGGGCTTCGTACTGGCTGTCGATGGCGGCGTCCAGATCGGTGAGCGATGCCTCGCCATGGCCCAGGGCACGAACGACCTCGGCGCCACCGATGGTCTCCGACACCGTGCCGAGCAGGGCACCCGTGCGGTGGCGCACCTCCGAATAGCCGCGGCGCTGGCGATCCTGGATCCATCGGATCACCGGCATCATCGCCGCGAAGCTGATCGTGACCACGAGCGCGAGCTGCCACGAGTAGATGAACATCACGACGATGGCGCCCAGGGCCACCGATGAGTCGACGATCCATGTGTAGGCCCCCCAGTCGAGGAACCGGGCCAGAGTGTCGATGTCTCCGGTCACCCTCGAGACAAGATCGCCTCGGCGCTCGTCTGCGTGTTCGGCCAACGACAGATCGATGCCCCGGCGTAGCACCATCACCCGCAGTCGGGCCAGGGCTCTCTCAGCCACGCGCAGCACGGCCAGTTCGGCGACGAGGGCGGCTAGGGTGACCGCCAGGATCACCGCCACGGTGATGGCCAACAATCGGACGAGGGTGTGGGTGGCGATGCCGCCGGGAGTCAGCAGGCCCCGGTCGATGATGAGTTGGAACAGCACGGGCACGACGATCCGGCCGCCGGCCTCGAACACCCCGACGATGGCAAACAGGATTGCCGCCCGTTTGAAACCCGGACTGATCTCGAAACCGCGTCGGATGATGTCGAAGGTGGTCGGTTGGCGCTGCTCGGGCTCGGTCATGACAACACCTCCGACGCGAGATAAGCGTCGACCAGGCCCTTGTAGATCGGATTCGATAGAAGCGAATCGTGGGTGTCGACAGCAACGACCCGTCCGCCGGCCACGAGAGCCACACGGTCGGCGGCGATCATGGCCGCCACCCGGTGGGTGACCATGACCGTGGTGATCGGCAGCGACGCGAGCTTGGCCAGGATGTGTTCCTCGAGTGCCGGGTCGACGGCAGATGTGGCGTCGTCGAGCAGAACCAATCCCGGATCACCGGCCAGGGCCCGGGCGAGGGCGACGCGTTGGCGCTGCCCACCCGACAAGGTGACGCCCCGTTCGCCGATGACAGTGGACCAGCCTTCGGGGAGGACATCGCGAAGGTCGTCGGCTCCCGCGGCATGCAGGGCCTCGGCGACTTCGCGGTCGTCGATCGGCCGCGCGAAGCGGACATTGTCGAGGACGCTTCCGTGGAACAGCGAGGCTGTCTGGGTGGCGAGGGTGAGGCGGGAGCGAAGCGACCGGTCGTCGATTCCGTTGAGAGGTGTGCCGGCCAGCATCACCCGGCCGTCTTCAACCGGTCTGAGCCGAGCCAACACCCCGACCACGGTCGACTTTCCGCCGGCGGTCGGGCCGACGACGGCCAACGTCTCACCGGTGCGGACCTCGAGATCGGCGTGGTCGAGCCGCAGCCTGTCGGGGTCGCCGACGGTGACCGCTTCCAGTCGGGCCCCCAGAGGTCCGGCCGGCAGCGTCGTGCCCGAGGCGACTTCGAGCAGCGGGTCGTCGGGCTCGGACAACACGAGGCTCACCCGGTCGTGGCCGACCACCGACTGTGGAAGATCGAACAAGAAGAAGCCGATCACCTGCAGCGGGAATGCGAGCACGCTGAACAGCGACACCGCTTGCACGAGGCCGCCGGCATCGAGCCGACCGTCGCCGACCCTCACCGCACCCATGGCGAGAATCAGGATCGTGGTGAGCTGCGGCACCGCGGAAAACGACACTGCGAACGCGGTCTTGCGGTTGCCCAGACGCACGCGGGCCCGGCGGAGCTCGTCGACCTTGTCCGCGAAGAGCGCAGTTTCGGAGTCTTCGCGGCCCAGGGTCTTCACCACCTGTACGCCTTCGAGGAT
>JAJRXJ010000269.1 GCA_024276355.1 Actinomycetes bacterium | reverse complement strand
TGTCGGGGACCATGACCAGACCACGATCTCCGGGGTTTCCGGCCACTGCCGCCGGAGTGCCTGAGGGAAGTTCGATTCGCATCTGATCATCTTGGCAGCGGGCACGACTCCATGCATGCCCATCGCACGGTTCAGGACGGGCCGACCGAGGCCAGCTCGACCGCCGCGGCCAGTGTGGGCGCCCTCAGGACGGTGAGACCGTCGGGTTGGTCGACGACCGCACCAGGAACGATCGCGTGTCTGAACCCATGGCGGGCGGCCTCTGCCAGCCGTCGATCCTGATGGCCGACCTGGCGCAACTCGCCACCCAGTCCGACTTCTCCGATCACCACCAGGTCGTCACCGACCGGATTCCCGGTGAGCGCCGATGCCACCGCCAGGGCCAACCCCGCGTCGGCACCCGGATCGACCACCCTCACTCCACCCACTGCCAACGCGTAGACGTCGCACTTCGACACGCTGAGACCGACGCGTCGCTCGAGTACGGCCAAGAGCATGGCCAGACGGCCCGGATCCACTCCCTGTGCACTGCGCCGCGGGGTGGCCAGCGACGATCCGGCGACCAATGCCTGGATCTCGATCAGCATCGGTCGCTGCCCGTCGATCGTGGGCACCACCGCCGACCCGGAAACACCGGCGACCCGGTCGGCCAGGAAGATTCCGCTCGGATCGATCACCGACGCAAGGCCGTCGCCGTTCATCTGCATGAGCCCCACCTCGGAGGTGGGACCGAATCGATGCTTGGTGGCCCGCAGCACCCGCAGGCCGTGGTGACGGTCGCCCTCGAACTCGATGACCGTGTCGACGATGTGTTCGAGCACCCTCGGTCCGGCGAGCGTGCCCTCCTTGGTGACGTGGCCGACCAGAACCAGCGAGATACCCCGGGCCTTGGCGAGGTTGAGCAACTTGTTGGCGCACTCCCGCACTTGCGCGACCGAGCCGGGGGCCGACCCCAGCTCGGGGTCGTGCATGGTCTGAATCGAATCGACAACGATCAGATCGGGCTTCACCGAATCGATGTGGGCCTTCACGTTCGGCAGTGAGGTCTCCGACACCAGCCACAGATCGTCATGAAGCGCACCCACCCGACCGGCTCGGGACTTCACCTGTGAGGCTGACTCCTCGCCGGTGACATAGAGCGACCGGATGCCGGCCGCGGCCGAGCCCCCAAGCAATTGCAGCAGCAGCGTGGACTTCCCGATACCAGGCTCACCTCCCACAAGTGTGACCGACCCCGGCACCAATCCCCCACCGAGAACACGGTCGAACTCCCGGATTCCGGTGGGGACCGAGATCGCGGCCTCATCGCCCACCTGGGTCACCGGTACCGGGATCGAGGCATCCGGCAGGGGCCCGGACCCGCGAGTCGGCTGGTCGAGCTCCTCGACCAGGGAATTCCACTCGCCACAGGAATCGCACCTACCGGCCCACTTGGGATGGGACGCCCCGCAGGACGAGCAGCGATGAACAGTTCGGGTACGAGCCATCAGCGAACCTTAGACACCGGCTATGACGCTCCGGTCGTGCCCACGATGAACTCGGCCCAGATCGGACGATGATCGCTGCCCGTCCCGGTACCCACACCGGCGTCGACCGCGACGGTGTCGTCGGTGGCGAAAATGTGATCCAGCCTGAGAATCGGTGGATACAAGCGGCCACGCGGCCATGTCGAGACCCAGCCCATTCCCCGGGTGAGCAAGGCGTCGTAGGAGCCGGCACGATCGATCGCCCGAAGGTTGTCGTGTTGGAGCGTGGCGTTGAAGTCCCCGGCCAGAATCAACGGGCGCTGAGCACCGGACACCATGTCGGCCAACGCCCGCAGCTGATCAGCCCAGGCCCGTCGCGCCGATTCGAACACCGGCGCTTGGATATGGACCCCGATCACATCGACCAGAACCCCGTGATCGTCGATCGTGGCCACCGGCATCATGGAGCCGCCGACATCACGGAAACCAGCGTCGACGAATGGTAGTCGCGACATCATGCCCGAACCGGTGGCATCGCGTTGGGGCATGAGGATCTGATACGGGTACTCCCCCATCAGCCCGGCGTCGGCGAACAATCTCACCTGCCACGGTGTGAGTTCCTGAATGACGATCACATCGGGGTCCAGCCCGAGCAGTTCTCGTCCGAGATCGGTCACGTCGGGGTTTCCCAAGAACACATTCGAGGTGACAACCGTGATGGTGACATCGTTCCGACTCGGAATCGGGGCGGCGGATGCTGCCCGCCATTCCGGCAGTGTCCAGGCGAGGTGGGCCAGCGCCAGAACGATGGCCGCCACCGACATCAGACGTCGCCGCGACGCCACGGCCATTCCGAGGATCGGATAGATCGGAATCATCAGAAGCGGGGTGAGACCCACCAACCCGATCATCCATGTGGTCGAGTCGGCACCGGTGAACCTCATCAACGCCACCGCCGCCACCCAAGTGACGATCGCCCATCCCCCCGAACTGATCGCTGTCTCGAGGTGCGCCGTGATTGCAGATCTCACGGCGATGCGATCAGGCGCCACGACCCTTGAACAGTTCGTCGAACCCCCGCATCAGCGAATGGGCGGTTTCGGGAGGGTCGCCCGGGCCCGGATGGAAGAAGGCGGTGGCCACACCCATCTCACGGGCGGCATCGAGATTCTCGGGCACGCTCGAAAGGTAGAGACAATCGAACAGGTCTACCGACATGACCCGCCGGGTGGCCTGCAACAGGGCGGGTTCCGGGAGCATCTGGCCCACATCGCCGCTCACCATCCACGACGCGACCGCGGTCTCGAGTGCTGCCATTCGTCGCAATCTCTCACCCCACGCCCGGGGCTGATTGCCGATGGCGGCCACCGGCAGCCCCCGCTCGGCTGTTTGATCGAGGAAGTGGTGAAGGCCGGGAACCAGACGGAACGACGACAGGTATCGGGTCTCCATCTCACCGGCCACCGGCCCCAGCCCGACCTCGCTCCAGAATTCCGATGGAGAGATCCGGTCGAGCATGAGTTTGCGATGGAGTTCCCTGACGGTGTCGGGATCGGTGTCGGGCTGCTCAGCTTGTATGAGTGGCAGGAGCAGCCCGTCGAACGAATCGGTGGGCCGCACGACCACACCGTGGACATCGACTATCAAGAGCCGCAGCATTCGCTGTCGGGGCTTGTTGGCCTCTGCGGCCCTGGTGGCCGCCCGTTTCTCCCGTTGACGCTGGTCGCGGCGACGACGCCCCTTGGGGGTTCGCCATTTCGCAAGACACCAGGCGCCGAATCGGGCGAGCAATGCCAACGCCAACAAGATCGCGGCAGCCAGCATCACCATCGCCCAGACCCGCGGGAGGATGTCCTCGATCGTTCCCGAGGTGTCGAGCGCTCTGGGCGAGTCGCCGTATGACATTGTGAAGGTGGCCGTGTTGCCCTCGATCACCGCGCCCTCGTCGGTACTCGATACTCCCGTCGGTAGATGAACCACCACGGTGAGCCCAAGCGATTTCTCCAGGGAGGTTCCGGCTTCGGAGGTGATCTTCGAAACGGCCCTACCGAGCGGCAGGCCCAGCTGACTGGTGACGGTCTCATCGCCGAACGACTCGAGATCGGGCGACGGATCGACGGTTCCGGTCAGCTCATATCGAGTTCTGGCCGGGGCGAGTCCCACGAGGTCGAACTGGTGCCCTTGGGTCAGGTTGAGATCCTGGAAAAGGACTCCGTCTCCTGCGATCTCGGCAATCACCCCGGGTAGCAGATCGGCGGACCCGAAACGCTTCGTTGCCGACACCGTGACCTCACCTGAGGAAGAGACGGTCGGTCCTTCAACGGCCCAACCCGCCTTCGAGAGGTCCTCGAGACGCAACGCGTCGGGGGCGTCCGGTACAAGAGCCACGGCTTCTGCGTCGGCCACAACGGTTAGCGTGACGACTCCCGAACCGTTGTCGGCCACGGCTATGTCGACGGTGGTGTCGACCCTGCAAGCGCTCGCCAGCAGGACGAGGATCGCTATCGCTAGTGAGAATCTGACCCTGGCCATCCCCTGCAACCTAGACCGAGATTGCCCCCGGGCACACCGACGGGCCACCAGATTTGCATCTGGCGGCCCGATTCGGATCCGGATCCACCCCGACTACCTGGGGACCCAGGTGGGAGTCCAGCCGTAGGTCTCGACCAGACGCAGTATGAATGCTGCCATCTGGGCCCGTGTGACCGCGGCAAACGGCGAGAAGGTGTCGGGGGACGTGCCCGTGGTGATTCCGGTCTGTTTGAGCCACCTCACCGCGGCATCGAAGTAGCTGCCGGCCGGGACATCGGTGAATCCGTGTGGTGTGGTCACCACGGGTTTCCCGGCCAGTCGCCAGAGGAACACCGCCATCTGGGCCCTGGTTACCACCGCGGCCGGCGAATAGAGAGTGTCGCTGGTGCCGGTTGTTATCCCACGCAGGTAGGCCCACTTCACCGGTTCGTAGTAGTAACTGCCTCCCCAGACATCAGTGAACGGTTCCGCATTCAGCGTCCACTGCGAGCCGTTCAGACGGAACAGGAATGTCGCCATCTGCCCACGGGTGACAGGAGCGTCGGGTGAGTACGTCGTCGGCGACGTTCCCTTGGTTATCCCATTGGCCTTGAGGAATCCGACACCGCGGTCGTAGTAGGAGCCCTGGACCACGTCGGTG
>JAJRXJ010000268.1 GCA_024276355.1 Actinomycetes bacterium | reverse complement strand
ATAGCGCCCGAGCGGAATCTGCGATTCGATTCCGGCCTTGACGAGGGCTTCGTCGCCCGGCTCCATGCCCGACTCCAATTTACGCATCATGGGCGTATCGATGGGTGCCGGTCCAACCGCATTCACTCGGATCTGGTCGGCCCCGTAGCCCGCCGCCGCAGACTTGCTCAGGCCGATCACGGCATGTTTGCTTGCCGTATAGGCGGGGACCGTCGGCCCGCCCATGACGCCGGCCACCGAGGCCAGGTTCACGATCGAACCACCGCCACGCTTGCGCAACTCGGGAATCACCGCCTTCATGCCGAGAAAGACACCCTTGATGTTGACGGCCAGAACCAGGTCGAACGCGTCCTCGGGATATTCGTCGATCGTGGCGACCTTGCCTTCGATGCCCGCGTTGTTCACGAGATAGTCGACGCCACCGAATCGGCTCGTGGTCTCGGCGATCACGCGCTGCCAATCGTCCCAGGAAGAAACGTCGTGTGCAGCGGTCAACACCTCGCCACCCAACTTCTCCACCGCCGCCGCCGTCTCCTCGATCGGCGCGTCTTTCAAATCCGTCGCGACGACGCGCGCACCGCCCTCGATGAATCGCTCGACGGTTGCCCGCCCAATTCCCCCGGCCGCGCCGGTCACGATCGCTACTTTGCCTTCGAAACGCTTGCCCATGCTGTGCCCTCCATGGATGACTGAGCCCTGCCCCCTGCACCACGGAGCCTAGCCGATGGAATTCCAATACGAGAGGCGCCACTGAGATTGGCTACATTCGACGACGATCGTGAAACGCCAATCCAGGCGGCGCAGGAGAACACCATTCTCGACACACTCGGCGACCTCGGAGACTTCATCGGTGGCATCGGCGTCGTCATCACGCTGATCTACCTCGCGACGCAGATTCGCCAGAACACGGCGGCACTCCGCACCGCAAGCCGGCAGGCGATCTCGGAAGGCTATCGGGAATCCAACCGGATGAGGCTCGACCCATCGGTTGGATTGGCCTTTGCCAAGGGACTCTCGTTTTTCGAAAAGCTTCCCTTTGAAGAGCGGCACCTGTTTGGAACGATCATGAACGACGAGGCGCTCTTCTTCCAGAGCACCTTCGCGAGCTACGAATCGGGACAGCTCGAAGAGGAGACCTATCAGCGCTACCTCGGCTGGTTCACGGCCGTCGTCGTTACGCCCGGCGGAACGCTGTGGTGGGAGTCGGTCGCTCGCCCGATCTATACGCCCGCAATGGTCGAGGCGGTCGATCAGCGTATTGCCGCGGGCTCCCTGGTCGACATCCGAGCACTCCCCATGATTCGAATGGATCCATCGTCCACCGAAGATCGAGACAACCAAATCGATCACTGAACGGTCGTGGCGCGGATGCGATCGGTTGAGATAGAAGAGGTCATGGGGTGCCGCCTCCGCCCCCCTACCCGGTCTTCTTCTCCCTCAAGCCGAGCCGCACCTGTCTCACATCGATCGGCCGACCGGTCCGCTCGTCGATGACACGCGGCTCGACGGGCTCCCCGCT
>JAJRXJ010000267.1 GCA_024276355.1 Actinomycetes bacterium | reverse complement strand
TGGCCGCGGCGTTGGTGTCGGCCACCGCGGCGCCGCCGAACAACGACAGGTCGGCGGCTCGTCCGGACCCGTGGCGGCTGATGGTGCAGTCCGGGTACGTGCCGGTGCCGTCGACGCACAGGCTGTGGCCGGTGATCAACGACGAGATATGGAACGTGTGGTCGGCGGCCAGCGACAACAAGACGGCGACGAGCTGCGGGTCGATGCGTCCGGCGGCGAGATCGGCACGCTGGGGCTCACCCATCGACACGTTGGGGTGAGCGATGAGAGCGAGCGGGTCGGCTCCGGCGTAGATGGGTATCGCGGTGTAGCGCTGGGCCCAGTCGAGGACGTCGGCGACGTAGGCGTCGGAGCGGTTGTAGCGAAAGATGGCGTCGCGGATCGAGGTGACCTCGCTGTCGGGGCAGAGATACCGCGCCGCGGAGAAGATGGCGTCGAGGGCGTTGTGAGGAGTGGCTTCGCCGTCGCCGTTGCCGTCGACGCCGATGGACAGGAAGGTGGCGGTGAGGAATTGCATCGGCCCGAGCGCCCGGTCCCAGAGCAGATTGTCGTGCCAGGGGCTGCCTCCCTCGGGGACCTCGACCGCCACGGTGCCCGGCACTGAGCCGTCGAGCACGATGCCGAAGATCCGAGGGGTGACGGTGCCGTCGACGGCGACGACCGAGCCGCCGTGGCGACCATGGTCGGATTCGACCTTGCCGATGCCGGCCAGCACCGTCCACGGCAGGCCGGGGCAGCCGAGCCCGGCCTCGCGGTAGGCCGATAGCAGGTGCGGCTCGATGTCGTCGAGTGCGAACCGGCTCGGGGCAGGATCAAGCGGATTCGAAGCGCCGGCTTGCGCCGCCCCGCCCAGAGCCAACATGACGATCAGCAGGCCGACGAACGGTGTCGATGCGGCAGCCAGGAGAGCTGCGGGGAGCACCTTGGTCACGGCCTGAGCTCCGGCTCCACGATCCCTGTCGCTCCCACCTTCCGTGCTCGTTCGGCTTCCTCGCGCGAATCCATGATTGACAGTATTAGCGAAAGTTAGCTTGTGTTTCAAATGTAGACGCGCTTAAGGTCGAACAAGTCGAGACCATCGGATGGAAGGGAACGGATGTGATCGTGAAGCTGCTCGCTCAGATCCCGGGCGAGAACGTGTTGCAGGAAGTGGCCGACGGACTGATCGCCTGGGCGGTCGTCATCGGCATCATCGGCCTTGTCATCGCGGCGATCTTCTGGATCGTCGGGGCCAACAGCGACAACTACTCCCAGACCTCGAAGGGGAAGCGGGGCGTTGTCTATGTGTTGGTCGGTGTCGCTCTGATCGGGGCTGCGCCGGTTCTAGTGCAGTGGGCCTTCGATCTCGGGCAGACGGCAGGATGACCGGTCCCGGATCGACCAGACGCCCGACGCGTGGTGGCGTCACGCTCGGTTGGAGCACGGTCGTCGCCGGGCTGTTCGGCGCGCTGGCCACCGGCGTGATCGTCGCCTCGATGGCGCGAGGTGGTGCCGACACCGAGGCCGCTGCGGGCTCCGAGCGTGCGTCGGGGCCCGAGGTTGGCGAGATACGCATCGGCGCCGACCAGGCCGGACCGACCCGCACCAGCGGAGGCGTCGGTGTCGGGTTCAGCCACGACGAGGCCGGCGCGGCGGCTGCGGCCACCAACCTCGTGCTCACCCTCGAGCAGGCCGCCCAGGTCGACCGGTCGTCGGCCATCGCCGCGTACGAGACCCTCGCGGCCGAAGCGTCGCGCCAGGCGTTGGGCGCCGAGATGGCAGCGGTGTGGGATGCGCTGCGGGCCGGGCTCGATGACAACGGCCCGCCCGGGGCACGCCTGTTCATCCGGGCCGTTCCCGTGGGCCACGCCCTGGTCCGCTACTCACCCGAACGGGCCACCGTCGAGGTCTGGGCGCTCAGCTTGCTGGTGGCCGACGGCGGCTTGCGACCCGTGTCTCGCTGGGAGACGGCCTCGGTGGAACTGGTTTGGGAGAACGGCGACTGGAAGGTGTGGTCGGTGACCAGTCGGCAAGGGCCGACCCCGGCGTGGAGCGCCGAGGCAGTGACCGCACCGGAGGAGTTCCTGGTCGAGATGTCAGATCTGAAGGGGTACCGCTATGTGGCCGAGTAGGAATCTGTTCACGTCGATCACTGGCAGGTTGATCGACCCGCTGATCGTGGTCGCCATGACCGCGTCGATGGTCGTCGGGCTCCAGATCGCCTCGGTCGACAAAGCGGAGGCCCAAGTCGGGTGCGGGAACATCCCGCTGATCTCCGACGCCTGCGATCTGGCCACCGATCCCTTGGAGTGGGCGTGGGACCAGGCCACCGGCATCGCCGGTGAGGTCGTGGAGGGCGCCTTCGACTACTTCGCGGGATGGGTCGCCACCGCCGCGATCGGCGCGCTCCATCTGTTGGCCGACGCCATGGAGTCGACCACCACACCCAACGTCGCCGGCTCCGACACGACGCTGGGCATCTCGCTCGGCATCGCGAGAGCCATGGCGTTGCCGTTGCTGGTGCTCACCGGGTTGTGGGCGCTGATCAAACGCGAGGCGCAGATGATCGCCAAGGCTTCGTTCCTCTACCTTCCCGGCACGGTGATCGGAATGTACGCCGCGATCTGGATGACCGAGCGGCTCATCGA
>JAJRXJ010000266.1 GCA_024276355.1 Actinomycetes bacterium | reverse complement strand
CATGAGTTCCGGGAGGGTCGAGTTGGGGCTGGGCGCCGGCTGGTTCGACACCGAGCACACTGCCCACGGCATCCCGTTCCACACCATGGGCACCCGCTTCGACATGCTTGAGGAACAGTTGGCGGTGATCACCGGACTCTGGTCGACCCCGGTCGGCGAACGATTCAGTTACAGCGGCGACCACTACACCATCCGCGAATCTCCGGCATTGCCCAAGCCGCTGCAAACCCCCCATCCGCCGATCGTCATGGGCGGCTTCGGTCCCAAACGCACCCCGCGGTTGGCCGCCACCCACGCCCAGGAGTTCAACACACCTTTTGTCGATCCCGACTCGTTCGCCGATGCCCGATCACGCGTGGCCGCGGCGTGCGAGGAGCAGGGCCGAGACCCCTCCACCATGACCTTCTCGGCCGCCCAGGTGCTGTGCTGCGGCGAGACCCGGGCCGACGTGATCAAGCGGTCGGAGGCCATCGGTCGCGACCCCGACGAGATCAGGCTCAACGGGGTCGGTGGCACCCCGGCCGAGTGCGTCGAGAAGCTCCTTCGCTTCGCCGACAAGGGCGCCGAACGTGCATATCTGCAGGTGCTCGACGACACCGACCTCGATCACCTGCGACTGGTGGCCGCCGAGGTAATACCCCATGTCTGAACCGGTCAGGGAGAAAGACGCTCACGAATCCATCGGTCTGATCCCTGGGCACGACGAAACCTGATCCGATCGTGAAGGCGGCTCACACGGCCATGCCAGAACTCGACTGCATTGGGTGTGAGGAGATATCCACCCCAGTGGGGCGGGCGCGGCACCTCACCGGGAAAGCGTTTCTCGATCGCTGCCACCGCATCTTCGAGAACTCCCCGGCCCGAGATCACCTTCGACTGTTCGCTGGCCCACGCGCCGATCTGTGAGCCGCGGGGACGCGACGCGAAGTAGGCATCCGACTCCTGCGGGGGCACCCGCGACACGCGGCCCGACACCCGAACCTGGCGGAGCAACGGCTCCCACAGGAAAGTGAGGGCCGCCCGACCCGTGTCGTCGAGATGCCGGGCCTTGTCGGACAGATAGTTGGTGTAGAAGATCAGGCCCCGATCGTCGAAGCCCTTGAGGAGAACGGCCCGCGCCGACGGCCAACCCTCACGGTCGACGGTGGAGAGGATCATGGCGTTGGCATCGAACGGTTCGGTCGCCAGCCAGTCGGCGAACCAACGCGAGAAGAGGTCCTGTGGGTCGTCGCCTGCCTCGGCTTCGTCGAGGCCGCCGTCGTCGTACTGCTCCCGCATTCCGGCAAGATCATTCATGGCAACCCACGATCCTTCGGCGTGTGACTTGGGCGAATGCTAATCGGCACAGGTCCTCGGCGCCCTGTCAGCCGCGGCGGGCGACACACCATGTGCCGGTCCCGGCCCTCGACGCGACCGCTGTCCAAGCACCCGGGAGCGAGTCGACAACTTCTTCGACAGTGAGGTGTATCGGGGTCGACTCACCGGCCGTGTTGACCCAGACCAGGGCTCCATCGGGAGCGAGGATCCGATCGACTTCCCGCGGGAAGAGCAGCATGTTGAGCATCACCACCACATGGGCGCACGAGTCGGGCAACGGCAGATTCGAGGCGTCGGCCCGAACCAGTGGGGCGCACGACGGGTCGGCGTGTGACAACATCCCCGGTGACAGGTCGATCGCCGCGTTCACCGGGCGAACCGGGGCGATCACTGCGGTTCCGGCGCCGGTTCCGCAACCCAGTTCGATCAGACATCCATCGGGGAGGTCTCCACGCTGGAGGGCATCGACGAGGCTGGCGGTGCGTTCGGCTTCGCTGTGCTTGAGATGCCAGTCGGATGAGAGCGAATCGAAGATGGACCCCACGAATCCGGCCCTCTCGGCATCCCACTCTCCGAGTGTTGCGACCTCCCGGGTCACCACCCGCATCGGATGCTCGACATTGTGGGTTCCGAGCTCGCGAAACGGCACCACCGGCGGCAGATGCTCAACCGGATTGGTCACCTCAGCTCGGTGCCGGTATCTCGGTGAGCCCGCCCATGTGGGGCTGCAGGGCTTCGGGAATGTGAATTGAGCCATCGGGCTGACGATGGGTCTCCACCAGGGACGCCCAGACCCTGGGAACCGCGAGGCCCGAACCATTGAGCGTGTTGAGAACTCTCGTGCCCTTGCCCTCCGTGGGTCGGTAGCGAATGTTGGCGCGACGGGCTTGATAGTCGCTGAACCACGACACCGACGACACCTCCAGCCATCGATCCGCTCCCGGCGCGTAGGTCTCGATGTCGAACGTGCGAGCAGAGGAATTGCCGAGATCGCCGGTGCAGAGGTCGAGGATGCGATAGGCAAGCCCGAGATCCCGGATGGCCGACTCGGCTCGCTCGAGGATGTCGGCGTGGACAGCAGCCGACTGCTCCGGCGTGGCGTAGGAAAGCAACTCGACCTTGTCGAATTCGTGAACCCGCAGCAGACCGCGCGTGTCGCGTCCGGCCGATCCCGCCTCTCGACGGAAGCACGATGTGTGGGCCATGAACTTCAAAGGGAGCTCGGTCTCGTCGAACACCTCATCGCGACCAATCGAGGTGAGGGGAACCTCTGCGGTGGGGATGGCCCAGAGATCGTCGCGCTCGAGATGGTAGGCATCGTCGACGAACTTGGGCAGGTGTCCCGTTGAGATCATCGTCTCGGTCTTGACGACCGTGGGGGGCCGGACCTCCTCGTAGGCGTCGCGGTTGCGATCGAGGGCGTAGTTGATCAGCCCCCGCACCAGCCGGGCCCCCATGCCCCGGTACATCACGAACATGGCGCCCGACATGCGGACCGCCCGATCGACATCGAGGATGCCGAGTTGGGTTCCGATGTCCCAGTGGGCCACCCGCTGATGCTCCTGGTAGGAATCGGGGTCGTAGCCCTCGACCCTGGTGATCACGTTGTCGTGTTCGTTGTCGCCGTCGGGGCACTCCTCAGCCGGCATGTTGCCCACCGTCAGCAGAATCTCCCTCACTTGAGCCGAAAGTTCCTCGACCTCCGCGCTCAACGCCTTTTCGTGTTCGCCGAGACGCCGGCTTTCGGCCTGGAGCTTCTCGGCTTCGGTCACCTCGCCATCGCGCCGCAACGCCCCGACCTGCTTTGAAATGGCGTTGATTCGGGCCCGCGTGTCGTCGCGCTCGGCACCGAGCTCACGTTGACGAGTGTCGAGTTCGATCACCCGGTCGATCGGCTCGATGCCATCTCCACGACGGGCTATGGCCGCCTTCACCACTTCTGGCTCGGTGCGTATACGTCGGATGTCGAGCATGGTCTGACAGTAGCGCGGTCAGGCTTTTTCAGGCCGCATTTCCTTGGGGGGATCACCAGCTTCGGCGAATTCCCTGGTGACATCGGCGTAGGTGATGGTGTGGCCCGGGGTGTTCAACCGACGTCGCTCGAGGTCGCGGCGCTCCTGGCCCGCACTCAGCCTGAAGAACCGAATCGCGATGAGCAGCCACAGGTACATCCCGCCGGCCACCTTCATGATCGCGCCGGCTATCTGCTGATCCTGCTCGACGCTCATTCCCCACATGCGGTAGGGGATGTCGTACGACCGGTACACGGCATCGCCGGCGAAGGCCAACCATCCGGCGGGGACGGTCGGAATGATCGACATCAAGAAGAGATAGATCATCTTTCCCATCTCCGACATCTGCAGTTCCTTCAAGGGTCCAAGGACCGGGAACCACATCAACATCCCGAGGAAGAAGTACGACACGTGCATGGTGTAGTGGAAGCTGCCGTTGCTACTGCTGGTGTTGACGGTCCAGGTCCAGTAGCCGAACAGTTGCAGTGCGTTGAACGCCAAACCCGCCACCACCGGCTTGGTGATGATTCGCATGATGCGCGAGACCAGACCACCCTCGAGAAACACAAGGCGGGCCAGCCACTCGGGCAGAGCCAGCAACAACAGCGGTGGAATGATGAACGTGACCAGCAGGTGTTGGATCATGTGGGCCGAGTAGAGATAGTTCTCGGCGATGTCGTGTAGCGGCCAGTCGGCCGCCAGCCAGAACAAGAGCATCCCGGCGACAAAGAACCGTTTCTGGGCAATGGTGACGATCGGTTCGCCCTCGGGCACCACCATTGGCCCGATCACCCGAACCGCGTACAGGCTGAGTCCGACGCCCATCGCCAGCAGCACCCACACCTCGGGGTGGAACTGGTAGTGCCACGGACCGGCTGTGGCCAGAAGACTCATGATGACGCTCCAGACCGGGGACCAGCCGCGGTCAGTTCGAGATTGGCCTCAGGATGCCCAGAACTGAAAGGTACTGAGGGTGACAACGAAGACCACACCAGCGAGGAACAACCCACCCAGAAACAGTTGCTTGAAGATCTTTCCGTCGAAGCGAAGATGCATGAACCACGTGATGACGATCCAGAACTTGAGGGCCATCATCACCAACAGCGAAGGGATGAGGACCTTCCCGATCGACACGTAGTACGTCGAGACCTCTAGCCCCGTGATCACCGCGAGAATCGCCGCGATCTTCACATAGGCCCAATCGGACGGGTGCTCGTGGACGTCGGGGGTGGCTTCGGTCTCGGCCACGGATTCAGTAGCAGTCATGTTGCCAGGCCTTCCTACGCCGGAACCAGATAGACGACAGTGAACAGCACAATCCACACCACATCGACGAAATGCCAGTAGAGGCCAACGATCTCAAGGGTCTCGGACTGCTCCTGGTGGAGTTTTCCCTTGCTCGACATCACGAAGGTCGACATGAGCATCGTGATTCCGAGGGCCACGTGAACGCCGTGGAAACCGGTGAGGGTGAAGAATGCAGAGCTGGCCGGGTTGGTGGTGAAGCCCAATCCCTCGCGGAGGAAGGTGGTGAACTCGTAGACCTGACCACCGATGAACACGCCGCCGAGCATCGCGGTGGCCAGGGTCCAGACCCTCGACAGGGCCTCATCGCCGCGCCGCAGTGCCGACAGAGCCAGCACCATGGTCATCGAGCTCATGAGCAATACGAACGAACTCACCGATGTGAACGGGATGTCGAACACGTCGGTGGGTACCGGCAGGCCGCTGCCGCGGGTCTTGTAGAGCAGGTAGCTGGAAATCAGGCCACCGAAAAGCAGACACTCGGAGCCCAGGAAGATCCACATGGCCAACTTGGTGTTGGACATTCCGGTGGCGGTGCGGTGCTCCTCGTGGCCTCCGGTTGCCACCGCTGGTGCGGTTGCGGTTGCCATCTCAGCTCTCCTCGTTCGTGTCGGCGCCCGTCAGGGCCGGCGCCTCATGGTCGTCGTGGGACCCACCGTGGTGGGCATCGGGATCGTCGGCCGGCTCCAAGGCCCATGCGAACAGGGCACCAGCGGTGGCGAGACCACCCGGGACCGCCAGCCACAGATTGAAGATCAGGCCGTAGCCGATCAGCGGCATGCCGATCGCGACCACCAGCGGCCAGAACGAAGGTGAGGGCAGATGCACGTTGGTGGCGTCGCCCTTCTGGGCGGCCTCTTCAACAGTGGCGATGCGCACGACGTTTCCGTCGTCGTCGTAGCCGTACTTACGGTGCCACCACTCGTCGAGACCGTTGATCTCCGGGACCTCGTCGAAGTTGTGCTCCGGCGTGGGCGAGGGAAGCATCCATTCGAGGCTTCTGGCATCCCACGGATCCGGGCCCGGGTCGGGCAGGTTGGGGGCGTCCTTCTTCGACTTCCAGATGTTGTAGAAGAACACGAGGAGCGATGTGGCGATCGTGAAAGCACCGATGGTGGCGACGGCGTTCCACAGGGCGAAACCGAATCCCGACGAGTAGGTGTCGATACGTCGACTCATACCCTGCAGGCCGAGAATGTGCATGGGCCCGAAAGTGAGGTTCATGCCGATCGTGGCAAGCCAGAAATGGACCTTGCCAAGGCGCTCGTTGAGCATGTGGCCGAAGATCTTTGGCCACCAGAAGTAGCAGGCGCCGAGAAGGCCGAGCGCCCCGGCACCGAACATCACATAGTGGAAGTGAGCCACGATGTAGTAGGTGTCGGTTTGCTGAGTGTCGACCGGGGCCAGCGAATGGGTGACTCCGGACACACCGCCGATGGTGAACATGGTGACCGCGCCCACCGAGAACAGCATCGGGGTCGCGAACCAGATCTTTCCGCCCCACATGGTGGCAATCCAGTTGAGGATCTTCACCCCCGTCGGCACCGCGATGAACATCGTGGAGAGGGAGAAGGCCGCCACCGACACCGGACCTATACCGGAAACGAACATGTGGTGGGCCCAGACGCCCCAGCCCATGAAACCAATGGCGATACCCGAGAACACGACGAACGAGTAGCCGAACAGTGGCTTGCGGCTGAAGGTCGGGATGATCTCGGAGAAGATACCGAACACCGGCAGCACGACGATGTAGACCTCGGGATGTCCGAAGATCCAGAAGAGGTGCTGCCAGAGGAGAGGGTCGGCACCGGTGTCGGGATTGAAGAACTGCGATCCGAAGAGACGGTCGAACATCAGGAAGAACAAGGCAACCGTGATCACCGGAAGGGCAAACAGCAGGAGGAACTGGGTGACCAGCATCATCCAGGTGAACACCGGAACCCGGAACCAGCTCATGCCCGGCGCCCGCATGTTGATGACCGTGGTGATCAGGTTGACCGCCGACACCAGTGAAGCGATGCCCAGAATGAGCAACCCGATGGCGTAGAAGTCGACCCCGTGGCTCGGGGAGAAGACCACGCCGCTGTTGGGGGAGTAGCAGAACCAGCCGCAGTCGGCGCCGCCGCCACCCACCAGCCAGGTCGAGTTGAGGAAGATGGCCCCACTTATCCAAATCCAGAACGAGAGCGCGTTGAGCCTGGGGAACGCAACGTCGCGGGCCCCGATCTGGAGCGGAATCAAATAGTTGGCGAACGCCGCGGCCAAGGGCATCACGAAGAGGAAGACCATCGTGAGGCCGTGCATCGTGTAGACCTGATTGTAGGGATCGGCGCTCAGCACCTGTCCGTTGGGGACCGCGAGCTGGCTTCTGATCAGCAGGGCTTCCGAACCACCCACCACGAAGAAGAACATGGCGGCTACGCCGTACATGATGCCGATCTTCTTGTGGTCGACGGTGCTCAACCAGTCACGCCAACCGTTGCCTCCCTTGGGACGCGTGAGGACGCCCAAGGGGCGGTCGGCGAGGACCGGTTCGGAGGTTCCGATGCTGAGGGGTTTTTCGACTATGGCCATGATCTGCTCCCTCAGTTGACCTGGGTCTGTTGAATCTGCTGCAAGGTGGGTTTCGGCCCGAGGGTCGAGAGGTACGCCACCAAATCAGACATCGTGTTCTCTGAAAGTCCGAGATTGGGCATGCCCCTGGGAATCGGATCGGTCGAGGCGTTGTCCTTGAGCGCTGCCGGGTTCCGCAGCCAAGCCGAAAGATCGTCGCGGTTGAAAGAGCCGTCGGCGTTGTAGAGGTTGAGCAACGCTCCCGCGAAGGTGGTGCGGCTGGCCAGATGGGTGAGGTCCGGTGCCGCCCCGGAAACCTGATTGGCTCCGGTGTAGCTCAGGTCGTTGACCCCGTTTATCAGGTGGCACGAGGTGCAGTTGGAGATGAATGCCTCGACCCCCCTGGCGGCGGCGCTGGCATCATCGGGGAGGGTGGCGCTCCCGTCGCTGCGGTAGGCGGCCACGAGCTCCTCGGCACCCGCGGGCACGGCTGCGGGCTGCATCTGGGTGTCGATCCAATCCTGGAAGTCGTTGTCGGTGACCGCGACCACCTGCATTCGCATCCGTGCGTGGGACAGGCCGCAGAACTCGGTGCACTGCCCGAAGTAGACGCCCGGGTTGTCGGCCTCGATCTTCCATGGGCTGTAACGCCCGGGCACCGCGTCGCGCTTGCCGTTGAGCGCCGGGATCCAATGAGAGTGGATCACGTCGCGGGAGGTGACTATGAGTTCGATCTCCTGACCCGCGGGGACCACCATCTGGCCGGACGTGACAATGTCGGCCGGCGGAAGATCCTTGGCGCTGATTCCCTTGAGATCGGAGGCGGTGATGTTGCTGGAGAGGTAATAGCGATACTCCCACCACCACTGCTGTCCGACGACCACCACGGTCGGTTCCCAACTCTGGGTGGTGCCCTCCACCTGGATTTCCATGGCGTTGGCCTCGGTCGAGTTGACCGAGATGTGGGTGATCAGGGTGCCCACCGCGATGACGGTCATGATCATCGCCGGAAGAATGGTCCAGCCAATCTCGAGAACACTGTTTCCGTGGATCTGGGGCGGGTAGCTGTCGTCGTCCTCGGGTTTGCCCGTGTGGAACCTGAACCCGATGTAGATGACCGCGATGATCACCATGAGCAGGATCACGCCACCGGCGATGAACACCCAGTTCGAAAGGGTGTTGATTTCGCGGGATGTCGGGCCCTTCGGCTTGAGAGTGTCGAGCTCTGCGTTGTTCGCACAACCCGACAGTACGAGGCCGAGGAGGACGGAAAGGCCGAGGATCGATGTCCGTCGACTCATCTTGCGCATTGGCGCTCCTTGCAGGGGATCTTTACGGGCGCTACCCGCCAAGTGGCGAGAAATCGGATTGCTCATTGGGCGATCCCGGAGTTGGGAGCCGGGCTGCTGACGAGTGTTGCGATGGCCCCGGTGTGGCCCTCCTCGTGGAACGACCGCTCACCCACAACCGCGGCGACCACGCCGCCGGCCAGGACGGCGACGCCCAGGGCGAGGGCCAACCCGGCGATGAGATTCTTGCTCATCTTCGGCTTGGCGGCATACAGAACCGCGATCCCGAGGATCATAACGGCCGCGATACCCGCCACCGCCACGGCGCCGTTCTTGGACACCGCCAGCAGGATCCGGGACATTGCCAGCACCACCAGGGCGACCATGGTCGCGCCGAGCGCCGGCACCTCGACGGGCGCCATCACACGATTTCGGAGT
>JAJRXJ010000265.1 GCA_024276355.1 Actinomycetes bacterium | reverse complement strand
GGCGACACGAACCGATCTTCTGGAGGAACCTCTCCCGACCCCACCACCGCCGGTTCGTGATGGGGTCGTGGAGCTCGACCTGCGTCCCTTCGAGTTGGTCACACTCCGAATTCACTGACCCACGATGACAGTCGCGCTCGGCTGCGAGGTCAGCCCTGACGGTCGAGCAGCGATCTTCGCTCTCGAATGCTGCGAAGAATCTCTTCGGTCCGATCGGTCATTCCCAGTCCCTCGGTCGACGGCCAGGTGGCGATCTCGGACTTGGCGAACTCCACCCACTTCACGATCAGGTCGAAGAGTTCGAGTTGAAATGTCGCGAAAAGCGCGGACAGATGTGTCCTGTCGGGAAAGGGATGCTTCCCATCGAGATAGCCGGAATTTATGGCGACCACCTGCTCGTACATCTCGGCTGCATCTTCGGACATCTCATCGAGTGCCGCTACCAGGTCGTCTGTGGTGCCGTTCTCGGCGAACAACAACCGCAGGAGAGCCTCCGCTTCCAACACCGGCGGCTGGGGGGATGTGGTCATCCATGCGGCCAGCTCGGTCCGCCCCTGCTCCGTGATGGAGTAGACGGTTCGTTTGCGCTGACCGATCGCCTCTTCGTGTGCAGTTGCCAGTCCGCGCTCAACCAGCTTCTTGGGTTCGGCGTACAACAACCGCTCGGACTTGGGCCAGGCAAAGCGAAGGCTGCGCGTGGCCTGCTTGGTGAGTTCGTAGCCGGTCCATGGCTGAATCGCCAGAAGCCCCAGAACCGCGTAGGAATGGATCGTGCTGGACGTATCGGATTCATCCACCTGTGGGCTGCCGGCCACATTGCCTTCCCCCATGAGGAACCCGACAGTGTCGAACTGTCCGACCTCGTCGACTACTGGCCTGACCTGGCCGGCGGATGGCCCGATGACTCCGGGCTCGTCGACTGGTATCGGGAAACGAACGCAAACTTGGTCCGGGTCCTGGAGTCGGCACCTCCCGATCTGAAGTGTTTCACGTTCCTTCCGGCTCCGACCCCGCTGACAATGTGGTCGCGCCGCCAAGCCAGCGAGACAGCGATCCACCGATTCGACGCCGAGGCATCGAGCGGAGCCGGTTCGGGGTTCGATCCTGAATTCGCAAGCGACATGCTCGACGAACTGCTCTGCGCGTTCGGGCCGCGTCCCAGACCACTTGAGATCGACTCACCCAAGATGGTCCATGTCCACTCGACGGACACCGACGACCACTGGCTGATGACCCTGGGCCCGGAACGGACCGACACCGCCCGCCGCAGCGGGGATGCCGACCTGACACTCACCGGCCCAGCGGCCGATCTCTACCTTCTCTTGTGGAACCGCACTCCGGATCAGACCGTCACCATGTCGGGCGACCGCGGCCTCATGGATCTGTGGCGCAGCAACTTCCGTGTTCGCTGGTCGTAGTCGGCCGGAACGTGCGTCCTTGAACGTCACTTGAAGCTGAGGAAGCCGGAACCGTTCGACCTTGACGGGGCGGAAACGGTCTGAGTCGAGTCGTACCATCCGTCGGGTCGTCCGGCGACCAGCTGGCAACCGCTGCGGTAGTTGCCACCCTGGTCACAGGTTGAGGCGGCGACGGACCGGGAGTCGGTGGATGCGCTGTTGGCAGGGATGGCGGCGGTTGCGAACATGGTGACGGCCACGGCCGCCCCGACGATCGTCCAGCGCCGGACCGAGCCGACCGGCCGGCGGCCCGACTTGGCTCGGCGCTGGATGCGAGCCTCCTTCATGTCCTGTCGGTGATCGGCGTGGAAGAGATCGAGCGCAGTGTTGGGGTCGTACGGGTAGGTCATTGGATTCTCCTTGGGTGAGGACCGGATCGAGATTTCGTCGTCCGTCCGGGAGTCATCGACGACGAGAGCACCCTGCAATCGAGTGCTGCGCGGCAGGTTGCAACTTCGCTCGGGCGACCCACTGCTGCGCACGGCGCGTGTCGATGCGATAGGCCGCGAATACCCCCTGAGCTGGGGAAATGGCTCGTCGTCTAACATGCAACCGATCTGCAACCGGCCATCGCGACGATGGCCACATGAACGGACGGACAATGGAGATCTCAGTCCTCGGCTCCGTGGCGGTCACCCGCGACGGAATCGAGTTGGACCTTGGCCCCAGGCTTCGGCGCGTCTTGGCGGTTCTGGTTTCACGCCACGGCAGCGTCGTGTCGGTCGACAGGTTGGTCGACGCAGTATGGATGGGGGAACCACCCGACGGCGCAGAGGGGTCGATAAAGACCTACGTGACTCGACTGCGGCGGGCCATCGACCCTGACCGTGATGGCCTCATCACCTACCACGACCCCGGATACGTGCTGGCACTCAACGGCCACTCGCTCGACAGCGACCTGTTCGATTCCGAACTCGATGAGGCGACACAGTTGCTTCGAACGGCCGATGATGAGGCGGTGATCGATCTCCTGTCGATCGCATTGGGCCGGTGGCACGGCGATGCCTACGCCGCCTTCGCGGATGAGGATTGGGCGCGCCCGGAGGCCGTTCGCCTGGCGGAGCGACGGTTGGAGGGCACCGAGCTGCTGATCGAGGCCCGGCTCGGCGTCGGCGACACCGAACGTGCTCTGGCTGAGGCTCGATCATTGGTCGAGACTTCACAGTTGCGGGAGAGGCCGCGCGAGCTGCTGATGCGGGCC
>JAJRXJ010000264.1 GCA_024276355.1 Actinomycetes bacterium | reverse complement strand
CATGGCACTGCCGACGATCACAGTGAGGAATCCGATCGACACGAAAGGATCACCCATCGAGAAATCATTGGTGCCGGCACTCAGCAGGCCGAACCCGGTGATCAGCGCGATGATCGCGGCCGGCATGTAGAGGGTCTTGCCGAGGCCGACCGCAGTGCGGTGCCATCCCGCGGCAACGGTGCCGCCGACCTTCTGCATCTGAGGGGTGACGATGAACTGGAGCACATTGGCGCCGAGCCAGGTGCCGGCGGCAAGGATGTGGATTGTGAGGAGGGTTTCTTCCATGGCCGCTGAGGCTAGCCGCGGCCATGCCATACGCCCCGCCATCATCCGCCGCCGATCCCCTAAGTGAACGATCGTTAGCTTTTCTCGCGACGGCAATCTAGATTGTCGCCATGAGCGAACGTGATGTTGTCATTGTCGATGCCGTGCGGAGCCCGGTCGGGAAACGCAACGGCGAACTGTCAACCATGCAGTCGATCAACCTTCTGGGCGATGTCCAGAAGGCCCTGTTCGACCGCACAGGAATGGACCCCTCGGAGGTCGGGCAGGTACTGGGTGGTTGCGTGGGCCAAGTGGGAATGCAGACCATGAACGTTGCCCGCAACGCCTGGCTGGCAGCCGGGCTCCCTCTCGAGGTCGGTGCCACCACCATGGACAACCAGTGCGGCTCGTCGCAACAGGCCACCAGCCTGGCCTACGCGATGATCAAGGCCGGGGTGGTCGACAGCGCGGTCTCATGCGGTATCGAGGTCATGAGCAAGGTGAAGATGGGTGCCACCATCCCCAAGGATCCCGACGTGGGCGTGCCGGTCAACAAGCGTTACTGGGAACACTACGAGTGGACCTCACAGTTCGAAGGTGCAGAGCGCATCGCCGAGCAGTGGGGTATCACCCGGTCCGACACCGACGCGCTGGGGTTCCGCAGCCAGCAGCTGGCCGCCAAGGCCTGGTCCGAGGATGCGTTCGCAACCCAGATCGTGCCCATCGAGGCTCCGATCCTCGACGAGGATGGCAACGACACCGGTGAGACCCGCACCGTCAGTCGCGACGGCGGCCTGCGCGACACCACCATGGAGGCGCTGGCCGGTCTCAAGGCCGTCGGCCGCGAGGGCGCCATCCACACTGCCGGTACGGCCAGCCAGATCAGCGACGGCGCCGGCGCCATCTTGATGATGACCTCGGCCAGGGCCGACCAGCTCGGACTGACCCCGTTGGCCAGGATCGTCGACGTGTGCAACGTCGGATCCGATCCGGTACTCATGCTCACCGGGCCCATCTTCGCCACCCGCAAGCTGCTCGCCGACAACGGCATGTCGATGTCCGACATCGACATCGTCGAGATCAACGAAGCATTCGCGTCGGTCGTCCTGGCGTGGGAGAAGGAACTGGGCCCCAACATGGGTGGGGTCAATCCCAACGGTGGGGCCATTGCCCTCGGTCACCCTCTCGGCGCCACCGGTTCGATCTTGATCACCAAGGCGGTCCACGAGATGCAGCGTTCCGACAAGGAATTCGGCATTGTCACCATGTGTTGCGGAGGAGGACTCGGGACCGGAACCCTGCTTCAGCGGCTCTGACAACCGACGCCGCGGATCAGCCTCTGACCGGTGGAGACGGTGCCAGCTCCACCCAGGTGACCCCGGGGGTGATGGCCACCGGCACACCGTCGGCGGTGGTCCACGTGGCAACCGAGTTGATCGATGGCTTGGTCCAGGTCACCTCGACGACCTGACCATCGGTGAAGATCCATGCACGACCCGTGCCGAGGAACTGCTCCTCCCACACGGTCGATCCGGCCACGTCGATCGCTCCGGTTGAAATCTGATCGATCTCGGCAACGATCACGTTGGCCGCCGCCACCTGCACACCGTCGGCGTCCACGTGTGGGGTACCTCCCTGGGTGCGCAGCCACTTCGACGTGGACGGGTCCCACTCCCACGAGACGGTGACCGATGGGAAGTTCACTGAGAACGACGTGGCCGGCGTTGCCGACGCCGGCAGGGAGATGAGATCCGTGCGGTACTCGAAGTGGGGGGGAGGTGTACCGCCGCGTCCGAGCTTCTCGGCAATCGCCTGCATGTTCGCGGCATCGGTCATCAGGTCGTAGGTGCCGGGGCGATCCTTGGCCCTGGTGTACTCATCACGGGTGGCCGCGCCGAGATCGACGATGTTCTGGCGACGCAGGAGCGTTCCGTGGACCTTGTTGGCCCCCGACCACACAAAGATCGGATCGTTGAGCGATCCCAGGAGGCTTATGTCGGTGCTGCGCCCTGACCTCACGGGTCCGATCACATCGGGGGCGTTGGAGTGAAACACCGCAGCCAACCTGGTGAAGCCACCCTCGATCTGCTCCTCGTAGACAAGGTCGGCCTGGCCGATTCCAGCCTGCGGCCGACCCTTGCCGGTGTTGTCGATCTTGGCCAACAGCGCGGGACGAGCGGCGACCGACGGGTCGGAGAGTGGCAGTCCGGTGAGTGGGGCGATGCCCGCTGCTGCCGGCGCCGGAGGCAGCGCGACCGGAGCCACAACAATCCGGTCCGGGTCGATCTGTCCGAAGACACCCCGGTAGGTGGGTTCACCCGACACAACCCTCACTGCTCCCATGGAGGACGGGAGCGGGTCGACCGACACCGCCTCCGGAACACCACGAGTGGTGGGAGGAGAGATCACCACGCCGGGAGCTGCCGTGGTCGGGTCGGCGACCGCGGCCTTGCTTGTTGTCGGCGAAACCGATGTGGAAGAGGTTGGTGACTCGGCATCGGAGGATCAGCCACCCCCACAGGCAACGGCGACGAACGAGATGGAAACGAGAATTGCAACAATGCGCTTGGACACGGGGGACAACGCTAGGACCGCCCCCCGCGGGTCACACCGCGGATTCGGCAATCCCTGTTGTCAACGTCACGAACTCCTCCAGTTCGGGTTCATTCAGGGCCTTCATGGAAGCCTCGCTCAACTTGTCGGTGGTGTCCTCTATCTCCAGGCGAGTCGATCTGTCGGCATCGCTCAGTTCGGGGTAGGGAGCCTGCCATTGGAGCATGGCGGCAGCTCTCTCGCCCCCAGAGCTGCACAGGACCGCCTTCAACGGAGGGAAACCCGACGCAACCACCGCGTTGGCGTGCAACCCGAACCTGAGCTCGCGAAGGACGTGGAGGAGAAGGTAGGCACGTCCGGCAGGGTCGGTGGGGCGCGGCAGCACCCGCCAGCCCGCGAAGAGCGGTGTACCCACGGGGGAGGCACTGTCGACAACGCGCTCCGACAATTCGATCCATCGCTCGAGGTTCGGAGCCTCGGCGATGTGGGTCCGCCCGTACTCGGCGGCGATGGACGCGTAGACCTCAGCGGACCTCACCGGATCAGCGGTCTCGAGCACCTTGTTCCAGGCTTCGCTCAGGAACGAGGGCTCGATGAAGACCGCTGACGCGATGACCACATCGGCGTGGACGCGCCCGAGCACCCCGAATCGACCGGCGACGTAGACACCCATGCCGGGTTCGATGTTCATCTCCCCGGCACGGCCGAATCCAACCGGATCCATCATGAATCGGCCTCCCAGATCGGAAATCATCGGGGCCAGGCGGGTGGCAGGTTCGGGCATGGTCATGAACTGTTTTCCTCTGTCTTGGATTCTGTTCGGGAGCGGGCGGGATTGCCAGGCCGATGCTCGACCTGATGATCGTCCCAATAGCGTCTCCACGAGGGGTCGTCGTATGGCACCGAGCCGAGTCCAACCTGATTCTCTGGCCAATTGGCCGGACCCTGGGAAAGCGGTTCATCATCGGCGTGTCGCCAGCCGAGCCACAGAAGATGTCTGCGCCTGACGAAGAGCCATGTCCGTTGCTCTCTCACGTATGTGTCCTCGTAGCGGATCAGCTGCTGGATGAAGCCCTCGTGGTGGTCGTCGATGTGGGCATGACACGAAACAACCCCGCGGGCCGTGCTGGGTCCGTCGAAGTCGATTATGTGATTGCCCACCAACAGGAAAGCCACACCGATTGTCGACAAGGCGGCATCGAAGAATCTGCGAGCACCGTCGGGTCCGGTGCCATGCGAACCAAACCGCGCCGCGGAGGAGTAGAGACCGGCGATCTGCGCGATGTCGCGGCGGTCGACCGCGTCGGCGTAGCGGTAGGCCAGTTGGCGGATCTGGTCACGCGCCACGACCCGATCGATATCCGACATGGAGTCTTCGACGGGTTGGTCAGTGGTCACTCTCCAACGCTCCCCTCTCGGCGACCGACACCACGTGGTCGAGAAACCCGCCAATCACCGAAATCGCCGATTCCAGGAACTCGAGCCCCTCAGCACCGGGCTCGGGGTCGACGACCACACCCCAGATGAGGTGGCATTCGGGTCCGTCGTCACGAATGGCGAAGGTTCCGTGATACATGTCGAGGCCGGTGTCTCCCTCAACCTTGTAGGCCCGACGCCAGGGAGGCTCGAACGACAGGACGGTTTCCACCAGCGGTGGCTTCGACGGGTCGAGCCTGAGGTGGAGGACTGCTCCTTCGCCGTGTGGCGGCGGCGAGCCCTCGACCACGTAAGGGCCGACGGCAGCCTCGATCTGATCGAGCAGCACTCGCCATGTGTGACCCCTGGTCGCCCTCACGTGGCGTTCGAGAGAGCGGGAGATGTGTTTCTTGTTCAAGTCCGTGGAGCTTTCTTCGGCCGGTTCAGGCGAGCGGCGCCAATGCCCCCACAATGTCATCTCTGAGTTCGGGACGACAGATGACGAGGCCGTCGGTGGTCGGTTCGGCCTTGTTGAACTCGAGAGCGCTGCCGTCGACTCGACATGCCGACAGCCCCGCCGCCAGAGCAACCGCCACTGGCGCGCATGAGTCCCATTCGTATAGATAGCCGCCATGCACGTAGGCATCGGCCTCACCCCTCACCACGGCCATGGCCTTGACTCCAGCCGAGCTGATCGCCGCTATGTCGGCATCGATCGCCGCGTGGAGCAAACGTCCGTCGACGTTGCGTCGCGACCGCGCCACCAGGATCAGCGGCTTCTCGGCCACCCTCGACATGACCGGCCGGGGTGTCGGCTCGGTCGCCCAGGTGGTCTCCCATCCCGGGACGGCCACCGCTCCCGCGGTCGCCCGCCCTCCCTCGACCAGCGCGACGTGGACCGACCAGGTCGCGCTCCAGCCGTAGTCGGATGACCCGTCGAGGGGGTCGACGATCCACACCCGGTCGGCACCGAGTCGCGACGGGTTGTCGTAGCCCTCCTCCGAAAGCACTGCATCTCCGGGCCGATGACGCGCCAACTGATCGACAATGAACTCATGGGCGGTGCGGTCGCCCAAGTATTCGATACCACCTTTGGGGCGCTTGGAATCCTCGTGTTGTTCGAGCAACTCGACCAACAAGTTGCCTGTTTCCGATGCGATGCGCGCTGCCAGCATGTGATCGGAGGCATTGGCCATGAAGCGCTCAGATATCCCAACCCGATGGGGCACGACCGGTGGCGATCCATTCGACCCGGTCGCGGATCTGGCTGATGTACTCGGGATGGGGAAGTACGTAGAAGCGGTCGGTCGAGAGTGCGTCGAACACGTCGGCT
>JAJRXJ010000263.1 GCA_024276355.1 Actinomycetes bacterium | reverse complement strand
CTCCACCACGCCCCGCTGGTCGGGCATCAGATCGATCACCGGGTCGGCGCAGCTCTCGTCGAACTCCGACGAGCCGGCCCCGGCGATGCCGCACCGGTCGCGGGCGAACTCCACCACGGCCAGCTGCATGCCCAGGCAGATGCCGAAGAACGGAATCCCGTTCTCCCGGGCGTACCGGATGGCCGCAATCTTGCCCTCGGTGCCCCGCTGGCCGAACCCGCCCGGCACCAGAATGCCGTCCACCTGGCCGAGCACCTCGGGGATGCCGTCGGTCTCGATGGCCTCGGAGTCCACGTACTCCAGCTCGACCCGGCACTCGTTGCCGATGCCTCCGTGGACCAGGGCCTCGGACAGGCTCTTGTAGCTCTCCTTCAGGTCCACGTACTTGCCCACGATGGCGATCTTCACGTGGTCCTTGGGGAACCGAAGGGTCTCCACGATGCGCTGCCAGCCATCCAGCTTGGGCCGGCCGGTCCAGATGTTCAGCAGCTCCACCACCTTGTCGTCGAGGCCCTCCTCGTGGAAGTTCAGGGGCACCTCGTAGATGTTCTCCACGTCCTTGGCCGTGATCACCGCGTCCCGGTCCACGTTGCAGAACAGGGCGATCTTGTTCTTGAGCTCGGCCGGCAGCAGGCGGTCCGTGCGGCAGATCAGCACCTCGGGCTGGATACCGATCCGCCTGAGCTCGTTCACGCTGTGCTGGGTAGGCTTGGTCTTGAGCTCGCCGGCGGCCGCGATGTAGGGCACCAGGGTCAGGTGCACGTAGATCACGTTGCGGCTGCCCGCCTCGGCCCGGAACTGCCGGATCGCCTCGAGGAACGGCAGGCTCTCGATGTCGCCCACCGTGCCCCCCACCTCCACGATGGCGATGTCCGCCCCCTGGGCCGCGTCGCGGATGCGCTGCTTGATCTCATCGGTGATATGGGGGATCACCTGCACCGTGCCGCCCAGGTAGTCGCCCCGGCGCTCCTTGCTGATGACGGTGTCGTACACCTGGCCCGTGGTGAAGTTGTTGCGGACGCTCAGGCGCGCCCGGGTGAACCGCTCGTAGTGGCCCAGGTCCAGGTCGGTCTCGGCCCCGTCGTCCGTGACGAACACCTCGCCGTGCTGGAACGGGTTCATGGTGCCCGGGTCCACGTTGATGTAGGGGTCCATCTTGACCAGGGTGATCGTGAGCCCCCGGGCCTCCAACAGGGCCCCCAGGCTCGCCGAGGCGATCCCCTTGCCCAGGCTCGACAGAACCCCGCCCGTGACGAAGATGAACTTGGTGCGCATCCGATGCTCCTGAGTAGGCTGGAAAGCTGGAAAGCTAGAAAGCCGTTCGTCGTAGGTCGTTTGTCGTTTGTCGTATCAGAGGGCCGCTCGACCACCAACGAGGAACGACGCACGACCAACGATTTACGATTCACGGAACTTCCCGATTCACGGCCCCATCCGTCCCAACGTCCCAACGTCCAAGCAACTTCGGTCTACACCGATTTTCGCGCTCGGGATAACCGTCACCTGGATATAAGAGTTGGCGGTGGGATGGCCTCACTGGAACCGCAGGGTGAGTCTCGCACCGTCGAGCCCCGGGAGGGTTTG
>JAJRXJ010000262.1 GCA_024276355.1 Actinomycetes bacterium | reverse complement strand
CTATGAGGTCGAGTGACAAGTCGGATTGGTTGACCGCACCGGCCTGTCGAACGGTGGCGTTACTGAATCGGACGAAGTCCGAGGTCTCGCCGTCGAGCTTGGCCAGGAGAATCTCGTTGCCGGTCAGACCGGACGATGCCCAATCCACCAGATCGTCGAGATATTCACGTGCGGAATCGTTCGCGGTCATGACTCACCCCCGAAAACGGCCACATCGGCGAATCGGCATCTCGGCGAGGCGTGCCCCACCCTCACCTGCTGGTTGGGTTCACCCTTGCCGCAGTTGGCCACCCCCATGACACTGAACGAGTCGATGTCGCCCACGCCGCTGAGGTTTCGCCAGAACGTGGCGGAGATCCCCCGGTAGTTGGGGTTGCGGACAACCCTGGTGAGTTCGCCATCCTCGATGAGACGGCCGTATTCGCAGCCGAATTGGAACTTGTTGCGGCTGTCGTCGATCGACCACGACACGTTGGTCTCCATCAACACTCCACGCTCGACCTCGGCCACCAACTGTTCGTCGGTCGAGGCGCCGGGCTCGACATTGAGGTTGGCCATGCGATCGATCGGCGGCCGGTTCCAGCTGCACGCCCGGGAGTTGGCGACGCCGGACAAGGCGGCTCTGGTCTGGGAGATGGTGCCCCCCATGGGCCTCTGGAGAATTCCGCCCTCTATCAGGTGGGTGCGCTGAGCCGGAGCTCCATCGTCGTCGAAGGCGTACGCCGCCAGCTGCCCCGGCACCGTGGGGTCGAAGGTGACGTTGAGCAACTCGGAACCGTACGCGTAGGTCCCGAACATGTCGGGGGTGACAAAGCTGGTACCCGCGTAGTTGCGTTCGTCGCCGAGTATCCGATCGAGTTCGAGGGGATGGCCGATCGACTCGTGGATCTGCAGCACCATCTGATCGGGTTCGAGCACGAGATCCATCCGACCGGACGGGCAATTCGGGGCGGCCAGGAGCTCAAGCACCTGTTCGACCAGCCGGGGGGCCGCATCAGCGAATCCGTGACGGTCGAGAACCTCCATGCCACCCTGTCCGGAGAACGCTCCGCCTCCGTAGGTGCGATTCTGGGTGTTGCTGCCGTCGTTGGCGGTGACCCTCATGTTGGGGAACACCTGATGCATGATCTGCGCCACCCGTCCACCGGAGTTGGTGACCAGCAGGCTCTCGATGTCGACCAACCCGAGTGACACAGCACGATCGACGATGCGCGGGTCGCCTCCGAGTTTCGACTCGTGGAACCTCAGCATCTCGATCAGTTCACCGACCCCGCCCGCAGGCTTCAGGACCTCCGACTCGAACTCACCGACCGTGTGTGACAGCGGACAGGTGTCGACCACCGACCGCCCGACCGTGGCCGCGGCCCAGCGCCGGGCGTCGTCGACAGCCGCAGAAAGACCCGCATCGGACAAGTCGCTGGTGGCCCCGTAGCCAAGGCCACCCGAGTTCCAGATGGTGAACATCACACCCTCGTCGTGGCCGCTCATCGATGGTTGCACCACCCCGTCGCGCACACCCAGATAAGACGCCCGCTCGATCACATGACGGGCCGAGGCGAACTCGACATCGGTGGGAAGCGCGGCGATCAATCGGCGTTCGAATTGGACACGGGAGTCGGAGATGGTTGTCATGCGAGCTTGTCCACAAAGCCTTCCAGTTGACGCAGATTGCGAACCTCGTACGCCCCGTCGCAGTACTGCGCGTAGTCGCCGACGATCGAATCGCCGGTGTCCCAGTAGCTGCGTGGTTCGGGGTTGAGCCAGTGGATGGCCCGGGCCTTCTCGGCCATGGCCTTCACGATCCAGCTCTCGGAGGCGTGGTAATTGTTGCGGGCGTCGCCCAGGATCATGATCGAGGTGCGAGGCCCGATCTCCTTGCCGAACTTCTCCCAGAACACCCCAAGCGCGTGGCCGTAGTCGGAGTGGCCGTCGACCCACACCACATCGGCCTCGGTGTTGACGCGATGCACGGCCTCGTTGATGTCTTCGACGCCCTCGAAATACCGGGTGACCTCGTCGAGACCGTCGATGAACACGAACGATCGCACTTTGGAGAACTGTCCGCTCAGCGCGTAGACCAGATGCAGGGTGAACCTGGCGAACGCCGCCACCGACCCGGAGATGTCGGCGATCACGAAGATCTCCGGCTTGTGGGGCCTGGGGTTGCGGAACTTCGGCTCGGCCGGCACGCCGCCGTAGCTCAGCGAATGACGGACGGTGGAACGGAAATCCAGTGGGCCCTTGCGGCCGTGACGGCGCTTGCGCGACAACCGGGAAGCCAGCTTGCGAGTGAGGGGATAGATGGCCTTGCGGAGACTGGCCATCTCCTCACGCGAGGCGTGCATGAAATCGACGTCCTCGGGCAGTGG
>JAJRXJ010000261.1 GCA_024276355.1 Actinomycetes bacterium | reverse complement strand
CCCTCAGCGCCGGTAGGTGCATCCGGGTGCCACCCGCTCGTGCATGGGACTCTGTTGCCTATGGGCTCTGTTGTCTATGGAATATGGTCGGCTACAGTTTCGTTCACTGGTTGAGCGGGTATTGACCCCCGCCGTAAAGGAGACCTGATCGTGATCACCCTTACCGAGCAAGCAATATCGAAGGTGGGAGAACTCATAGAGGCCGAAGGCGGCGAGGGCGTCGCGCTGCGTGTCGCTGTGCAACCCGGGGGTTGCTCGGGCTTCTCCTACGACATGTTTTTTGATTCCGACATCAGCGACAACGACATCAAGGTCACCTACGGATCGGTCGACGTGGTCATAGACCCGTCCTCCGCCCCGATGCTCGCCGGCGCCACGCTCGACTACAAGGATGGGCTGCAGGACGCGGGCTTCTCGATCGACAATCCCAACGCCCAGAGCAGCTGCGGCTGCGGCAACAGCTTCAGCTGAGCGTCGGTCGCGAGAGTGACCCACGAGGGGATCGATCCCGGGTTCCTGCCGTATCTCGACATGCTCCCAGTGGCCCTCGATCTGGCCACCCTCGACGGAATAGTCGCGGTACGAGCTGCCCGTGAGGAGATGTTCCCGCCGGGAGCCGATCCCCATCCGGATGTGGTGCGATCAGACACGACCATCCCCGGGCCGGCGGCTGCCCCGGATGTACCGGTACGGATCCACCGGCCCCGGATCGACATCGAGGCCTCCCTCCCGGTGTTCGTCGAGATCCACGGCGGTGGATTCATCATCGGATCACCGACAATGGTCGACCCGTTCTGCGATCGGGTGGCCGTCGCTGCCGGGGCGATCGTGGTCTCGGTCGACTATCGGTTGGCCCCCGAGAACCCGTATCCGGCGGCGGTGGAGGATTGCTACGCCGCGCTTGTCTGGGTCTCGGAACATGCCGACGAACTCAACATCGATCGGCGGCGAGTCTCGATAGGCGGCCAGAGCGCCGGCGGAGGATTGGCCGCGGCCACCGTCCTGCTGGCCCGGGAGAGGGGCGGCCCGGAGATCTGTTTCCAGCTTCTGGAGATCCCGGAGCTCGATGATCGTCTCACCACCGAGTCGATGCGCGAATACACCGACACCCCGGTCTGGAATCGCCCAAATGCGGAGTGGAGCTGGAAGCACTACCTGGCCGACCTCCATGGCGGCGACGTACCCTCGTCGGCGGCCCCTGCCAGGGAGGTCGACCTGTCGGGCCTGCCTCCGGCCTTCGTGTCGGTGATGCAGTTCGATCCTCTTCGTGACGAGGGAATCGAATACGCACGTCGACTCATGCAGGCCGGTGTCCCCACCGAACTCCACGCCTACCCGGGCACCTTCCACGGCTCCAACATGTTGACCGAAGTCGGCGTGTCGCGCCGCGGAACCGCCGATTCTGTCGCCGCGGTGGTGAGAGCCCTGTCCGACTGATCAACCCGGGCCGGTGGGCCCGCCGATCAGACGGTTTCCAGGGATGCAGCCAGCTCGCCGCGATCCCAGGTGGTCGAGAGCGTCGACACGATGGTTGCATCAGCGTCGGCAACATAGAGCACCGGCTCGAACGGCAACTCGTTGATGTTGACCGCCGGTGTGGTGTCGGGAAATCTGCCGGTCTCGAAAACGCTGGGGTCGAGATAGACCTCGGCATGGATGAAGTCGATGTCGGGGTGGTCCGGGGCGGCGTCGATCAGCAGATCGACGACCGGGCCGCAGATGTCGGTCTGGCAGAATCCCGGGGTGGCTATCACCAACACGGTCGGGCGACCGTTGTGGAGAACATCGGTGAGGTTGAGCTCATGGAACGGGCACGGTACCGCTCGTGTGCAAACCGGATCGACCCCGCGATGGTTTTCGAATGTGGGTGTGTCGACGGGTCGCATCGGGTCGCCCACGAAGGGCACAGTGACTTCGGACTTGTCTCGCACGATGAAGGCAACCGGATCGACATCGGGGAAGTCGGGCATTGAGGCCTCGTACTGGCCCGGCTGTGGTGGAACGAAGGTGACCGGGTAGTAGGGGGTGATGATGCCGTCATCATGGCGGTCGGTCACCTGTCGGCCGATCGGGGTCCCGCCACTGGAGATGGCGATGGTGGCAGTGGGCGGAGCGGAGGATCGCATGATGTCGATCTCGTCTCTCAGGACGAACGTGATCCGTTGCTCGATACCGGCGACGGTCACCGACTCGCTTCCGAACCCGACGGGAAACGCCGGGTAGAGAAACGACGGTGCTGACGATCGAGTGGTTTCCCCGTCGGCGGTTTCGTTCGACGAGTTGCCACATGCCGCCAGCAGCCCGGTTCCCATCGTGCCCAGCCCCAGCGTTCCCAGCATGAATGTTCTTCTGTTGATAGCGCTCACAGTGCCCGACCGTAACCTTCTCGCAATGACTACCGGACATCATGGAAGTATCGATCTAGTCGTCGACGGCCGAGAGGTCGAAGTTCCCGACGATGGTTCAACCCTGCTCGACGTGCTGAGGGATCGTCTCGGAATAGTGTCGGTCAAGGACGGCTGCAGT
>JAJRXJ010000260.1 GCA_024276355.1 Actinomycetes bacterium | reverse complement strand
CGACAACTCCTCCGGGGGCAGCGATCTACCCTCCCTGACACTCAACGGGTCGGGCGCCACATTCCCGGCAGCGTTCTACGAAGAAGTCCTGGCCACGTTCAACTCCGAAAACTCCGGCGTGACCATCAACTACAACCCGGTCGGTTCGGGCCAGGGCCAGAGCGATCTCGCCGGCAAACTCACCGATTTCGCCGGAAGCGACAGCCTTGTGAAAGACAAGGACAAGGGAAACTACGACGGTGGTTTCTTCTACATCCCCACCGTCGCCGCACCGATCACCGTGTCCTACAACCTCAAGGGCATCGACTCGCTGCAGCTCTCTCCTGAGGTGCTAGCCGGCATTCTCCAAGCCGACATCACCTCGTGGGACGACGCCGCCATCGCCGCCGACAACCCCGGATTGTCGCTTCCGGCCACCGCCATCACCGTCGTGCACCGCTCCGATGGCTCGGGCACCACGGCCAACTTCACCCACTACCTTGACCTGGCCGCCCCCGGCGTGTGGAAGCTCGGCACCGACAAGACCATCGACTGGCCGTCCGGCACCATCGGGGCCGCCAAGAACAGTGGCGTCGCCGACGCCATCAACAGCACCGACGGCGCCATCGGCTACGTCGACTTCGCCGACGCACGAGCCATTGGCCTGACCTTCGCGGCCATCAAGAACAAGGATGGCAACTACGTGGCTGCTTCGCTCGAGGCCAGCTCGGCAGCACTCGACGGTGCCGAGGTCGCGGCCGACCTCACCTACAACCCGCTCAACGCCGCCGGTGCCGGGTCCTACCCGATCGTCGCCCCCACCTACATCCTCACCTACACGAGCTACACCGATGCCGACACCGTCACCGTGCTCAAGGCCATGTTGAAGTACCTGCTCGGTCCGGCCCAGGATCAGGCCAACGCCCTCGACTTCGCGAAGCTCCCCGACAGCCTGCGCCAGAAGGCGCTCGCCCAGGTCGACGCCATCGCGGTCGGCTGACCCTTCATCGCCACCAATGACCGACTCCATGCCGCATCAAGTCGACATTCTCCTCGTCGATCCTGATCGGCATGGAGTCGCGTCCGACCGGGCGTTTCGCTATATCTCCACCGCCGCCGGATTCTCGGTCCTGGCTCTGCTGGCCCTGGTGCTCATTTCCACCACCGGCGCGGCATGGCCGGCATTTTCGGGGCAGGGCCTCGGCTTTCTCACGTCAACCACCTGGGATGTGCCCAACAACGAGTTCGGGGCTCTGGCCTTCGCCTACGGCACTCTCGTGGTGTCGCTCATCGCCCTGGTTCTCGCAGTTCCGGTGAGCATCGGGATCTCTCTCTACATCACCGAGGTGGCCCCGCACCGGCTACGCAAGCCGGTGATCTACTCGATCGACCTGCTGGCCACCATCCCGTCCGTGGTCTACGGCCTGTGGGGAGTGCGGGTGTTCGCCCCGTGGATCGACACCAGATACGAGACGGTGGCCGGATGGTTCGATTCGATCCCGGTTCTCAACACGTTGTTCAACGGCCGACCGGTGAGCGGGGTCAGCTTCATGACCGCCGGGATCATCGTCGGCATCATGATCACCCCGATCATCACCTCACTCACGCGAGAGGTTTTCGCCACGGTCCCATCGAGCCTGAGGGAGGGGGCCTACGCCCTCGGAGCCACCCGATGGGAAATGATCCGCGGTGCGGTCTTCCCGCACAGTCGCGGGGGGATAACGGCCGCGGTGATGATCGGGCTGGGGAGGGCCATGGGCGAGACCATCGCGGTGGCGCTGGTCATCGGATCGTCGTCGGTGGTCACGGCCCGCCTGTTCAACCCCGGCGACGCCATGGCTTCGATCATCGCCAACCAGTTCGGCGAGTCGACCGGAGAGTACCGCGCCGCTCTCATCGGTCTCGGTGTGGTGCTGTTCTTCATCACTTTCCTCATCAACGGCCTCGCCAGGGTCTGGATCAACAATGGTCGACGCAAGGCGGGGGTCACCTGATGTCCATGTCGGTCGACGACCTGACCCGCCCGAGAGGCAACGCCCGGTCGATTCGTGACGCCGCTGCCACCACCCTCATGGCCGCGTCGGTGGTGGCGGTGATGATCCCGCTGGTGATGGTGCTGGTGTACGTGATCCGGCAGGGAAGCGCCTTGTTCGGATGGCACTTTCTCACCTCCGACATTCCGACCACGCGCTCACGGGGCGGCGGCATGGGTCCGGCGGTCGCCGGAACACTGTTGATCACCGGATTCGCCTCGCTGCTGGCCATCCCGCTCGGTGTGATGGGAGGCATCTACCTCAACGAATACGGGCGAAACTCCCGTCCGGCCCGGATCCTTCGGGTGCTGTCCGATGTGATGACCGGTGTGCCCTCGATCGTGATGGGCCTGTTCATCTACACGTTCCTCGTGCTGCGCACCCAGGCGCTGTCGGGGTTCGCCGGTGCTCTGGCGCTGGCCGCCCTGATGCTGCCCGTGGTGATTCGCGCCACCGAGGAAATGCTCCGGCTCGTGCCCGACGATCTTCGGCTCGGGAGCCTGGCCCTCGGATCACGCCGGTCCACCACCATCATGCGGGTTGTTCTGCCTGCCGCCCTCCCGGGAATAATCAGCGGTGCTCTGCTGGCCCTGGCCCGGGCCGCGGGTGAGACTGCTCCCCTGCTGTTCGTGATCGGCATCACCACAACCACCAACTGGTCGCTGTCGGGGACCAACACCGCTCTTTCGGTTCAGATCTTCCGCAACGCCACCCAGCCCTTCGAGGGCGCTCAGCAGCGCGCCTGGGCCGCGGCCCTCACCCTGATCCTGATCGCCTTCGCGTTCACCATCATTGCCAGGCTCGTGTCGGCCGCACTCACCCGCCGGTCGGGCGCCACCTGAGCGATCACGGCCGGGCCGTGCGCTCCATGGCCTTGAGGATTCGGGTGTAGCCGGTGCAGCGGCACAGGTTGCCGGAGAGACCGATGCGGATCTCGTCCGGTGTCGGATCGGGGTTTGTCGAAAACAGCGCCTTTGCCGACACGATCATTCCGGGGGTGCAGAACCCGCACTGCACACCGCCCGCGTCGAGCAGCGTCGACTGAATGTCCGACAGGCGATCGCCGTCGACGATTCCCTCGATGGTGGTGACGCTGCATCCCTCCGCCTGCGCGGCGAGGTATGAGCATGAGTTGACGGGTTGACCGTCGATCAGCACCATGCAGGCCCCGCACTCGCAGTCGTCGCAGCCCTCTTTGGTGCCGGTGAGGCCCACCTCACCGCGCAACACACTCAACAGGTTGCGGCCCGGATCGATGTCGAGCGGATAAACGATGCCGTTCACCTCGAGGTTGAACTGGTGGTTCACAGCGAGACTCCCATACCTGTGCTTCGGTTGACCGGAACGGTCAGTGTTGCGCCGCCGGCGCGTCGGGCGGCCGCCTCCACCGCACGCCGGGCCATGACACCGACGCAGTGCCGGCGGTAACCATCGGAGGCCCGTAGGTCGCTGATGGGTGTTGCCTGGTCCGATGCTGCTCGGGCGATCGCTGCGAGAGGACCGCCGTCGATTGCGGACGCGCCCGAGTCGTCCGGCATCAGCCTCGCCCCTTCCAGGATCTCCGACGCACCTGTCACCTCGATGATGGTTGGGGCCACCGCGGTGAGAGCGACGGAAGCCGAGACCACCCGACCTGAGCCGTCGGGGTCGAGGCAAACTCGGGCAGCGGCCCCAACCACCGCTATCTCCATGGCCCGGCGATACTCGAGCCTCACGTAGGCGCTTCCCGATGCCGGTGGCGGCGACGGGAGAGAGACGGCGGTGCACATCTCACCGGGCATGGCCGATGTGGAACCCGGACCGGTCCAGAGCTCGGCTGGGGACACCTGCCGTTCACCACCGGTCGATCCCAGAACGATCTGGCCATCGAGCACCACAAGAGGCGCGCCGGTGTCCATCGCCGGTGAGGCGTTCATGATGTTGCCGCCGATGGTGCCCACGTTTCTGGTGGACGGTGAACCGACGAGGGCTGATGCGTCGGAAAGCGCTGTCGCCGCACCCACCACGTCGGGGGCACCCATCAACTCGGCGTGGGTGACGATCGCACCGATCAGCAGCCCGTTGTCGGTGGACTCGATGACCGCCAGCTCGCGCAGGTGCTGCAGCGAGACGACCCGGTCGGGGAGCGGCGCCTTGCCGTGCCTCGCGGCGACCACCAGATCGGTGCCACCGGCCATGGGCACGAACCCATCGGCCACCAGAGCGAGAGCTTCGTCGACCGTCTCCGCGAACCGGAACTCTCTCATCTTGTGGCCTCCCATACCCGCTCGGGGGTCATCGGCAGGTGTCTGACATGAGTGCCCGCGAGTCGGGCGATGGCGTTGGACACGGCACCGGCAGTGGGCACATTGGGCGCCTCGGCGATGCCTTTCGAGCCACGCGGTCCGGCACCAGTGGTCGATATCTCCACGAACCGCGTGTGGATCTCGGGCATGTCGGCTGCGGTCTGAAGCTTGTATTCGAGAAGCCCGGGGTTGCGTTGACAGCCGTCGGACCCGTAGATCGTGCCTTCGCTGAGCGCCTGCCCGATCCCCATCATCACACCGCCTTCGACCTGGCCGAGAGCTCCGATCGGATTGATGATGGTGCCGGAATCGTGGGCCGCATCTACCCTCAGCACGCGGGCCACCCCGGTTTCGCGATCGAGCCTCACCCTCACTACGTGGCACGAGAATTGCGGGGCCGCCCAGGCGGCCACGCCCTGATCGCCCACACATGTCGATCCGGAGATCTCAGGGGTTCCGGGTGGTTGGCCCGAGCCGTGGCCGATCAGTAGCTCTCCATGGGAGGCAATGGCTGCGAGTTCGGCGATCGAAACGTTGTGGTCGGGGGAACCGGCCACGTGGGCCACGCCGCCGGCCAACACGATGTCGGCGCTCGCGGCCTCGAGCCGATCGGCCGCCAGCCGGCGAAGTTGCTCGGCCACCTGACCCGCTGCCGCCACCACGGCCCGGCCGTTGTTGAACAGGGTCTGAGACCCGGTGGCCCCCATGTCGTAAGGGGCTACAGCCGTGTCCTGGTGGATGATCTGGAAGTCCTCTGGATCCATGCCGAGTTCCTCCGCGGCCAGGTTACGGAGCGTCATCACCGCTCCGGTGCCGCATTCCTGGGCACCGGTGATTATCTGGCCCATGCCGTCGCTGTCGATCTTGACATGGGCGCCTGACGGCATCGGGAAGCTCGGCCACCAGCCGACGGCCACCCCCATCGCCTCGTCTTCGGGCAGGTCGCTGCCATAGCCGGAGGCTTCGACGGCCAGGCGTATGCACTCGGTGAGGCCGATCCTGTCGTAGGTCTGGCCGGTGGGGCCGACCTTGCCGGTGTCGACCGCGTTGAGAAGTCGGAACTCGACCGGGTCCATGCCCACGGCCGCGGCGACCTCGTCGGTGTGTGATTCGCGGGCCCACGTCGCCTGCGGAGCCGTGGGAGCCCGCACGCTTCCGGAGGGCTGGTGGTTTGTGTAGACCAACTCGGAGGAGATGTCGATGTGGGGGATCACGTACGGGCCGGCCACGTGCATCGCCACCAGCTGCGGGAAGAACGCGGCGTCGGCTGTGTAGGCGCCGTTGTCGAGGATGACGTGGCCCCTTCGGGCCACGATGGTTCCGTCGGCCATCACCCCGGTTGAGATCTCGATGATCATCGACTCCCGACGTCGATCCGGGGCGACGAATTCCTCTCGACGGGTGAACACCAGCTTCACCGGCCGGCGCGCCGAGCGGGCCAGAGCCGCCACGTGGGCCTCGTAGTGGAAGCCGCATTTGCCTCCGAAGCCGCCACCGAGATGGGGCACGATCACCCGGACCCTGTTCGTGGGCAACTCCAGGGTCTGGCAGACCCCGTCACGAGCCGAGAACGGGACCTGTGTCGACGACCAGATGGTGACCTTG
>JAJRXJ010000259.1 GCA_024276355.1 Actinomycetes bacterium | reverse complement strand
GCTCCTTTCGGGACGCGTTCAGCTGCGAACTCGAGGCTGTCTCACACGAGCATCGTCTGCTCTTCGATGCCGGACTCGTAGATCATCTTCGTCTCGGCCACATCGGCGCGCGACCCGACGAGGGTTCCGACGAACACAAGCTCTGAGTCGCTCGCGAGCGATTTCAGGTCGGAATAATGCTCGGGGAAGTGGGTGAGAACGGCCTCTCCGACCCCGACAGTCTCATCGAAGTACCGGCCCTGGAACAGTTCGGCAGACTCCGACGAGTTCGGGCGCACGGGGACGCTGATGGTCGGGTCCTCAGAAGATGAGTTGCCTGATGCGCCGGCGGCGCACGACCCGGCCAGGACCGCCAATGCGGACACAAGACCAATCCACCGCAAGTGTCTTCTCAGCACTTCCCCACCTCGCGTTGACGAGATCGCGTTCGCCGGGCGAATAGGCAACGGTACGCACCACCCCGGCTTTCGTCAAGGTTGGTCGTTCCGGCGCGACGAGGGCCAACGGAACCGAGACCCGTTTGGTCAGGGGCCCGCAACACAGACTCAGCCGGTAAGAGGAGCCAGGCGCCAAGACCATTCGTGGACCCCGGAACCAACCCTGTACGCGGGCAACGTGTCGGGGCCACAGGCCGCCGTGCCCAGCCCCCGCACGGCCGCGTCGATGTGAACCTCGACGGTGGGGCCGGGCCGAAGGTCGGCGATCGTGGTTGCGACGGTGATCGCCGAATCGTGGTGGCGACGGGCCGAGAAGTTGAACAGCGAGCCCGAGTCGACCCGAAACCCGGCACCGTCGGCATTGCTCAGCGCGAACCATCTGGTGTCGACGTGGTTGCCGTGTTCCTGGGGGTACACGAACGGGTGGTATTGATCGTCGAGCGAGCTGATCCACCGGGCAACGGTGGCCGCCCGACAACGGTCGGGGTAGGTCTCCTCGGGGCCCGGGCCCATCCATTCGACGGTTTCGAACTCGGCCGGCACCTCGAAACGAACCCCGACCCGCGGGAGATCGCGCCACTGGTCGGGCACCCGGATGCTCTCCCGGAAACGTATACCGCGGCCGTCGACCCCGATGACCGTCCGGTGGGTGGCCTCCGCGTCTGCGCCCGTGAGCCTTCGCTCGAGAACGATCGTGGCCTTGTCTCCTTCGAGCTCGACAGCGAAGTCATCGAGCACCGACACGAGCTCGTGAAGGCCCCATGCCACCCAGTCCCGTCTGACCCCGGAGACCTCACTCATCCAGCCCTGGCTCACACCGTCGTTGTCTGTGGGTGCCCGCCAGAGATGTCCGGTGATGTCGCCACGGATCAACCTCGAACCCGCGAGCGCCAAGCCACCGACCCCCACGGTGGGAACGATCTCGATCGAATTGCCGCCGACAGCCACCACAACCGTGCCGTCGGGACGGTCGGTCCTGACGGCCGACTCACCGGGATCGCTCCCGGCGGAGGCGGGCGACCGAATCGGCGGCAAGGGCGTCGTGTCGACCTGATCCCACGCCACGATGTGGCCGGCATCGGCCCAGTCGCAGTCGGCGAGCAGCGACACCGTGATGTCGAGATGGCACTCGTGCCCCACCGGCCACTCCGGGTTGGGTGACGGTGAGACGACGGCTGCCTCGCCGGGCTCGAGCACACAGTCGAAGGTGCCCGAAGTGGTTGGGACCCCATCAACGCGGGCCGTCCAGGAGATCTCCAGATCAGCCGTGGTCGAGAACCGGCGCCGACTCCGCAGTTCGATCCGTCCATCGGCAAGACCCCGGGCCACTACCGGTCGTGATGCCCACATGAGCTCGTGCAGGCCCGGATGCGGGGTCAGGTCGGGGCCGACCAGACCGTTGATGCAGAAGTTCACGTCGTTGGGTTCGTCGCCGAAATGGCCGCCGTAGGCCCAGTAGGGACGGCCCTCGGGATCAACCTCGGCCAGTCCCTGATCGCGCCAGTCCCACACGAAACCTCCGGCCAACGCGGGCTCCGCATGGAACGCATCGACATAATCGCTGATCGAACCGTTGGAATTGCCCATGGCGTGTGAGTACTCGCACAGGATCAGCGGACGGTCGTCGAGCTTGGTTTGCTCAGCCCAGCGGGCCCATTCGACGATCGTGTCGATCGGTGTGTACATCGGGCAGACGACGTCGGTTACCAGCCGCTCGGAAACCGAGGGCGGCTGCATGGTCGCTTCGGCCACGTCGGGGCGACCCGCCGCGAACCGCTCCTGCAGCGCGCCTTCGTAGTGGACAAACCGCGACGGATCGATGCGGCGGGCCCAACCGGCGGCCGCGTCGTGGGCCGGGCCGTGGCCCGACTCGTTGCCCAGCGACCAGCCGATGATGCAGGCATGGTTGCGGTCACGCAACACCATGCGCCTCACCCGCTCGACGATCGCGTGCATGTAGCGCTCGTCGTTCGACAGCGAATGAAGCCGAGCATGCGACTCGACGTTGGCCTCGTCGATCACCCACAACCCCAGTTCGTCACACAGATCGAGGAGGCGATGATCGTTGGGATAGTGGGAGGTACGCACCGCGTTGATGTTGTGGCGCTTCATCGCGACGAGATCCGCCCGCATGTCGTCGACGGTCAGGGTCTTGCCGGTGACCGGATCGTGGTCGTGGCGATTCACACCGTTGATCACCACCTCCTGCCCGTTGATGATCAGCCTCCGGTCGCGCACCTCGACCCGACGAAAGCCGGTGACCAACACGGTGGCCTCCATCACCTCGCCGGTGTGGTCGAGCAACTCCACGAGCGTGCGATGAAGATGAGGCTGTCCCGGACTCCACGGAGCCGGTTGTGTGACAGCCATCTCCACCTCGGCGACCTGACCGGCGAACACGTAGGCGCCCAGAAGCTGTTCGAGGTGGCCTCCCGACTCGGCTCGGCCGACCGTGGCCGTGACCGGTTCGGCGATCGCGCTGCCGTCGGGCCCTTGGAGCACAACCCGCATCGACGCCTCCGGTCGACGACCCGAGACCAGTGCGGCGACAGCGAGCGTTCCGTCTCCGGTACCGGGATCGAAATCGGCAACGACGCTCACATCGGCGAGCCGCACCTCACCTCGGGATTCGAGATGGACGCTGCGATGCAAACCGGCGTGCCACCACTGGTCCTGATCCTCGATCCAGGTGGCGTCGCTCCAGCGGATCACCATGATCGCCAAGGTGTTCGTCCCCGAGGTGAGCATCGGTGTGAGGTCGAACTCCGACGGCAGCCGCGAGTCCTTGCCCATGCCCACGAATCGGCCGTTGCACCACACCACGGCCACGCTCTCGACACCACCGAGATGGAGGATCACGTTGCGACCCGCCCAGGCCTCGGGGACCGAGAACGTGGTGCGATACAGGCCGGTCGGGTTGCGTTCCGGGGTGTCGGGCGGGTCCAGGTCGGGCCACGGCATCACGATGTTGGTGTAGTGGGGAAGATCACCCACTCCCTGCCTGGTCCAACAGCCGGGCACGACCAGACGTGTCCAACCGCGGGTGTCGTGGTCGGATTCGGTCCATCCATCGGGCGCATTGCCGGGACGATCCATGAGCAGAAAGCTCCAGTGACCATCGAGCGAGTGCCGCCAGGGGTTGGCTCGGCCGCTCAGCGCCGCTTGGATCGACGGGAAGGTCTCGAACGAGGAATGAGCCGGCAGCCGGTTCACCTCGGTCAGTTCGGGACGGAGCAGATCACCGATGTCGAGCACCGGTGAATGCTCGCGTGCCGCGGCGGCGAGTGCCAACCAGCACCCGAGCAGACCCTTCCGGTGGGGTTACGTCGTAAATCCGGCATCATTTGACGTCCCATAGTTCGCGGGGGAAGCCTTGTCGTCAATGTCTGAACAGCGCCACTTGCGCATAGCCCTGCTCACCTACAGGGGCAAGCCACACGTGGGTGGCCAGGGCGTCTACGTTCGCCATCTCTCGAAGGCCCTCGTCGATCTCGGTCATTCGGTCACCGTCATCGCCGGCCCGCCCTACCCCGACCTCCACGAATCCGTCGAGCTGGTCGAGCTGCCCAGCCTCGACATCTGGTCGGAACCCCACCCGATGCGCAAGCCTCGCTTCTGGGAATGGAAAGACTGGACCGACGCCGTCGAACACATCTCGTTCGACATGGGGAATTTCTCTGAACCGATGGCCTTCAGCCTCCGCGCCTGGCGCCATCTCCGCGATCGCCGCCACGAATTCGATCTGATCCACGACAACCAGACCCTCGGTTGGGGCATTCTCAAGCTCCACCAGGAAGGCTGGCCGATCCTGGAAACCATCCATCATCCGATCACCGTCGATCGCCGTCTCGAGTTGGAACACGCCCGTTCATGGTGGGAACAGTTCGGCAAGCGCCGCTGGTACGCATTCACCAAGATGCAGACCCACGTGGCCAAGCGTCTGCCCCGGGTACAGACCGTGTCGGAATCCTCGAAACACGACATCCACCGCGACCACAAGGTGCCGATCGACCGGCTCCACGTGGTTCCGGTGGGGGTCGACCCCGAACTCTTCAAGCCGGTACCCGGCGTCGAGCGCATCCCCGGCCATCTGGTCACAACCGCCAGTGCCGACGTGGCCATGAAGGGCCTGCATTTCCTGCTCGAGGCCATCGCCAAGCTCCGCACCGAACGCCACATCGAGCTCACCATCATCGGCAAACCCAAGCCCGACAGCGAAGCCAGCCGCACCATGACCAAGCTTGGTCTCGACGACTGCGTCAATTTCGTGTCCGGGGTGCCCGACCAGCGCATCGTCGAGCTCTACAGCGAAGCCGAACTGGCGATCGTGCCGTCTCTCTACGAGGGTTTCTCGCTCCCGGCCATCGAGGCGATGGGATCAGGGGCGCCGCTCGTGGCCACCACCGGTGGTGCGCTCCCCGAGGTGGCCGGCACCCACCGCGAGACATGTTTCCTCACCGAACCCGGCGACAGCGAAGCGCTGGCCGCCACGATTCGTGAGGCCCTCGACGACCCCGAGCTCAGGGCCAGGGTCGGCGAAGCCGGGCGCCGACGGGTGATCGACAACTGGTCGTGGCGTCACACCGCGTTGCGCACCGTCGAGCAATACAACGCCGTTCTAGAGATCAACGAAGGCCGCTGATGCTCACCGTCGACTACGACCGGCTCGAGTTGCGCGCCGGCGACACCCTGCTGGATCTCGGATGCGGATTCGGTCGCCACACCTACGAGGCCCTCGCCCGTGGCGCCCACGTGGTGCAATGCGACATGGCCATGCCCGAACTGGCCAACATCCGCGACACCTCCAAGCTCCTGGCCGAAGAGGGCATGTTCAGCGGCGATCTGCTCGTGGCACCGGTGCAGGGCGACGCCACCCGCCTCCCGTTCGACGACGAGAGCTTCGAGCGCATCATCGCGTCGGAGGTGTTCGAACACATCCCCGACGACGAGGCCGCCTACTCCGAACTCATGCGCCTGTTGCGTCCCGGTGGCACCGTGGCCGTCACCATCCCGGCGTGGCTACCCGAGCAAATATGCTGGAAACTCAGCGACGACTATCATGCGCCGGCGGTCGAAGGGGGCCACGTGCGCATCTACACGAAGAAGGAAGTCAGGTCGAAGATGACCGCCGCCGGACTCGTGCCCGGCAAGTCCCACCACGCCCACTCGCTGCATTCGCCCTACTGGTGGCTGCGTTGTGCGGTCGGGCCCAACCGTGAGATCGACGACAACCGTCTTGTCAAGACCTACCACCGGTTCCTCGAATGGGACATTGTCAAGAAGCCGTTCCTCACCCGGGCCGCCGACAAGGTCCTCAATCCGGTGATCGGCAAATCGCTGGTGGTCTACGCCACCAAGCCCGTGAACGCCGCCGTGGGGAGTACCCGTGCAGCCTGAGATCACCGACCTGCTCACCTCCGCTCAGATCAGGCAGACAGCCGACGTCATCGCGGCCACTCAACTCAAGTCGGGCATGATCCCATGGTTCCCGGGAGGTCACGCCGACCCGTGGAACCATGTCGAGGCCGCCATGGCGCTTGATGTGGGTGGCCGACATGCGGGGGCCGAAGCGGCCTACCAATGGCTGGCCGACATTCAGCGACCCGACGGTTCGTGGCACCAGTACTACATCGGCGACACCGTCGAGCAGGACAAACTCGACGCCAATGTGATCGCCTACGTCGCGGCCGGCACCTGGCACCACTTCCTCACCAGCTCCGACAGCGGCTTCCTCGAGACCATGTGGCCGGTTGTCGAAAAGGCGGTCGACTTCGTGCTCGACCTGCAGCAGCCGCGAGGCGAGATTCTCTGGGCCCGCCATCCCGACGGCACCCCGTGGCCGTTCGCTCTGCTCACCGGTTCATCATCCATTGCCCACAGCCTCCGCTGCGCCATCGCCGTTGCCATCGAGCTGGGCCACGAACGCCCCGACTGGGAGCTCGCTGTCGCTCGGCTCGCCAACGCGATCCGATTCCAACGAGATGAGGCATTCTCTCCCAAACATCGTTGGGCGATGGACTGGTACTACCCGGTGTTGGGGGGTGTCCTGAGCGGTGAGATCGGCAGGGCACATCTCGATGCCCGGTTCGACACCTTCATCTACGAAGGTGAGGGGATCCGCTGCGTCAACGACCGCCCGTGGGTCACGGCCGCCGAGACCTGCGAATGCACCCTGGCCTATCTGGGTGTGGGCGACACCGACCGCGCCATCGAGCTGTTCGCCATGGCCCAGCGCCTCCGGGAGCCAGACGGCAGTTACATCACCGGCATGGTTCATCCCGAACGCAACCTGTTCCCACCCAACGAACGATCAACATACTCGTCGGCTGCGGTTCTTCTGGCAGCCGAAGCCCTCCACGGATCAAGTCCGGCAGCCGGTTTGTTCGCCGATCACAACTTCCTTCCGGCGATCATCGATCTCGGTCTTGGTCTCGAATCCGACGATCAGCCGGCACGCGACTGATCTGAATCAACCGGCCATACCCGGGATCGGTAACGGGTGGCGGCGGGCACCACCGACGACCGGGTTCAGGCCAGACCCTCGGCTCTCACACCATGTTCTGCGGTCGGCTCCCACCCCGCAGGCAGGAGCCTGACCACCCGCCATACGCCGTTGTCGTCCTGGCGAATGGTGCTCGGCCGGGGCAGGGTGCGGGCCAATCGGCAGGCTGAGTCGTAGTCAAGCGCCGATGCCATGATCCGTTCTTCATATGACATTGATGACCTACCAGGATTCAGGCCCAGGTACTGGGCGTCCGTGCTCATGTGTGTGATCGGGACACTGACCGACGACCATGACCGGTTAGGGCCGCGCGGCCCCGAAATAGGGACCAATTCCCGGGGGCGATACTGGGCCATTCGACCCAGATCACCTCAGATTCCGGGTTGTGTCCTACGCAGCACCCGCAGCGATCCGACAACGTTGACCTCGGCGAACGATCCCGAGTCGACAGCCCGTGTGTAGATCTCGAACGGGGGTCGACCGCCATCAGCCGGGTCGGGAAAGACATCGTGGATCAACAACAACCCGCCCACGGCAACCCTTGGCACCCATCCTTCGTAATCGAGGTGGGCCGGCTCGGAGCCGTGCCCCCCGTCTATGAAGAGCAGGGCCAAAGGTGTGCGCCAGCATGCTGCGATCGAAGGGGAATCGCCGACCAGGGCCACGACTGTGCCCTCCAGACCGGCGTCATGAATGGTGCGCCTGAACAGTGGCAGGGTGTCGATTCGCCCGGTCTCGGGATCCACCAGATCCGGCTCGTGCCACTCCCACCCCTCTTGATTTTCCTCGGAGCCGCGATGATGGTCGAGAGCGAACAGGAGCCGGCCCGACTCTTTGGCTGCGGCGCCAAGATACACCGAGGACTTGCCGCAATAACTTCCAACTTCCAGCAACGGACCGTCGACCGAAACACCGGAGGCCGCTTCGTAGAGACCGATTCCCTCGTCGGGAGGCATGAATCCCCGGGCCGCCTCGGCCTTGGCCCGAAGAACCGGGTCCATTCAGATGGCTTCGGCGGCTTCGACGCGATGGTCGGAGTCGTCGTGACTCCACATGAGGTTGTCGATCACCAGGTACTTGACGACCCAGACCACGCCGTAGGCCCCGAGATTGCCCAGGAGGATCACCAGCGTGGAATCAGTGACAGTGCCCACCAAGCCGACCACAAGGGTAGAGAAGGCCAAACCCGCCAACGCGAGAATCCAGAACGGCATGATTTCGGCGGACATACTGTGGCTGCCCGACTGCTGCCACACCCAATGGCGACTCAGCAGATATGCCGGGATGGTCGAGACCGCCCAGGCGCTCACACTCGAGGCGACGGGAGACCATCCGAGAACCGCGTGGCAGAACGCCAGGGTCGACATGCCGGTCAGCACGTTGACCGCCGACACGCCGCAGTAACGCAGAAGTTTGGCTCCGTGCTCCTCGATCACTCTCAGAAGAGCCGACGGCTGGGGATTCGACATGGGTGGTGATGCTACCGTCATCCCTGTCATTGTCGGCCTCCCGCCGCCATTCTTGAAACCCGGCCGGGCCCGCGCGCACCACCGATCGGCAAGGCATGATGATGTGATGCAGCAAGCCGTGGCCGACCTGGTCCACCTCCTGGATCTCGAATCGATCGAAGTCAACATCTTTCGGGGGCTGTCGCCCGACGAGGACCGTCAGCGCATTTTCGGCGGACAGGTGGCCGGACAGGCCCTCGTCGCTGCGGCCCGCACGGTCGACGCCGATCGATCCGTTCACTCGCTGCATGCGTATTTCCTGCGTCCCGGCGACCCGGCAGTTCCGGTGCTCTACGAAGTCGACAGAATCCGAGATGGCCGATCCTTCACGACCAGACGGGTGGTGGCCATCCAACATGGCCGACCCATATTCAATCTGGCGGCATCCTTCCAGATCGCCGAGGAGGGATTCGAGTACCTCGATGAGATGCCCGACGTTCCCGACCCGGAGAGCCTGGTCACCAGATTCGAGGAGTGGAAGGCACACGGTCTCACCGATGAGTGGGCCAAGCGGCCCCATCCGATCGATTTCCGATACATCACCGCCAGCCCGTTCAACCGGAGCGTGCCGCTGCCGCCCATTCAACAAGTGTGGTTCCGCACCGACGGCGAACTGCCGGATGATCCCGTACTCCACGCCTGCCTGCTCACTTACGCGTCCGACATGACCCTTCTCGACACCACCCTGCTCCCCCACGGCACCGGTTCGATGGATGGTTCGCTGCTCATGGCCAGCCTCGATCACGCCATGTGGTTCCACGGACCGTTTCGCGCCGACGAGTGGCTGCTCTACGATCAACACACCCCGGCATCGACCAACGGTCGCGGACTCGCATCGGGCCGGGTCTTCACCCGCGAGGGACGGCTGGTTGCCTCGGTGATGCAAGAAGGCCTGATCCGCCGGGCCCGATGATGAGATCCCGAACTGCGGTCGCCCTGGCCGCCATCGCGATTGTTGCAGCCGCGTGCTCAAGCGACTCGGCTGATGAGCCGGTGAGCGCCACGCTCCCCACCGTTTCGGTCGCCCCCGATTCGCCCGGGGCCCACACGCCGGCGAACGGCTCACCTGCCGGGCCGGAACTTCCGCCCGACACTCCGGGCCAGCCGTCCACCGCCGTCGTCTCTGCCACGGTGATAGCCGAGGTGGACGAGCCGATATCGGGAGTAGTGGCCCCGAACGGGGAATTCTGGCTGGCTCAGCGGGGAGGCGGGGTGGTCGTGCTCGACACGGCCACCGGGGTCGTCGGCGACACGATTCTCGATCTGAGCGGTCTCACCAATGCCGACGGCGAACAGGGGCTGCTCTCCATCGCCGTCGACGCCGACAACCTCTACGTCGATTACACCGACCTGGTCGGCGACTCCCACATAGACGCCCACCCACTCGGATCCGACGGCCGACCGACCGCAGGTGTGCCGGTCCTGACACAGCCACAGTTGTTCACCAACCACAACGGTGGAGCCATGACTGTCGGCCCGGATGGATTTCTCTACGTCGGGTTCGGAGACGGGGGCGGAAGCGGCGATCCGAAATCGATGGCCCAGAACACTTCGACCCTTCTGGGGTCGATCATCCGCATCAACCCCACCGTGGGAGGACCCTCCCCATACACGATCCCGGCCGACAATCCCTTCGCCGACGGTGTCGACGGCGCACCCGAGATCTTCCTGATCGGGGCCCGCAATCCCTGGAGGTTCTCCTTCGACCCGACAACGGGCGACCTTTGGATCGGCGACGTGGGCCAGGATAAGTATGAAGAGATCGATCTGCTGCTTGCCGCCAACGGCGCCGGTAGGGGCGCGAACCTCGGGTGGAACCACCGGGAGGGTCTCCACGGATTCTCCAGAGACAATTCGCCGTCATTCACCGACCCGGTTTTCGAATACCGCCACGGAGGAGATCCCGGCGGATGCAGTGTCACCGGTGGAGTCGTGTACCGGGGCTCGGCCATACCTGCCCTCGAGGGCGCGTACCTCTTCGGCGATTTCTGCACCGCGCGTCTCTGGGCACTGTCGATCTCCGGCGGGACGATGGAGTTCACCGACCTGGGCGTCGACGTACCCGGAGGGCAGCTGGCATCGTTCGCCGTCGACAGTCAGGGAGAGATCCTGATGCTCTCGCTGTCGGGCGTGGTCTCCCGACTGGTGGACCCAACCATCCCGGTGGCCGTACCGAGTCCCGACGGGCGCACCTATCCGACGGTTGGTTCAGACCCTGCCGCTGTCGCAGCCAGGCTGGTCGAGGTCGAACGGCTGCTTCGCTCGACCGATCCCGACGACCCGGTGTTCGCGGATCTGGCTCATGAGCAGCAGGTGATCTACCGGACCATCGGTCGCAACTCCGAATGGATCCCTGTGATCCTCGCCGCGACTCCCGACGATCTGTTCGATTCCGTTCAACTCGAGATCGAAGCTCGGGTCTCGATCGGCGGAATCTCCAACGCCCAGCCGCCCGAGACCATGCCGGCATGGGAGATAATCGAGCCGCTCCCCGCCGAGGCACTCCTCGACATCTACAAGCAGGCCGAGGTCGACACCGGCATCGACTGGACCTACCTCGCGGCCATCAACATGGTCGAGACCGGATTCGGCCGGATCGCCGGCCTGTCGACCGCCGGGGCCCAGGGACCAATGCAGTTCATGCCGACCACGTGGGCCGAGGTGGGAGTCGGCTCGATCAACGACCCCCACGATGCGATCGCCGCAGCTGCCCGCTACCTGGTCCGTCGTGGTGGGCCCACCGACATGGCCCGAGCCGTGCGGGGCTACAACAACTCCGCCGCCTACGTCGACACCGTCACCGCATACGCACGTCTCTTCGCATCCGACCCCGTCGCGTTTCGTGCCGCCCACGACTGGGAGATCCATTATGCGAGCGCCGCCGGCGACCTTTGGCTGCCCGTCGGCTATCGGTATCCGGAGCGCATCCCACTCGACCGGTACCTCGCTGAGGCGCCATGGTCGATGCCGCCTGAACTCCCCAACTAACCTCGTCACGATCCACCAACCCGGGAGCGAGACACGTGGTCGAAATACGCATCGCAACCGAAGTCACCGAGGAGCTGGTGGCCGCTTTTCAACGACTCGTGCCGCAGCTGTCGTCCTCCAACCCGCCTCCTTCGCGCTACATGCTCCAACAGATCGTCGACAGCGAAGCGTCCACATTGTTCGTGGCCGTCGACGACACCGGAATCCTGGGAACGCTCACGTTGGCCACCTTCAGAATCCCCACCGGGGTCAGAGCCTGGATCGAGGATGTGATCGTCGACTCCTCCGCCCGGGGCAAGGGCGTCGGACGTCTGCTCAGCGAAGCGGCTCTCGAGCACGCCCGATCAGTGGGGGCCATCACCGTCGAGCTCACGTCTCGCCCATCCCGTGAAGCGGCCAACCGCCTGTATCTGCGGCTCGGCTTCGAGGTCCGGGCCACCAACGTCTACCGGTTCACCCTCTGATCGGCCGGCCATCCCGGTCATGCCGGGGCTGATCCGACCGGCCCCGGCGTTCGTCCGTACATTTGTGTCGTTTGGATTACAGACATTCGCCGATTTGTCATATATGCTGCGAGAGCGGACGAGTCATCCCCGACGGAATGACGACGACAGGAGAGCCTGGTGAAATCCAAGATCTGTGCTGGTGGGTATGTGGTGGCCAACGGGGTCGACCGCGAAGAAGCCGATCGCCTGAGAGCAGAGCTCGACGGGGCGGTCATCAGCCGCAACGCCGACGGAACCTACAGGGTCACCCGCAGCCGCTGACCACAACCGGGCCGATAGCGTTCTCGATGTGTCGACGCGGCCCGATTCACCCACACAGATCGAGTGGCTAGATTCCACCCCAGAACTGCGCGACCCGATTCTGGTGGCCGCATTCGAAGGCTGGAACGACGCCGGCGATGCCGCCTCCATGGCGTTGCGTCATCTTGCCGAACGCTGGGACGCCCGACCCTTGGCCGAGATCAACTCCGAGCTGTTCTACGACTTCAGTACCACCCGTCCCTTGGTCACGCTAGACGAACTCCACAACCGAACGCTCACCTGGCCCAACAACTTGTTCACCGCCGCACGCGTGCCGGGCGCCGCCCATGATGTCGTGATGCTCGTGGGCCTCGAGCCCCAACTTCGTTGGCGCACGTTCTGCAACGAGATCATTGCCCTGGCCCACACTCTCGGGGTGAGCCGGGTGGTCACACTTGGAGCCTTGCTGGCAGACGTGCCCCACAGCCGTCCGGTCGAGGTCTACGGCGCCACCGACGACATCTCCCTGATGAAGTCGCTCGACCTGTCGCCGTCGACCTACGAAGGGCCAACCGGTATCACCGGTGTGCTCACCACGATGTGCGGCGAGGCCGGCATACCCACCGCTTCATTCTGGGCCGCCATTCCGTCCTACGTTCCCGGCTCACCGTCTCCGAAGGCAGCCCTGTCGCTGGTTCATAGGGTGTGCGAGATCGTCGGGACATCGGTCTTCGACACTGATCTCGAGATCGCCGCGGCCACCTACGAACGCGAAGTCGACGAACTCCTGCTGGAAGACGAAGAAACCGCGGCGTACGTCGCCGACCTCGAAGAAGCCTGGGACGACGAAGACACCCGGATCAAGGTCGAGTTGGCCGACGACCCCGACAAGCTCGTGGCCGAGGTCGAGAAATTCCTTCGCGAAAACGAATGACCTGATCAGGGCCCGAACTGATCAGAGTTCAGCCAACCGGGCATCGATCCAGTCGATGACATCGGCAACCACCTCTGCGCCGGTTGGCTCGTTGAATATCTCGTGACGCAGGCCCGGGTAGACCACGCGTGTCACCTCGGGCAGACCTTCCATGATCTCACTCGACTTGGTCGGCACCAAACGATCATCACCTCCGTGCATCACCAAGGTGGGAATGGACAGCCGATCGAGACGAGCCCGCGTGGAGTCGATGGCACCAAGCAGGGCCCGACCCAAAGAAGCCGTGGGATAGGGAACACGCAAGGGGTCGGCGTAGAAGACCTCACCGACCCTCGGATCGGTCGACAGCATCGACGGATCGCCGTCGTCCTTGATCTCCATGTGGGGCAGAATTCTGCCGAGAATCGGGGCCACGATCCTCAGCACCGGACCGATGTCGGCCCCGAGTGCCGGTCCCGACAGGACCAACAGGTCGGGCAGGGGCCGATCATCGACACAGTAACTAGCCGCTATGAGACCGCCCATCGAATGCCCGAGCATCACGACCGGAAGGTCGAGTCGGCGAATCTCCGCCAGTTGATCCTCGACGTCGTCGAGAAATTCCGACCATGAATCGACGTGACCGCGACGACCGCCGGTCTGGCCGTAGCCACGATGGTCGATTGCCACCACATCGAACCCGGCGTCGGCCAACTGTCGACCGACTTTTTCGTAGCGACCGGAATGCTCGGCGATTCCGTGGAGAAGCAACACTGCCGCTCGGGGGTCGCCGGACGGCTCCCAGCGGCGTCTCAGCTGAAGCAAGCCGTCGCGCGTTGTTCCATGATCGATCGTTGCGGTCACAGGGTCTCCGTGATGGGTCAGGGCTCGCCGCGCCATGGCGGGGAGCGTGGGGCGTCGAAATCGACCACGACATCCTCGCCCCGGATCGCGCGAAAAGCATGCTCGGCCCAAGAGTCCGCTCCGGCAACCGGCTCCGGCAGATCGTGTTCGGCGAAAAATCCGACATCGGTGCACTCGAGCGGATGGGGCTTCAGCGACCCGCCGGTCTGGCGGCAATGAAACACCAGTGACACCAAGGGGATTCTTGTGAACCCGCGGCGAATGCCGTCGACCACGGCTATGGGCCGTATCACCTCGCAATGGATGCCGGTCTCCTCGGCGACCTCCTTGATCACCACCTCGGCCGGCGAGTAGCCCACATCCGCCCACCCGGTCGGGAACAACCACACGCCGGAGTCGGCCCGCTTCACCAATAGAATCTCGCCGGCATCATTGCCCACGACGGCCCCCACGGTGACCTTGGGGGTGACGTAGCCCAGCACACCCTCGCCCACCGAGTCGAGCCAAGCGTCGACCTGATGCTCGGGATCGATGCCTCCGCTCACATGGGACCTGATGTCGGCGGCGATGGCGAGAACCTCCTCGAACCGTTCACGTTCGTAAAGGCTCTGCGTGAACCCGAGGCCGGTACGCGCCGTTGCCGAGAGCGCCTCGGCCCACCGGATCAACTGACGCTCGTCGACGGACTCTCTGTTCATGTCTGCACCCTAGGCGTCGGCGCCAATGGCGGTCATCACAGCCAGTTCGATTTCGGTGAGGTAATTCTCGTCGAGCACCTTTCCACCCTCGGGCGGGTTGACGTAG
>JAJRXJ010000258.1 GCA_024276355.1 Actinomycetes bacterium | reverse complement strand
TGAGAAGGAGGAAGCCACCGCGTGGGACTATCTGGCCCGGGCCCGCGACGATCTCGCGGCGGCGGAAGCCAACGTCGACCCGGATGTCTACGAGGCTGCATTCGCCAAGATGCTGTTCGCCGAGGGCTCAGACTGGTTCTGGTGGTACGGCTCTGATCAGAACTCCGGCAACGACGACTACTTCGATTCTGCCTACCGGGAGCTGCTCGGGCAGATGTACGACGAACTCGGCGAGGCCCGACCCGACTGGCTCGACGTGCCGATCATCCCGGCCGCAGCGGTGCTGCCGGTGTCCAGCCCCAACGACCTTGTTTCGCCTCTGATCGACGGCACGGTTGGCGATGGGGAATGGGCTGATGGCGGCCGATTCGAAGCTGGTGCGACGACCCTTCGCTACGGATTCGATCGTGAGAATCTCTACCTCGCTCTACCCGATGGCTCCGAAGCGACGCGGGTGTGGGTCGGTGCACCGACCGGCTCCGGGGTGCCTCGCAGCTCCGCCGGAGACCTGCTCGGTTTCGGTGCCACCCATGTGATCGACCTGGTCAACGGTTGCGTGGCGTCGACCGGTTCATCCGACTGTGTCCCGGTTCCGGTGTCCGGCAGCGAGATAGCGGTGCCGTTGTCGGCGCTGGCACCACTCGATTTCGGCGATCGGATACTGCTCGCCGTCGAGAACCCGTCGGGTCTGTTCCCGGCTTCCGGTCCGGCGCAGATCAGCGTTCCCGACGTGTCGAATGTGGAGATCCTGGCCTCGTTCACGGATCCGGTGGGCGACGACCACGGGCCGGGTTCGTACGTATATCCGTTCGACGATGTCTTCACCGCCGGTTCGTTCGACCTCGAGGGATTCACGGTTGGTCTCACCGACACCGATGTGGTGTTCACCTTCGATGTTGTCGCCCCCATTCGCAATCCCTGGAGCAGCGCCAATGGACTGTCGGTCCAGACGTTCGATGTCTATGCCGACACTGATCCCGGCGCCGGCACCGGGGCGCTGATGATGCTCGATGGACGCAACGCCGCTCTCGAGGATGGCAACGGTTGGGACTTCGCGCTCACGGTCGAGGGGTGGGAGTCGGCGGTGTTCGACGCTGCCGCCGATGGCACGGTGGTCGAGAGCGCACCGACGTTCGACATGATCGTGGTTCCCGATCGCGGTCAGGTGACGGTGCGGGTCCCCCGCGAGTTGCTGCCGGCCGGTGACCCGTCGACATGGGGTTGGGCAGTTGCCCTCCTGTCGCAGGAGGGCTTCCCGTCCGGTGGCGTCCGACGGGTTCGCGATGTGTTGTCCAACCCGGAGCAGTGGCGCCTCGGTGGGGCTCCCGCCGGGTCGGTCACCCACACACGAATCATGGATCTTCTCAACCCGGAGGACGGTGTGCAGGAGTCCTCGTTGTCTGATGTTCCGTCGCCGACGCCCGCCGGCGACGAGATCACCGCCCGGGACGTGGCCAGGGTTCCACTCGTGTACGGCTGATCCCCGACGGGTCAGACTGGTGGAGCGGCCCCCACCGGAGGGGCCAACACGACGCGGTTGCCGCCCTCCGACTTGGCGTATCGCAGGGCGTCGGCGGCACGCATCAGAATCTTGTCGATCGGGCCGCCGTAGGACGAGCCGATCACGCCGATGCTCAGCGTGAAGTTGGCGGCCTCGGCTGTGGCCTGCGTGAGGAACAGCGCTTCTCTCAGGCGTTCGAGGGCCTTGACGGCATCATCTGGCGTGGTGTCGGGGAAGATGAAGAGAAGTTCGTCGCCACCGATTCGCCCGACCACGTCGATCGGGCGGACGGCCTTGCGGGCGGTGGCCGCGAGAATCTCGAGAGCCCGGTCGCCCTCGTCCCGGCCGGCGACCTCGTTGATCCGATTGAAGTTGTCGATATCGGCCACCGCGATGGTGAACGATCTCCGGTCGTCGATCATCGACAGCAGGCGGCGCTGGGTGGTTGTGCGGTCGGGCAGCCCGGTGAGGCGATCGACTCGGTCGTCGGCCGGGATGTCGCTCACCGACCGGATCACCGCTAGACGTGCCGCGAGGGCGATGGCGAAATCTTCCACGTAGGCGACATCGTGGACTCCGGGTCTCTTGCCTTCGGGCCCGAATGCGTAGAGAACGCCGAGGAGTCCGTTGGCGACGATGAGCGGTACGGCCACGGCCGATGCCGGTTCGGCGAGTCGTTCGGCGAGGTGTGCGCACACCTCGGGGTCGGCGGTGCTCTCGTAGACAAGTGTGGTGGAGGCCCGTCCGGCCAGCGATACCCAAGGCGACGGTCGCGAGTCGGGGAGCGGCACATGGTCGCCGGTGGCGAAGGCCAGCGCGAGGATCGGGTCGACCCGGTCGACGAGGTGAAGTTCGGTGGAGTGGGGAGCGAGGTGC
>JAJRXJ010000257.1 GCA_024276355.1 Actinomycetes bacterium | reverse complement strand
GGCTGTCGTGGCGGCCTCGATCATCTCGTCGGCCTCGCCCGCCTACGCCCACGCAACATTGGTCCAGTCCGACCCGGCGGATGGATCCGCACTCGACGAGGCTCCGAAATCTGTCACCCTCACCTTCAACGAAACAGTGTCTCCCGATTCGAGTGCCGTCGAGCTGGTAGATGTCGATGGCAACTCGTATCCGGTCGAGATCGTCGGCCACGACGGCGGTGACGACTCCCTCCTTGTGGTCTTCGGCGATGTCCCCGATGGGTTGTACAGCCTGAGATGGACAGCCTTCAGTGCATCCGATGGTCATATCACCAAGGGAATGATCGTGTGGGGGTTCGGTGCCGGAGCCGATCTCTCTCAGGCCAGTTTCCCCGAATCTTCCAAGCCGGTTCCCCCCAGCGAGGTGGCATTGAGATGGGCAATGTTCGTGGGTCTCGGGCTCATGCTCGGCAGTCTCGTGGTCGAGGGGATCGTTCTCGCATCGCTGAGAGAACGGTTCGCCGCTGAATCCGACCGGCCCTGGCACCTGGCCTCGACCAAGTTTGCCGCCGCGTGGGCCTGGAGAGGGGCGGTACTGGCCTCGGCAGCGGTGCTGTCGCTCGTTTCACATCAACTGTGGTCCATATCGACAGCAACCGGTCAATCGATGGGGGACCTGCTGCAAACATCGTTGGTCTCGACCTCGTGGGGCCAGTGGGCCATCATCAGGTTCCTGGCCGTGGCTGCAGCCGCGGTGATTCTCAAGGGCCGATCCAGATTGACCGGATCGAGAGGGATGCTCGCCGCTCTTGGTGCGGTGGCCCTGCTTTCGGAGGCCGCAGCCGGCCACGCAGCCGGCACCGAAACCCCCCTGTTCTCCATAGCGAACGACACCCTCCATCTGGCGGCGGCACTTTCGTGGGTTGGCGGCGTGTTCGTGCTTTGGCAGATCCTTCGCAATCGTGCGGTGGAGCGCCCCGACCGCCTGGGCGCGATCGCACTGAAGGAATTCTCGCCGTTTGCCGAAGCCGCCCTGGCCGCCACTTTGGTCACCGGGTTGCTGGGCATCGGGCCCTTGATCACCTCGGTCGACTCGTTCATCGGCACTGCCTACGGCCAGACCATGATCGTGAAATTGCTCGCCATGGGAGTGGTTCTGATCCTGGCGCTCGCCACTCGACGGGGACTGTCCCCCAAGGGAAGCCATCGGAGGATCGGTCGCGAGTCGATGGCCACGGCAGTCGTGATCGCCGCGGCGGCGATCCTGACCGCTTCGGCCCCCGCCACCGGGATCACCTGGATGCCGGTGGTCAACGCGGAGTCGCGTCAGTTGGCGGTGGTTCGCGACGACGTCCAACTCGCCATGCAGATCACCCCGAACGTCCCGGGCCAGAACCTGGTTCTGATCGACGCGGCCAGCACCCGCATTCCCATGCCGGCGGCTATCGACCGGGTTCTCGTGAGGGTCACTCCCCTTGACCTTGATGTCGAGACTGCCACCTTCGATGTGGATCCCACGGACCGCCCCGGCGAATACCAGATTCCGACCACTCGGTTCTCCGTTCCCGGCGACTACGACGTTCAGGTTGTGGTTCGTCGGCTCGGTCTCCCCGATGTCACAGCCGACTTCCGGTGGACGGTCTCCAGTGCCGCCGGTGGACGCGAGGTAAGAGTCTCGGATGCTTCCATCGCCGGGGTCACCTCGACGCTCGGTGCCGCTGGTGTGGTCGTGTTCCTGGTTCTTCTGATCTGGCGCGGGACCGCCACGATGATCCGTGATCGTCGGCTCAGGAGTGTCGAACAGTTCCTGATCGAAGATGAACTTCATCGCGGGAAGGTCGACCCGTGAGGCGGATGGGTTTCTCACTCTTAGCGGTGGCCTTGGCCACCGCCTCTCTCGCGTTCTCGACTCCGGTTTCCGCCCAGTCCGAGCAGGTCGATGTCTCCGACTCGGTCGGGCAGTTCGCGTCGGTGTTCACCCCCGCGGCTCGACAGGCACTCGCCGTCACCCCCGCGGACGGGTTCCTGAGTGTTGTGGTGCGCCTCGACGATCAGGTTGATCTGTCTGAGGTTTTGGCTGATGCCGGACCCAAGGCTTCCTCGGAGGACGTCATTCGTTCTCTTCAAGAAGCTGCGGCTCGCGATCAGTTCCTCTACCGGCTTCTAGCCCCGATCTGGGAGCTCGGCCCAGACGTTGAGGAGTTCACACCGTTCTGGATCATGAACGGATTCGCCATCACCGCCACTCCTGGTGTGATCGCCGATCTGGCCCGGTTCGACGATGTCGCAGAAATCGACATCGAGCATCACTATCAGCTCGCCGGAACCGCGCCGGCGGGGCCACCCACATCGAACGTCGACGCCATCGGCGCGCCGGCCATGTGGGCCGCGGGCCACACCGGCGAAGGCATCGTGGTGGCTGTGCTCGACACCGGCGTCGACATTGTCGGTATCCCCAACGTGTTCCCGTCGGAGGTGGCCGGCTCGTACCGAGGCGGCACCAACAGCTGGTTCGACCCCTATGGATCTTCAACCGAACCGTATGACACCACGGGTCACGGCACTGCTGTCGCCAACATAATCACCGGCGGAGATATGAGCGGCTCAACCGTGGGTGTCGCCCCCGACGCTCAGTGGATCGCCGCCAAGATTTTCGACGACCGGGGCAACGCAACCACGTCGGCCATTCACTCTGCTCTGCAATGGGTGCTCGACCCCGACGGTGATCCGACCACCGACGACGGTGCCGACGTGGTCAACTCCTCCTGGACCGGCGCCTCGCCGGGATGCGATCTCGAGTTCGCCCCTGACATTGCCGCCCTGCGGGCTGCCGGTGTCATTCCGGTCTTCGCTGCCGGAAACTTCGGACCCGGCCCGGGGAGTTCCCCAAGCCCCTCCAACCTCCCGGGCGCACTCGCCGTGGGTGCGGTGAGGTCCGATCTCAGCGCACTGTCCGAAAGCAGCCGTGGCCCGACTGAGTGCGGAGGGGCCACCCGCACCTACCCGCATGTCGCTGCGCCCGGCGACATGATCACCGCCCAGGCGATCGCCGGCGAGTTCATCCCCCACACCGGCACATCGTTCGCGGCTCCCCACGTTGCCGGTGCGATTGCTCTGCTCATGGGAGCCGCGCCCACCAGCACCGACACCGAGATCGAGGCGGCGCTGATAGGTGGGGCCACCGACCTCGGAGATCCCGGTGCCGACGACGTGTTCGGGGCCGGCTTGGTCAATCTCGTTCGCTCGGCGGAAATCCTCGGCGGCACCACCGCACAACCGGCCACATCGGTCTCGGGCATCGTGTTCGAGGATTCCAACAGCAGCGGTTCGTTCGACGCCGGTGAGCTGCCCACCGGGTCTGTCCAGGTCAGCGTCACCACCGCGGGTGCCGACGCCCAATACGGAACCGCCGACGACACGATCATCGCCGAGGTGGTCACAGGGCCCGATGGATCGTGGTTGTTCAACGGTCTCGATCCCGGTGCCTATCGCGTCGCCGTGGCACCAACCTCGTTGCCACTCGATTCGGTGCTGACCACCTCCGGCTCCTTCGACATCGATCTGGCTGCCGGTGAATCGGTGACCACCGATTTCGGTTGGCGTCCCCCGGCGCCGGGAAGCCTGATCGTGAGCGTCTTCGATGATCTGGATGGTGATGGCCTGCGTGGTGGGCCAACCGAGGTCGGCTTGGCCGACATCGGCGTCACCGTCGAAGCGGCGGGGCCAGATGACCGGTTCGGCACCCTCGACGATTCCGGCCCGGTATACGGCGTCACCGATGCTGCAGGCATCTTCGAGGTGCAGGACCTTCCACCGGGTCCGGCTCGTGTCACCCTGCGGCCCGACTCGCTGCCGGAGCGTGGCTTCGTCAGTGGTGTGTTCCCTTCGTCGATCGAGGTCACCTCCGATGCCGTGGCCACCGTCGAGTTCGGCGTCAACGTGCCGGCCAGAGGTGAGCCGGTGCTGTATGTCTCGTTGAAGAGAGCCGGTCGCACCAACAATGGAAATCTCGGCTACAGGGACGAGGACATTCTCATCTGGGATGGCACTCGGTTCGAGATGCTGTTCGACGGGTCCGACGTGGGTCTGGCCGGACGCGACGTCGATGCGTTCCATGTTCTCGACGACCACACGATCCTTCTGTCGGTTGACCGACCGTTCGAAACCGACGACCTGGGTGTCGTCTCGGACAGCGATGTCCTGAGGTTCGACGCCGACCAATTGGGCGAGTCCACCCGCGGCACGTTCTCCATCTACATGCGGGGTGCCGACATCGGGCTTGTCACCCCGGCCGCCGACGTTGATGCGCTCACGATGATCGACGGCGATCTTGTGGTCTCGATACGAGGCAATGTCGAGTTGGCCGGAATCGGCTCTGTCAGAGACGAGGACCTTCTGAGGGTTTCCATGCCGACGGGCCCTGACGCATCCCCGAACGTATCGGTCTTCTTCGATGGCAGTGGCGAGGGCCTCATCGATCGTTCGGAAGACATCGACGCGGCCGCGATCCTCGGTGGAGACCTGTCGATCAGCAGTCTCGGCGCGGTCAGCGTCGGTTTTGTGAGGGCCACCGATGGCGACGTCATCGCCTGTGGTGGCCGGTCATCTTGTTCTTGGAACGTAACTACTCCGGGCTCGGCTCTGGGTCTGTCGGGTGGCGATCTCGACGGCCTTGATCTCCCGAAAGGAAGCGGCGAATCATGACTCATACACGCGGTAGCAGACTTGTCTCGAGCATCGCTCTGGCGTCTCTGGTTGTGTTGCTGATCGGTGCAACCACCGTGGCGGCCCAGGAACCGGAACCCGAGGTCGAGGTCACGACCGGCGCAACCATTCCCGAGGAGATCCAGCAGACGCTGCGTCGCATGATCTTTCCCGTTGATGGTGAGCACCGTTTCGTCAACGACTGGTACTACCCGCGTGACGGCGCGCAGCGGCGCCACTGGGGCATCGACATCCCGGCGGTCCGGATGACACCGCTCGTTGCGGTGACCGATGGAACGGTCACCAGAATCCGCCATTCCAATGATGGTGCCGAAGGCAACATGGTGATCATCACTGATTCTGATGGATGGCGCTATCTCTACATTCATCTCAACAACGACACTCCGGGCACGGCCGACAACGCCAACCTTCCCGAGTATGCGTTTGCGCCGGGTCTGGTGGAGGGAATGACGGTGAGGGCCGGCCAGCTCATCGGGTTCGTTGGCGATTCGGGTCACACCACCGGCCCTCATCTCCATTTCGGTATGACCGATCCGAGCGGCCAGTACATCAACCCCTACTGGAGTCTGCTGGATGCCGACTCGGCCGGGCAGACGCCGTTCGACTTCCTGTGCAGGGGAAGCGACAATCCCAAGTGGGGTCTCACCGACCTGGTTCTCGCCGACCCGGCACTTGCGGGCGCCGACGGAGTTGTGATCCCCACGACCACGGGTGCTCCCTCGTCGGATGCCGGCACCAGCGCCGACGACATAGTCGATCCGAACACCACGACCACCACCGTTGATCCTGCCGGCGGTCAAGTGGATGGTGCGACCGATCCCAACGACCCTGCCAATGTTCAAACTGCTGCCCTTCGTCCGGTTATCCCGGGAACATCGGGTCTGTTCGTCGGCGCCCCCACCACCACCACCACGACCCTTCCTCCGGCCGGGCCCGTCACGGCCGGCGACTCATCCACCGCCAACATTCAGGTGGTACTCGGCGGAGCTCTCGACATCGCTTCCCTCGGTGATGCCGGATTCCGCGGATCTCTCGGCGACATTGAGCTCGACGGCATCGTCGACATTGAGCGCACGACCGATGGCGAGGGGTTCTACCTGCTCGACCGTTGGGGAGATGTGCAGGAACTCGGCACCGCCAGGTACTTCGGTTCGATAGATGATTCCGAAGCCACCGGCGAGGCGGTGGCCATCGCCAGCACGACCGATGGCGAGGGATACTGGATCGTCGAGGCCAACGGAGCGATTCATCCCTTCGGCGATGCGGAGAACTTCGGTGATCTCGGTGAGGGTTGGCTGACCGCCCCGCTCGTCGACTTCTCACCATCATCCGACGGTGAGGGACTGATCCTCGTTGCCGAGGACGGCACGGTGTTCGCCATGGGTCATGCTCGATACTCCGGGTCGCTTCTTGATCTCCAGGGCATTGGCCTGGTCACCCCGGTGGCGGTGCAGACAACGGTCACCGGTGGCGGCTACTGGATCCTCGGCGACAACGGTCAGGTCCTCACTTTCGGCGATGCCGCCTTCAGTGGTTCCGATCGCGGTGGAGCTGCCTGTCGCTGGGACAACGCGGTGGGGGCCGTGTCGTTCAGTGACGGCACCGGTTCCTGGATAGTCGCAGACGATCTTCAGGCATGGGCGTTCGGCTCGGCCCGTGAGACCGGCCCGCTACGCGCTTCCGATCCGATCGGGGTCACGCCTCCACCCGACACTCCTGTCGTGCTACCCCGCGATGAGAGTGATGACGCTCCGCCTGAGGACATCGATGATGGATCAGGTGGGCGTGGAGACGGCTCGACCACGGGCAACACCGATGAGGTCGATGAGTCCGGTGACGGTACTGATTCTGGTGATGACGTGTCGGCTGACGAGTCCGGTGATGGTTCGGGTGGTTCGTCGGACGGCACCGATGCCAACGATGAGTCGAGTTCCGGTGACGGTACTGATTCTGGTGATGACGTGTCGGCTGACGAGTCCGGTGATGGTTCGGGTGGTTCGTCCGATGGCGTTGATGCCAACGATGAGTCGAGTTCCGGTGACGGTACTGATTCTGGTGATGACGTGTCGGCTGACGAGTCGGGTGATGGTTCCGGTGGTTCGTCCGATGGCGTTGATGCCAACGATGAGTCGAGTTCCGGTGACGGTACTGATTCTGGTGATGACGTGTCGGCTGACGAGTCCGGTGATGGTTCCGGTGGTTCGTCCGATGGCGTTGATGCCAACGACACCCCGCAGGCTCCCGACCAGGGCTCCGACCCGGGCGACGACGTCAGCGCCGGGGACCCCGGAGCCGGCGGAGAACCCGACCCCGGCAATCTCGACCCCAATGATGTGGTCGGCGCACCCGGCCAGCCCGATGGCGGCGATCCCGCCGACGACGTATCCGCCAACGAGCCCGGATCCGGGCCGTCGGGTGCCTCAACACCCGGTGGGAGTCAGCCCGGTTCGACCAACGGTGGTGAGCAACTCGATCCCAACGACACTGTCGACCCGAGCGTGATTCCCCCCTCGGCACCCTCCGATCCGATCGATGATGTGACCAACTCCGGCGGTGCGGCCGCCGGCAGCGGTCCCGCCACCGGCGGCACAGGGGCGGCGTCCGAACTCGATCCCGATGACACGGTGGCACCATGATGAAACGACGACTTGTCCTTGTATGCCTGCTGGCTGTGCTGGTGCTGCCGGCATTGCCGGCCGCGGCTCAGTCGACCTCGGTCACGATCACCCCGGCCACATCGCTCGAAGACGGTGATCTCGTCGCCGTTGCCGGGGCAGGTTTCGAGCCGGGAACCGACGTGTTCCTGTTGTTGTGCAATGACGACACCCGGCTGGGCGACACGCTTGGTCGGTGCGCGCTGATCGGCAACGGGGCCACCGGCTACACCGTCGGGCCCGGCGGCACATTCAAAGCCACCGGCGTGGCGATCCCGGTTGGTCAGGTCGGAGCCACTGGCCTGGCGACCTGTCCTCCGTCGGCCGCCCAGTTGGCTCGCGGGGTTTCCTGCTCCGTTCAGGTTTCGAATGTCGCCCTCGAACAAGTGGCTGGTTCGGAGATCACCTACACCGAGCAGCCAGTGGTCAAGGCTTCAGAGTTGGCATTCACAGGTCCTCATCAGGGGGCACTCGTGTGGGTCGCGGTCGTCCTCATCGGTTTGGGGGCGACCGTCCACACGGGTGGATGGTTGATGGAGCGGCGGTACCGCTCAGCCTGACTCGGCGATCACGGGCCTGCAGCCCTTCGACCGCGCCGGTTGTGGACCACGAACGCGAGCAGGCAGACAATACCGATCGACACAGCCGCGTTTCGGGTTCGGTGGTTCGACTCTTCGTAGTGGGAAGCCGGAACCGATACCACGTAGGCGGCCGCGGCCAGGGGAATCGGCTGTCGGTTGAGTGTCACGGTGAGGTCGCCATCGGAGCGCGCCTTCATCGGTGATGCCCGGCCGCTGCACAGGGCGGCCATGGTCAGCCACGGGGAAGCCACCACGGGGGCGCCGGACCTGGCGCCGTCGGCTATCTCGAGTCGGCCGTCGAGGAACGACAAGGTGACCGAAAGCCCCTGGTCGATGGTGGTGAACACGACGTCCCCCCGGGCGAGTCGGGCCACCGCGGCCCGACCCGGGTAGTCGCCGAGATTGTCGGTGATCAGATCGGCGAGCATGCAGGCCATACCTGATGCGTCGTCGCCGTCGACCAGCACAACCTCGGGTGGGGTCACTTCAGATCTCCCGCCACCACGGTTCGATGTCGAGGTCGTCGGCGATCACCTGCAGTGCGTTGTATCCGGGGCCGAAGGTGATGAATCCGTGGGGGTGTTGGGTGGAACCGGCGAGGTAGAGCCGATCGATGGGCGTGCGGTATTGGCCGAGTTCCGGGAGTGGGCGTTGGTCGAGCATGTTGTCGAGCGAGATCTCGCCCATCATCCAGTCGCCGTTCACCATGTTGACGAGTTTGCGGGAGATGTCGAGTGGGGTGAAGGGGGCCCAGTCGATGAACTTGTCGGCGGTGAGATTGGGCGCGAACCGCCGCCACGCGTCGAGGCATCTCTGTCCGTACCAGCGTCCCATGCCCTCCCATCGGCCGGCGCCTCCGTCGTCGAGGTCGAACGGGGCGAACTGTCTCAACAGACCGGTGTAGCAACCTTCCGGGGCGTCGGTGGGGTCGTAGAGGGAGTTGACCGCGGCGTTGGGTCGGGGGTCGGGAAGACCGCCCTTGCGGATGAGTCGCCAGTCGTCGTCAAGCTCGTCGGTGGAGGCGTAGCCGAGGTTGATCACCCAGGCCCGGTTCACGTCGGGGTCGAACTCGGCGGCGGAGTATTCGGGGAGTTCGGTCATGGCGGCGTGCACCGAGAACAGCGACCAGTCCTTGTGGACCACCTTTTCGGCTACCCGGGTGCGGAGCTCGGGCGGGATCTCACCGGCGTCGACAAAGTCGAGCATGGTCTGCTCGATGGCCACGGTCGAGGCCACGGCCATGCGGGCGGTGATCTCCTCACCGGTGGCCAGTCGAACGCCGACGGCCCGGCCGTCTTCGATGCTGATGTGGGCCACCTCGGCATCGCTGATCATGGTGCCGCCGTGGTGAGCGAGATCGCGCCAGAGGGCGTGGGCCAGGCGATGGGACCCGCCGACGCAGAGCTGCCAGTTGTCGATCTTGCCGACCAGAAGCGGGAAGCCGATGGCCAGCCCGGCCACATCGTTCGTGTAGCCACAAACCGCGCCGTGGAAGGCCAGATGGGCCTTGATCTTGGGGTGGGTGAAGTGTTGGTCGAGGAACTCGTTGATGGTTTCGCGCCGGAGCTTCACGGAGAGGAACTCGGTGCGATCCTCGACCCCGAACGCGGCCAACGCCCGGGTGAGTTCCTTGATCGACATGGGCGGCTGATACATCAGCGTGCCGAGCAGAAGGTCGACGAATCCGTGGGCCTCGGTGTGGAGGCGGCGGAAGGTCTCGGCGTCAGCCTCGGAGAATCGGGCCATCGAGGTGCAGGTCTTGTCGAGATCGGTGTGGACGGTGAGGGCGGTGCCATCGTCGAAGATCGACGCCATCTGAACCTCGGGACGGATGTATTCGGCGCCGTTCCTGCGGACCTCAAGGTCGGCCACCGGCGGGGCCATGTCGACAAAGGTGTGATAGTTGGCGTGGACGTTGTGGAGGAATCCGGGCCGGGTGAGTTCTTCAGTGCAGAGCCCGCCGCCTTCTTCGTGGCGACGTTCGAGCACCACAACGTCGAGGCCGCTGCGAGCCAGATAGGCACCGAGGGTGAGGCCGTTGTGGCCGGCACCGATGATGATGACGTCGCAGATGGATTTCACTTGGATCCTCCGGGATAGGGTGGTGCCCCCTGGGGCCACAGGGTCTCGACCCCGTCGGTGTAGGCCGACAGCAACACCTGCACGTGTTCGGCCTGACGCATCAGAAACCGCATGTCGCCCTTGGCCTTGATCGTGCCCCGCAGCGCGGCGTCGATCGGGTCGAGCTGGCCGGCGGCGATCTCGTCGAAAACGGTGGCCGGACCGGTGAACCTGAAGTCAAGCTTTACCCCCGGGCCGTCGTCACCCACCTCGCGATACCAGGCGCAATGGCCGTTTTCGATGCGGGCCACGAAGTTTCGCTGGGAGCCTTCGTCGACGTAGGGGGACGTACCGTCGCCGATGATGTCGATGGCGATGTTCCATGCCCCGTCGGGAAGACCGCTCATCTGGGCGACACGCGCGTTGATGGCGTCACGAACGGCTTCGTACCACTCGGGTGTGTATATGTCGGGCAAGTTGATCTCCCTGTGTGTCTTTCAGTAGCCCCTGGTTGCGTCCACGGGGCTCGCCAACCCGAGGTCCTCGGCTATTGCCTTGTACGCGTTGTAACCGCACGCCGCGTGGACCCCGCCCCCGGGGAACGCTGACGGTCCGCAGAAATAGAGACCGTCGATTTCGGTGCGGTAGTTGGATGCCTCGGGGAACGGCCGGTTGGCTCCCAGTTGATCGGGGGCGAACTCTCCGCTGGAGAAATCCCCTTCGAACATCCGGTTCTTGTGTTCCATCTGGTCGGGTGTGTAGAGCTTGTGGGCGATGATGTTGTCGCGGGTCATGTTGGGCGCGGCTGCCTGCCACGCATCGATGAATTGCTCGTTGAGGTCGTTGCGCACCTGTTCCCATTCGGCGCTGCTGAGGGCGCTGGCCGGCGGCAGGAAGTACCAACCGGTGGCGGCGTGGCGTCCGGGTGGCGCCTGGGCCTTGTCCCACAGACTGTTGACCCACATGCCGGCAGCGGCCATCGGAACCCGGCCCGAGTAGGCGTCGCGGATGTAGCGAATGGTGTCGTCGGGTCCGTCGAAACCGACCATCGTGTAGAAGCACCGGTTGAGGTCGGGGGCCCATCGGGCCGACTTGTAATCGGGGGCCTCGTGAAGGCAGAACATCGGGGTGCCGAGCACGTGGCTGGGGCCGTACCGGAAGGCTTTGGCCCGCTTGGTCCAGAGCGGCGAGAGATGTTGTTCGCCGACCAGATCGAGCAGTGTCTGGCGGACATCGGCGTTGGAGGCCACGCATTTCTCGGCCCAGATCTCGCGACCACGCGCCATGACCCCGACCGCCCGACCGTCTTCGATGATCACCTCGTCGACACACGAGTTC
>JAJRXJ010000256.1 GCA_024276355.1 Actinomycetes bacterium | reverse complement strand
GGTCTCTACGGCGAATCCTCCATCCGCGCCATCAACCCGGCGACCGGTGAGCAGATCGCCAAGGTCTACCTCGACGCTTCGGTGTTCGGCGAGGGCCTCACCGTGGTGGGCGACGAGATCGTGCAGCTCACCTGGCGGGAGGGTCGGGCGTTGCGCCACGACCGCCAGACTCTTGCGCCGGTGGGTGAGTGGACCTACAGCGGTGAGGGCTGGGGTCTGTGTCTGATGGGCGATCGGCTGCTCATGACCGATGGGTCCGAGAACCTCACGTCCAGAAACCCCGACGACTTCTCGGTTACGTCGGTGGTGTCGGTCACCATCGACGGGCAGCCGGTCACCTACCTCAACGAACTCGAGTGCGTCGGCGATCTCGTGGTGGCCAACATCTACACCACCACCGACCTGGTGGTGATCGACCCCAGCGACGGACGGGTCGTGGCCACGATCGACGCTTCGTCGTTGCTCGACAGGGTGAAGGGACGCATCGGCAACGATCAGGGCAATGTGCTCAACGGCATCGCCGATCTGGGCGACGGGACCCTGATGCTGGCCGGGAAACGCTGGCCCGAGTCGTTCGTGGTTCGCATCATCGAATCCTGAGGCCCGTTGCGAGCAGCCGCCGGCACAGTGCCCGGCGGTTGTCGTATGCCTGCCCTACCATCGGTGCATCGAACCTCAGGCAAGCTTCCCCACCTACGGCCTCGACATCGAGACCGACACCACCGTCGATGGCCTCGATCCCGAGGTGTCCCCCATCGTCGCGGTTGCCGTCACCGGCCCCGGCTTGGAGCGGGTGTTCGATGGCCCCGAGATCTCGATCCTCACCGAACTCGATGCCTTCATGCGGTCGCTGCAACCGGGGGTCATCATCACCTGGAACGGCACGCGTTTCGATCTGCCGTTCATCGCCCGCCGCGCGGAGATCATCGGGGTTCCCCTGGGTCTCACCGATCCCGCCGGCCGGGCCGGCTGGCGCGGCCACATCCACCTCGACGGCTACCTGCTCTACCGGGCCGACGTCGGCGACTCCGTCAATCTCAAGTGCGGTCTCAAGCCACTCTCGCGGTTCGTGGGGCTGCCGGTTGTCGAGGTCGACCGATCCCGTATCCATGAGCTGTCGGTCGAGCAGTGTCGGGCCTACGTGGCCAGCGATGCCCATCTGGCCCGCGAGTTGGTCCTCCGTCGCTGGGCCACCGCGCTTCGCGCTTTGCCCCCCGCCGAGATCGAGCGTCTGAGCAACACGCCTCAGCTGATCACTTCGTAGCCCGCCACCCGATGGTGGGCGGTGTCGAGATACACCTTGGCTTCGGGAGCGCCCGCGAACTTGCCGTGGCTCCACCGAATCTCGATGTGGCCCTCGACGATCCTGGTTTGGTCCCGCTCGCGATCGATCACATCGGCTCGCCATTTCACGGTCGGCTGGCCCGCGGGCTCGCCCCACAGGTCCACCGACTTCACCGTGTATCTGGTTCGGAAATCCCAAGGTGTGGTGACCCGGTACCGCAGGGGCTCGCCGCGCATGTCGGCACCGAGAACAAAATAGGGGGCCGCCTGGAGCCGAAGCATCCGCCACAGCAGTTCTTCGCGATTGCCCTTGCCAGAGGTGAGTTGCAGCAACCTGTCGGCGCTCGCGCAGGCGATGTCGTAGGCCACCAGCTTCCAGTCGGAGCGCAACTCGGCGGGCCACCTGCCCGGAAGTGACCGTTGGAGCGAACGTCGATGGACAGGGTCGAGCCGATCGACGCGGTCGGGAAGCGACGGGTCGTCGATGTGAGCTCGCACCACCGAGTAGAACGCCTGGAACGACTGTGGGGCCGCCTCGACGAACCAGTCGCCGTAGTTCTTCGACCGCTCGGCGAGCGCACCGGCGAACAGGTGCCATGGAGACGCGTTGTGGAGGATGTTGGAGCCGTACTTGCAGCTGATCAGGTAGACGTGATCGACCCTGAGATCGGCCGGGATCTGCTCGTAGGCCGGCGGTCGATGCGGGCCCTTCCACTCGACGGTCCACGGAGGGCGGCCCCGCAGGGCATCGTCGGCGCGGGCGAAAGCCGCCCCGTTGGCGTAGGCGGTCCGGAACACGTCGGCGTGTTTGCCGTCGGCCAGGGCCTGTTCGAGTCGGTCGTATACCGCGTCGTCGACGTTGGTGATGTAGCGGGGTCGGGCCGACAGCGCCCGTTGCAGGTCGCGGAAACCGAACAAGCCCAGACCGGTGACAATCTCGGAGATCTCGGTCCGTAGTGCGGTCATCGACAGGCCCGGCTCAGAAGAGAGAGTCGGGTTCTTGGGCCACCAGGAACTCGACGTCGCCGCAGTCGCGACCGGTGGTGGCGTAGTGGCGGAGCCGTTCCTGGCCGGCCTCTGACAGCACCTCGACCGCATCCTGGATCAGGCCGTCTCGTCGTGCGGTTCGCAGTGCCTTGAGACCCACACCGCTGGAGGGCAGTGCGGTGGTGAGCAGGACCAGAGGCACGAAATCGTCGGAGACGGTTTCGTCGTGGCGCCTCACCCCGGCCTTGCCGAGCGAGCGCCACACCGAATCGACTCGCTTGAGGCCGGCCCGCTCGCTGGTGAAGGCCCCGGTGAAATCGAAATGCCAGGTTGACCCGTCGGCGGCGGTGGCCACGAAATCGATCTCGACGCCGCAGGGCAGCTTCACGCCGGTTCGCACGTTGGCAAATCCGCACTCGGAGAGCACCAGCTCGGCTATCTCGTGGGCCTTGCGACCTTCCCTCATGGCCTTCGATCGGGGATCGTCGGGGGATTCGGAATCGGTGCCCTTCACCGCCGGCACCACCACCCTGATCCTGGGGGCGTCGGTCTCGAGCCGACGCTGCTCGGCGGCCACCCGCTCCATGGCCG
>JAJRXJ010000255.1 GCA_024276355.1 Actinomycetes bacterium | reverse complement strand
GACTCGAAACGTTCACAAAACCGGTGAGTGGGTGGTCAGGCGGTGGCGGAGCGCCAGAGGACGTTCTCGAGGGTGTTCGGGACCACGAGACCCTCGGCCCGCTTGAACAGGTCGAGGTAGTCGTCGTTGGACTCGAGCTGGTCGGTTTCCGCTTCGAGATCAGCGAGGGACGAGTTGTAACCCACCCACGCGATCCTTGCCCGGTCTCCGGTGATTGCGGTGGCGAGACCGACGGGCCGTCCGGTGATTCCGGTGATCGTTGTCGAGACCTCGGCCGCGAACGACATGGCGTCGTTGATGCGGGCCAGTTCGATCCGCGTGGAGGTCACGGTGGAGTACGTGTCGGGTTCGCCGGCGGGCATCCTCAGGTTCCAGAGACCGTCGACGGTGCCCGGAGCGAACATGTGGCTGCCCAACTGTATGGCGGCACCGATCTCGGGATCTTCGGCCATCCCGAGCCCGATCCGCTCGTAGTCGGCCAAGGTTTCATAAAGGCCGAGAACTCCGATGATCGACGGGTCCCCTCCGAGTTGGGTGCCGACGCCAAACTGGCCACCGTGTTTGTCGTTGAGGAGACTGACCACGTGGTTGACGAACGCGACCGCCTGTGGGACCGACGCCATTGAGGTGACGTGGAGGTTTCGTGATGATACGTACATTGCTGCCTTCCGGTAGAGCCCGCGAAATCGGGCGTGATACTCCCGGTGGGTCTCTTGGAAAGCCAGCGAGTCCCGTGTCGTCCACCGTGCGCAATGCTACGCATGCGACTCACACGCACGTCAAGGGCGAGCGGTGACGGTCACGCAGGGTGACCTCAGAGGCGGGGTTGGCGCTCTCAGCGACCGCGGAAACTGGACCTGAGATTGGCCACCGGAATCCATATCGGCCCAGCCGGGGACTCCACAGCCCGCATCCACGTGCCGGACTTCCGGCGTTTCGCCCCGGCCCGCAGGCTGGTGGCGTCGCTGCGGAACCTGAAGCGATCATCACCGATCTCCTGCCCGGCTCTCAGACCGGAAATGTCGAACAGGTCGTCATTCCGTGTGAACAGTCCGGGCAGGAAGAACAGGATCAGCTGCCAAGCGAGCCCTCCGGCCACCGCGGTCTTCGGTACCTCCAGGTCGAGCAGGACCCGGTAGGCGTGTTGCACCGACGCAACCACGGCCCTTCTGTCGAGCACCTTGGCCACCCCCCGACGGAGATTCGGGCCGGCTGCACCGGGGCCGATGGGGGGAGGAGCGAATCGGCTGATGGTCGGGGTTCGTTCACCCACGGCCACCATCAACTCGCCGGGTCTTGTGAGGTCCACCGAAAGCGGGGCGCTGTCGCCCGACGCAGCTATCACCATCGGGCTGAGTGGGGTGCCGTCGTCGGACAACGCGGTGATGAGACTCGTCTTCACCCCCGTGATCCTGACGACCAGCCGGTGTGTCGTGCTCATGGCCGGTTCCCCGTCGTCGGTGGCGATGATCGACAGATCAACATCACCGGCCGGGGTGGTGGGATCGATGGTCCACTCGAGGAGTCCGTTGGTGATGAAGGCGTCGCTGCTGCCCTCGACACTCCAGGAGATGTGGTTGGGTGGATCATCGTTGCTGTCATTGGCCGTGTACTTGATGGTCACGGTGTCGCCCGCTGCTGCGGAAATCCCTGTCGGTCCAGTGATCATGGGCGTGCTGTTGGTCTCGGCCACCAGCACATGCACCGACACATCCCTTACCTGCTGGTCAGGTGTTCGCGCCCTGACCACGAAGTCGACGGTGGTCCCGCCGTCGCTTTCCCCGGGCCTCCACGCAAGGAAGCCGTCGGTGGAAATCACGGCGTCGGGCGGGCCACTCACCAAGGTGTAGGTCGCCAAGGTGCCGAAGCCGGCATCGACCCTGACCGACCGGTGCTCCCTGGCTGTCTCGAATCGTTCGGTTGCGCCCACCAGCGATACGAGTGTCGTCGGTGGGGTGGTGCTCACCGGTGGTGGCGCCTGGGTTGTCGTGGCCACGGGAGCCGCGGTGGTGGGCGGCACAGTGGTCGTCGGGGTCACGACCGGGTACGGCCCCATCTGGGGAATCGTCACGGTCGTGGTCGGAGCGCCGGTGGGTTGCACAGTCGCTCCCGGGCCGGTGGTGGGGTAACTCGGCACTTGGGCAGTCGCACTCCGGGTCGTGCCGCCGAGCGCACCGGCCAGCGCTGCAAGGATCACGAAGACAACCGGTCCGATAGCGGAGAGCCTGAATCGGGGGGTTTGACTCATGCCGCCGTGGCCGATGTGGGGATTCGTTGCTGAGCGCCGGAGGTCTCGGGAACGGTCGCCGGCATGACAATCTTGAATCCGCTGCGCTCACCCTTGGATACCTGACGGATCCGAACGCCGCCGGCATCGGCCAGTGAGCGAGCGGCAGCCAGATGGGTGTCGACTCTGCCCGCGGGCTCATGGTCCCAGAGCCTCGGGCCGTCGAGCACTTCCGACACGTCGATGCTGCCAACACCGCTCAGGGAGACCTCGGCGTTGCCGTCGTTTTCCCGTACCAGAGCCACGGGGTCATCGAGGCCGTCCAAGCATGAGAGAAGGGCACTGAACATTGTCACCAGATCCGACTCGTCGGCAATGGCGAGAACGGGGTCACCGCTCACCGTCATGGTCAAGTCGGTTCTGGCGATCGCTTTTGCGATCGCCCCGCGAAGATCCACCGGCACCCGGTCGTGGGCGGCACCATCAAGTCCGACACCGGCCAATACCGAGAGTTCGTCCAATTGTCGGCTCAGCTCCGACCACGAGGCCCGGTCAACTTCTCTTCGAATCCTCTTGATCTCGCGGCTGACAAGCGTGCTTCGATTCCTGCTCAGTCGCTGATCGATGTCGGCCTGGTGAAGGAGCCCGGCTTGGGCGAGGTCGGGTTTGGTCAGCCCCCGATAGACGGATATCGCCACCGCCGGGACTATGAAAAGGAGCGCCACGCCTGCCAGGAGACTCATTTGGTCCAAGCGGTCCTGTGAGTCGGCCAGGGCGGCCGCGAGATCGTCGCGTCGGCTCAGTTGTGTGTCGAGCAATGTCTGAAATGTGTTTTCGACCAATGCCACCTGTTGTGGCGTGACCGCCACCCCTCGACCGAGAGCTCCCAATATCGCGACCTCGGCCTCCACGAATGCGGCGGCGGGGCCCGACGCTGCGCTTCTGGCCGCGAGATCGTCGACGGCGACCCGGATCTCGTCGAGACTCGGTGGCGTCGAACCTTCCTGCACCGCAACAGCGGACAGCACGGTGAGTGTGCGGGCCACGGTTGCGGATCGGATGGCTGCGTCGGTTTCGCTCAACGACGACGAATCCCTGGTGATCGAACGCGCCGCACTCACCACCGAGTTGGTGGATGCGACTGTGATCACCAGGGCGAGTGATGCGGCCACGGCGATGGTCACGGAACGGATCCTGAGGTCTCCCCGCGTCAGCCCGGCCTTCCGCATGACGGGTGTTGCAGGCGTCCCGCCTCTCTTCGTGTGCAACAAGGCCATGCGGAGGTGATCGACACTCGAATCGCCTCACCCTTGAGTCGCCCGGTCCCATTTGGGACTGACATTCGTCATGACGAGAGTCCCGGAGGGGTGGGGCCAATGAACCCAATCAGTCGAGATTCGACGGGTGCGCGTCGTTGTTCCGGCATGTCGCCGATTGACGATCAGCGCGCCGCTCCGGCTGCTCACGCTGCGTTCGCACGCGCCCTCTCGGCCGGTCGCCTGGTGTTGGGTCTGGTCTCGGCGCTCGCCGCGCTGACGGCATCATCATGGAATGCGCCGCTCCCGGTGGATGTCGTGGTGATGGTGGTTGGTATCTCGCTTGTGATTTCGGCGCGCGAGGCCCTGAGATGGCGCAGGGGTCGATCGGCGATCCCCGATCGAGCGATGATCGTCGTCGATGCGGCCCTCGGTGTGACCCTGCTGGTCACCTTGGGTGGATCGGCCGGGCTCGTGGGATGGATAGCACTGGTGGTGCCGGTGGCCGAAGCGCTGGTGTGGACCGGAGCCGCGGCGGCCACGCTCATCTGGGTGGCCATGGCCGGATCCTTCGTGATTCTGAGCGTGATGGCCGGATCAAGCATCGACACGGTCCTGCTGGATCTTCTGCGACACATGAGCGGCTCGACCCTGATAGCGGTTCCGGTTGCCGCGGCCGGATCGATTCTCGGACGAGACATTGCCAGGGCGGACCGGACGCGTCTTCTGGCCAGTCGGCGGGCTGATGCCCTGTTGCGCGTGGGCCTCGCCGGCAGGCGGATCTCCGCAGAGTCGGAGGCCGACGGGGTTTTGACCGCGGTGGTGGAGAGTTCCCTGGCAACCGGGTTC
>JAJRXJ010000254.1 GCA_024276355.1 Actinomycetes bacterium | reverse complement strand
CGATCCCGACATGTTCTTCGATTTCACCCGCCAGCGGCCCGACATTCGCATCGACAACGACGGCAACCGTCTGATCGAGTGGCCCAAGAGCGCCATCTGCTGCACCGCCATGCCCACCCACGACCGGGATCTGGTGCTGATCCAGGGGGTCGAGCCCCATGTGATGTGGGGTACCTTCGTTGATTCGATCGTGGCTCTGGCCCACCAGCTGGAGGTGGCGATGGTGGTCACCCTCGGGGCGATGATTGCCGAGACCCCTCACACCCGACCACCGGTAATCACCGGATCCACCACTGATCCCAGGTTGGCGGAGATCCTTCGGCTCGGTCAGCCGAGCTACCAGGGCCCCACGGGGGTTGTCGGAGTGTTGCATGCCCGCTTGGAGGGATCCGGAATTCCCACGGTGTCCCTGCGGGCATCGGTACCCCACTACGTCACCGGGGTGTCCAATCCGAAAGCGTCCAGGGCACTGCTCGAGAGGTTCGAACGCATCACCGGCATCCCGACCCACTGGTCGTCGCTGGATCAAGACGCGCTCGACTGGGAAGCGCGGGTCGACGAGGCCATGCGCGACGACCACGATGTCGTGTCCTACGTGCGAAGGCTCGAAGCCCGATACGACGCTCGCGCCGAATCGACCATTCCGAGCCCCGACGACATCGCCGCCGAGTTCCAGCGCTACCTGCGCCAGCACGGCAACAACTGAGCGGCTGCACCTCAGATGCACCACCTCCTCGACATTGAGATCGGACAACTCGATCGCGACGTACTGAGCGCCCGACTGTGGGCGCTGGGCGTGGTGGGCGTGGAAGATCTGGGCGATCGCTTCAGAGCCGCGTTCACCGATCGACCGGCAGCCCTGACGGCCGCCGATGCTCTGGGGCTCCCACCGCTCATCGAAGACGTTGAGGATCATGCCGGGCTCGACGCCTGGCGGGAACACGCCGGTTGGGTGCAGGCGGGTCCGTTCGTGATCTGCCCTCCCTGGATCGCTCCCCCGGATCATTCTCCAGTGATCATCATCGATCCCGGGCACGCATTCGGCAGCGGCTCGCATCCGTCCACCCGTATGGCCACCGCTGCCTTGGCAGAGGTCATTGAGCCGGGGATGTCGGTGCTCGATGTCGGATGTGGGTCGGGCGTGTTGTCGATCGCGGCAGCGCTTCTGGGCGCAGAGGTGAACGGAGTCGACATCGACCCGGCCGCCATCGAAGCCACCAATTCCAATGCCTCGGCCAACCGGTGTTCGGAACGGGTGTCCGCTTCGTTGGGGTCCGCGGCCGACATCGGCGGCACCTTCGATGTCGTGGTTGTCAATGTCACCATCGACATCCACGAGACGGTCGCCGGCGACGTGGCCGACCGTATGGCACCACACGGCATTCTCATCGCCTCCGGGCTGTTGGCCGGTTCGCACGAGGAGAGACTGGCCAATATCTTTGCCCCCCTCCGGTTGATCGGCCGCCGGTCGGAGGCAGAGTGGGCGGCGGTCATGTTGAAACGAGAGGGGCAGCGTCAATGAGCACGTTCATCGATTCGACCGACGGGGTCAGGGTGGCCCTCCACGACTTCGGCGGCACCGGCCCCACGCTGGTGATCGTTCACGCCACGGGATTCCACGGTTGGTGTTACCAACCGATCGCCCGAAGACTCACCGATCGGTTCCACGTCGTTGCCCCCGACCTGCGGGGCCACGGCGACAGCGAATACCCCAGCGGCACGTCGATGGACTGGTGGAAGATGGCCGCGGATCTGTCAGCCGTGGTCGGCCACCTGGCGGCCGACCTGCCCCTTCGCGCCGTCGGGCACTCGATGGGCGGGGCGGCGATACTGATGACGGAACTCCTCCATCCCGGCGCGTTCTCCGAAGCCTGGATGTTCGAGCCGATCGTGATACCCGACCTTCCCGACAAGCCGCCCAACACGATGCCCGACAACGCCCGGCGCCGCCGGAACCGATTCGAGTCCCGGGACGAGGCCTTCGAGCGCTACTCGTCGAGACCACCGTTCTCCGGGGTCGATCCCGAGGCGCTCCACGCCTATGTCGATCACGGCTTTGCCGACGACCCCGACGGCGGGGTTGTGCTCAAGTGCCCGGGTGAAATCGAGGCCCGGGTGTTCGAGAGCACCGTCACCGGATTGTTTCGCCGACTCGGCGAGGTTCACACCGCCATAACCGTCGTTCAGTCGGGCGATGGCGGAATGCCGGCGAGCGTAGCGCCGCTGGTGGCCGACGCTCTGCCGAACGGTCAGTTGTCGAAATGGTCGGACCGATCCCATTTCGGCCCGTTCGAAGACCCGGAGAGAGCCGCATCCTCCATCGCTGAGAGCATGGGATGACCGACCTTTCGGCCAGTGACTGGTTGGGGCTCGAACCCACCCACAACCCAATGCGTTGGTATCTGCCGGTCACACCCAAGGTGAGCGTGAGATCGGCGTTCCTGTTCGGCGGGGCCGGCCTCGGCGCGGCCACGGGTGCACTGGAGGGAACCACCGGCCGGCCTGTGGTGTGGGCCACGGCCCAGTACCTGTCATATGCCAAGGTCGGATCGGTGATGGATCTTGATGTCACCATCTCGGTGAGCGGGCGTCGCACCACCCAAGCCAGGGTGATCGGACACGTTGGCGAGAACGAGATCATCACCGTGCTGGCCGCGCTCGGACATCGGGATCTGGACCTCAGCGAGGAATGGCCGGAGATGCCGGTTGCCAAGCCACCCGACCAGTGCCGGGTGCGCGAGCACCACTACGACGCCGAGTCGCTCGGCCAGTATCTCGATCAACGGTGGGCGACCGCGCCCGACTCCCGGCATCAGGGTGGACCCACCGGGCACGGGCGCGGCCGCGTCTGCGTGTGGGCCCGGGCACCCGAGGGGGTGGGGCCTTCCGCGTCCACCCTGGCGATTCTCGGCGATTGGGTACCCATGGGCATAAGCACGGTGACCAACCAACCGATCTCCAGCAACAGCCTCGACAACACGCTGCGGATCCTCAACGTCTTGCCCACCGACTGGTATCTGCTGGAGATCGAATCTGCCGGGATCAACAACGGCTTCGGCCACGGCCAGCTCCGGATCTGGGGCGACGACGGAACGCTTCACGCCATCGCGAGCCAGTCGGTGCTGGTGCGATCACGCGAACCGGATTCGCATCGCATGCCCCGTCGCCTGCAAGATGACTCCTGAACCACAGTTCGCCCAGTGAGAGAGCCTCTGCATTGACCACGGCCACACCGAGAATCGTGATCATCGGCGCCGGAGTTTCGGGGATCGGCAGCGCCATCAAGCTTCGCGAGGCCGGCTTCAACGATCTTCACATCGTGGAGAAGTCGGATTCCTTCGGCGGTACCTGGCACGACAATTCCTATCCCGGAGCATCGTGCGACGTCCCGGCTCATCTCTACTCACTTTCGTTCGCGCCCAATCCCAACTGGTCGGTTCACTATGCGGGCCAGCCGGAGATCCTCGCCCACTTCCAGAAGGTCGCCGAAGACCACCACCTCCCCGACATAACCAGTTTCGGTACCGAGATCGCCAGCGCCGTCTGGGACCACGACAACGCCGAGTGGACGCTACGCACCACGACCGGCGACACGATCGTCGCCGATGTGGTGATATCCGGTTTGGGCCAACTCAACAGACCCAACATTCCTGATATCGAGGGCCTCGGGTCTTTCCGGGGAACCACCTTCCACTCGGCACGCTGGAACCACGAACACGACCTGACCGGGAAGCATGTGGCGGTGATCGGCACCGGGGCCAGTGCCATCCAGTTCGTGCCCGAGGTGGCCAAACAGGTCGACCATCTGGACCTCTACCAGCGGTCCCCCAACTGGGTGCTCCCACGTGTGAACCCGCCCTACGGTCAAGCCCGAAAGTGGGCTTTTCGTCACGTGCCAGGTGTCAGGTGGCTCCATAGGGCGGCCATCTGGGCCAAGTTCGAGTGGCTGGTCGGGCCGGTGTTCAACTCCGGCGGGGTATCCAACAAGAAGGCCACGGAAGCGGCCACCAAGTTCCTCACCGAGTCGGTTCCCGATGAGAAACTCCGGGCCAGGTTGCTGCCCGACTACCCGATCGGGTGCACCCGAATTCTCGGTTCGAGTTCGTGGTATCCGGCTCTCCAGCAACCCAACGTCGAGGTGATCACCAGCGGCATAAGTCGGATCGTCGCTGACGGCATCATCGACTCCGACGGACGCCATCGGCGTGTCGACACCATCATTTTCGGAACTGGATTCCGCACCACCGAGTTCTTGTCGCCAATAGATTTCCGGGGGCGCGACGGCCAGTCGATCCACGACAGCTGGGGCGACGGCGCCGAGGCCCACATGGGCACCACCGCATCCGGGTTCCCCAATCTGTTCATGCTCTACGGGCCCAACACCAATCTGGGCCACAACTCGATCATCTTCATGATCGAACAGCAGCTCCGCTACATCGTGGGATTGCTCGAGAAGATGCGCAAGCTCGGACTCGTGGCCCTGGAACCCCGTCCCGAGGCTCAGGCTTCCTACAACGAATGGGTCCAGGAGCAGATGAAGAAGCGGGTCTGGGTTGCCGACTGCTCGAGCTGGTACAAGAACGATTCCGGCAAGGTCGTCAACAACTGGCCCACTTCCACCGTGAAGTACTGGCGGAGATGTCGCAAGCCCGACTTCGACTCCTACATCGGCTATCGCCCGCCCAGCTGATCAGAGGGCGAACGATCCGTCGAGCCTCACCTTCCAGCCAGCTCCGGCCACGGTGCCACCGTCGACGGGAATCGAAGATCCGGTGACGAAACTGGCCATGTCGGACGCGAGAAAAACGATCACGGACGCGCATTCGTCGGGAGTTCCCATTCGGCGCAGCGGAGTCGGATGGAGCCCGTCGGTCATGGCTCCGCTGGCACCGCTGAGTTCCGCGTCGCCCGGTGTCGGGATCATGTCGGGGGCCACACAGTTGACCCGTATCCCGCGACCGCCGAGTTCAAGCGCCATGCTCTTGGTGAACTGCTCGACCGCCGCCTTCATGGCTGCGTAAACCGCAAACCCCGGGGCTGCATGCCAAGCCTCGACCGAGGTGACATTGACGATCGCGGCGCCGTCGTTCATCGCACCCACCGCGTGGCGCACACAGTTGGTCACCGTCCGGAAGTTCTCGTCGATCAGGGCCCGTTCACCCTTCTCGGACACGCCGGCGAACTCGGAATGAAAGCCTCCCCCGACATTGTTCACAAGTATGTCGATCGCTCCAAGCGACGCCGCCGTATTGGAGATGAAGTTGGCCACACCTTGCGAATCGCGAACATCGAACGCTTCGCGATGGCACCTTCTCCCGACGGACTCAACTGCGGCGGCTGTGTCTGCCAGACCTTCTTCGGCACGGTCGCAGATGGCCACATCGGCACCGAATCGGGCCAGAGCCTTCGCCGTTGCCGCTCCGATGCCCTGGGCCGCACCGGTCACCACCGCGATCCGACCGCGAAGAGAGATCGTGTCAGTGTCGAGTGTCATTGTTGCTCCCGGGATCTGCGCTATCGGGTAAGTCTGGCCCGCATCGCCTCGGCAGGCCCGGGTTT
>JAJRXJ010000253.1 GCA_024276355.1 Actinomycetes bacterium | reverse complement strand
GTGAGCACTTTCGCCAACTGAAGCCTTCGGGATTTCTAGGGTTAGACCGTGCCCCGGCTGGTTGGTTCGGGTTGCCCTTCAAGCGCTCATGGGGTGTCGTGCTTTGAGCACTGATCCATTAGGTCGCCGCTCGGGAAACCCGCCGGCTCAACCTGTTGGATCAATGTAGGGAGAACACGATGACTGTTTTTGTGGGCGATGACTGGGCCGAAGCCCATCATGACGTCCATCTCATGAACGACGCCGGTGACCGGCTCGCCGCGAGACGGCTCGATGAGGGCTTGGCTGGGATCGCCGCCTTTCACGAACTTGTCGCCGCACATGCCAACGATCCCTCTGAGGTGATCATCGGGATCGAAACCGAACGCGGCATGTGGGTCCAAGCCCTGATCGCTTCGGGCTATCAGGTGTATGCGATCAACCCGTTGTCGGTGTCTCGCTATCGAGACCGGCACAGCCTGGCCGGGGCGAAGTCTGACCCCGGCGACGCGAAAGTGTTGGCTGATCTCGTGCGCACCGATCGGCACAATCATCGCCCCGTCGCTGGTGACACTGACGCGGCCGGCGGGTTGAAGGTGTTGGCCCGGGCCGGCGCCTGTCAACCCCGGTGAGACAGTTCGGTCGTTCAATTAGTGGGTGCCGATGGTCTCCTGGGGTGGGTTGATGTAGACGATCTCGGGTAGCGACGGTGGTGTGGGTTTGCCTCGGACGAATCGTTCGGGGTGGGTCGCGAACGCTTGGTCGAGGACTTCGCTGCGGTGGGCGCGGATCTCGGGGGCGGTGTCGTAGTAGATGGAGGCGGGGGTGTGGAACCCGATGCCGGAGTGGCGGTGCTCGAGGTTGTGCCAGGCGAAGAATCTGACGCAGAAGTCTCGGGCGTCGTCGATGCCGGCGAAGCGGTCCGGAAACGACGGCCGATATTTCATCGTGCGGAACTGGCTCTCGGAGTATGGGTTGTCGTTGGGGGTCCGCGGTCGGGTGAGCGAGCGGGTGATCTCGAGGTCGGCCAACAGTTGGGCAACGGGTTTGGCGGCGGGCACACCTCGGTCGGAATGGATCGTCAACCCGGTGGGGTCGACATCGTGCTTGGCGACGGTTTCATCGATCAGGCGGCGAGCCAGCTCGGCTCGCTCGACAGATGCGAGCATCCAGCCGGGGATGTAGCGGGAGTAGAGGTCCAACAGCACGTAGAGGTAGAAGAAGTTGCGTTTACCCGGTCCGCGCATGCGGGTGATGTCCCAGGACCACACGTCGTTGGGGGCCTCGGCCATCAGCTCGGGACGTGACCGCGGCGGGTGCGTGGCTTGGCGGCGACGCTCAACCACACCGCCGTGGGTGTCACGCAGCAGCCGGTACATCGTCGCTGGTGACGCCAGATACCGGCCTTCGTCGAGCAGGATCGCCCATACCGTGGCCGGTGACTCGTCCACGAACCGATCCGAATGCAGAACCTCCAACACGGCGACCCGTTCAACTTCGCTCAACGCTCGAGGTTGAGCGGCCCGTCGCCGGTGGCGAACCGCGTTCGGGTTCGATGCCGGTCGGCGACGCCGGTAGTGAGTCGCTCTGGACCGTCCCAACAGCTCGCACGCGGTCGCGGTCGGGACCACCTGCTCGAGCTCGATCGCAGCCGAGCCGATCACGGCTTCGACCTCTCCTCGGTATCCGCGCTCTTGGAGAGCTCCTCCAAGAGCGCCGAGACTTTTCCCTGGACCTCGATCACCTTGTCCTTGGTGTCGAGATCGCCACGAAGACGTTCGTTCTCGGCTTCGAGCTTCGCGATTCGGCGGTCCTTCGCGTCGGGCCCACGGCGGCCACGTTTCTTGCCGAGGCCCTCGACCGCGCCACGGGCGGCCTGTTTGCGCCACTCCGAAATCAACGACGAGTACAAGCCCTCCCGACGCAACAACGCTCCCTTCTCCCCGTCACCGAGCCGCTCGTACTCGGCCAGAATCCGCGCCTTGTACTCCGGCGCGAACCGCCGGCGAGTAGCACGCTCAGGGACCTCCGAATCGGGGTGATCAACATCATCGTCCATGCGATCAGCATGAACAGCCGACCCCATCGGATCGTGGATAGCAACCATCGGGGAACACATCCTTCCCCGCCCCCAAACTCAGCGATTCTCAACAATCAGCTGTCTCAGCCCACGTTGACAGAGGGGGGGCCCATCAGAACCTGATCTGGGACCGGACACGGCACACCAACCGGCTCCGCAACGATCTCCGCGAGTACTTCCCCTCGGCGCTTGCAGCCTTCGATGAGCTAAGCCACCGCGACGCTGTCGCGGTGCTGGCCAAAGCCCCACACCCCGACCAAGCCAAGGCTTTGTCGATCGCTCAGATTCGCTCGGCGTTGAAACGAGGCGGACGGCAACGCAACCTCGACACCCGAGCCGCCGAGATCCAAACCGCGGTACGCACACCCCAACTCACCGCGCCACCAGCAGTTGGCGCAGCATTCGCAGCGACAACCAAAGCCCTGATCGCGATCATTGCCGGGCTCAATGACGCGATCGTCGAGCTGGAGACAGAACTCGCCTCGTCTCTTGAACAGCACCCGGACGCCGACATCTACCTCTCCCTGCCAGGACTCGGTGTCACACTCGGCGCCCGGGTACTCGCAGAGTTCGGAGATGACCCCGAACGCTACGACGACGCCAAGTCTCGCCGAAACTACGCCGGCACGTCACCCCGAACCATCGCCTCGGGCACCAAACGAGCCGTACTCGCCCGCCTGGGTGTGCTCACCTGATCTGGCCCCACTTGGAGCTGTTGTGCTCGTCTGATTTGGCCCCATCTGGGTTGCCTGTTGTGGGGTCCGCGGTGGTTGTCGTGGTGGCGGCTCGGCTGGGTTGATGGCAAAGAGGTCGAAGGTGAAGTTGTTTGAGCAGATCCGGCGTGCCCATGAGCGTGATGGGGTGTCGATTCGGGAGTTGGCTCGCCGGTTTGGGGTGCATCGTCGTGATGTTCGTGCGGCGTTGGCATCGCCGATCCCGCCGGCCCGCAAGATCGCGGAGGGTCCGCGGCCGGCGCCGAAGCTTGACGTGTGGAAGCCGTTGATCGACCGCTGGTTGGCTGACGACATCGAGGCGCCGCGCAAGCAGCGCCACACGGCTCGGCGGGTTTGGCAGCGTCTCGTGCTCGAACATGGGGCCGATGTCGGCGAGTCGACTGTGCGCCGTTACGTCAAGAAGGTCAAAGACGCCCAGGCGACCCCGCTGGCCGAGGTCGCCATTGTTCAAGACCACGAGTTGGGGGCCGAGGCGGAAGTCGATTTCGGGGCGGTGCATGTGTGGCTGAACGGCGAGTTGGTGAAGGTGTCGTTGTTCGTGATGCGGCTATCGGCATCGGGGCGCTCGTTTGCTCGGGCGTATCTGAACGAGGCCCAAGAGGTGTTTCTCGATGGCCATGTGCGGGCGTTTGATCATTTCGGCGGGACACCGGGCCGGGTCCGTTACGACAATTTGAAAGCCGCGGTGGTGAAGGTGTTGAAGGGCCGCGACCGTGACGAGTCAGAACGGTTCATCGCCATGCGTTCGCATTACGGGTTCGATTCGTTCTTCTGTATCCCTGGCATCGACGGCGCTCATGAGAAGGGCGGCGTGGAGGGCGAGGTCGGCCGGTTCCGGCGCCGCCATCTCGTCCCCGTCCCCAAGGTCGCGTCGATGGTCGAGCTCAACGAGCTGATCCTCGCCGGCTGCATGGTCGATGACGGCCGGCTGATCGGTCATCGCCGGATGAGTATCGGCGACCACTCCGTGTTGGAAGCTGCGACGTTGCGGTCGTTGCCGGTTGAGGCGTTCGATGCGTCGGTGTTGTCGAACCATCGCGTCGACACCAAAGCGCGGGTATCGGTTCGTCAGGTTCACTACTCGGTCCCGGCCCGGCTGGCCCGACGCCGTGTCGATGTCCGTGTCGGCGCTGACAGCATCGAGATCCTCGACGGCGCCAACGTCGTTGCCGCCCACCGGCGAGGACGCAAGGGCGAACAGGTCCTGATCCTGGATCACTATCTCGAAGTGTTGGCCTACAAACCCGGCGCCCTTCCCGGGGCGACCGCGTTGGCGGCAGCGAAAGCTTCCGGGGCGTTCACCCCGATCCATGACCGGTTCTGGACTACAGCACGACGCCGTCTCGGCGATCAGCACGGAACTCGGGCGTTGATCGAAGTTCTGCTCGCCCACCGGACCCTGCCACCGGAAGCGGTGATCGAAGGGATCGAACGGGCTCTCACCGCCGGGTCTGTTGACCCGGCTGTGGTGCTGCTCGAGGCCCGACGCTGCACCGAAGACGACCCGATCGCTGATGTCATCGCGATCGGTGCCCGCACCGTCATCGAACGACCCCCACCAACGCTCACCGCGTATGACGACTTACTGGAGAACACGCCATGACCACCGACACCGCCGCTGCTGCATCGATCCAAGCATCAGCGAGAGAACTGAAACTCCCAATCGTTCGCAGCCAAGCCTGCGAGCTCGCTGCTGACGCGCAACGAAGCAGCGTCACCTACCTCGGGTTTCTTGCCGATCTCCTCGAAGCCGAAGTCGATGCCCGCACCGAACGACGCCGCCAACGCCGCGTCAACGAAGCCAAATTTCCGAGACTGAAACGCCTCGCCGATTTCGACCTGAACGCCGCATCGACCGTGAACCCCGCCACCATGGCCACGCTCGCCGCCGGCGACTACATCGACGCTGGTGACCCTGTCGTGTTGCTCGGAGATTCCGGCACCGGCAAATCCCACCTCCTCATCGGGCTCGGCCTCGCCGCATGCGAACAAGGACGACGAGTCCGCTACATCACCGCCGCGCAGCTCGCCAACGAACTCGCCGAAGCCGCCGACGACCGCAAACTCTCACGCCTCGTTGCCCGATACGGACGCATCGATCTGCTCCTCCTCGACGAAGTCGGCTACGTCAAACTCGACACCCGAGGAGCCGAGCTCGTCTTCCAAATCCTCACCGAACGAGAAGAAAAAGCATCGATCGCTCTCGCATCAAACCTGCCGTTCAGCGAATGGGGACAAATCATCGCCGATCCACGCCTCGTCGCCGCCATCGTCGACCGAGTCACCTTCAACGCCCACATCATCGAAACCGGCACCGATTCCTACCGCCTCAAAACCAGCCGCCGCAAACCCCCAACCAGCCGGAGCCAAAACACGTGAGCACACCGGGGCCAACTCAGGTTGACATTCCCACCCGCCATGTCCGCAACCGGCGACTCTACGACGCCATCGACCAATGGGCGTTCTGCTCCATCACCACCAGCCCCGGCTGCAGAGACTTCTACGACCAACGACGCGCCACCGGCGACCTCCACCACCAAGCACTACGAGCACCCGGCAACCGCCTCGTCGGCTACCTCCACGGATGCCTACACACCCGCCAGACCTACAACGAACACACCGCCTGGGCCCACCGCCAAACAACCAACATCACGACCGCCGCTTGACACTTACAAACCTGGGGTGTCTAACCGCCTTCAGGCGGGTATGCGATGCGCGGCCCACGCCGCCGAGACTCCGAAGGACGGATGCACCACACCCTCAAACACGGTTGAGCAAGTAGCGGGCGTACCCGGTCAGAGCCAGGAGTCGGAACCTCGACTCATCTTGGTCGCTGAGGCCAGGATGAGAGCCATTCGCATGCAGCAACTTCCACAGCGCCTTGCCGAACGGCTTCTCGCCGTCCACCAGCTTGTCGGCGCCGTGTAACGCGTCGAACGCCTGATGGACTTGTCCGGTAGCGCTGCTCTGCGCCACGTCGCCAGCCTGCAGGACCAGAGCCTCGAAGAACGCCCGCAGCTGCGAGTTGGCGCTCGCCCAGTTGCCCGATGCGAATGCATCGATCGCCTGGCGGTAGTGGCCGGCAGCTGTCTTCCAACCCCGACGCTTCAGGTCGGTCTCAATCCAACTCACCTCATCAGTAACCCGAAGCTGCGGAACTGTCGGCACCAGCCGATCGCTAGCTTCGTCGAACTCCCATCCATCAGCCGCAAGAGCGTCGCCGAGGGCTTGCCAGTGGGCTGTCGGCTCACTACTGCCGTACGGCTTGGGATTGGGCTTGCCTGCCGCCAGCACGAGTCGCGAGAGTTCCATCGCCCCAGCGTTTGTTTCCTTCGAGTTGTCGGATCGCAAGCTCTTCAAGAGCTTGACCGCTCGATCCAGTTTGTTGGCAGGCTCCGACGGCTCCCATCCATCGACCTCCGCCTTCAGGAAGAGGGTGCCCATCTCCGCTGCAGAGTGGCCAGCGATGATCGCCTCAGCCAGAACCGCAATCGACTTCGATGACAACACGAACTCAGTCATGGACGCGGACATCCATTCCCCAGTTGAAACCACCCGATCCTGCGCTCATTCGAACTCAACTGACTCAGCGTGGAGTTGGCGGGCGTTTTCTTCGGCCACTCTGCGGGTGCGGTCGTCGAACCCATCGGTGGCTTCGGCTTCGATCTCGACGGTGATCTTCACGTCCGGCCCGAGGTGGTTGGTGACGTTGGCCATGATCTCCTCGAGTTGCCGGATACCTCTCACGGGGTCCAGTCCGAATCGGGCGTAGAACCGGCTCGCCGACGAAGCACCATCTTGTTCATCGCGGCGTATCCGCTCGCGCATCTCCTCGAGCGTTTCGCCGGCCTTGCGCTCACCGTTTGTTCCTGCCTCCGCGTCGGCGTCGTCCGTCTCGTCCGGCGACGGTTCGTCGGTGGGCACGATGTCGGGTCGCAGGAGAAGGCCAGATCGCATTGGCGAGACATGGGCACCGTGGGTGACGCCGAACCAGGTGTCGTCTTCCTTCGCGTCTGCGTAGGCGAATGTCTCGCTTTCCCAGTTCATGTTCGCGGTGCCGTTGCTGATCGCATCGGCGAGAACATCGAAGCTGGCCAGCCTCGCCATGTATGGGTGGTTCGCGTACGCGTTCCACAAATCGCCGATGGTGATGTCGCCCGACTCGGTCCACAGCGGTACCCGATCGAGGTCCATGCGCACCCGTACCCCGCCATAGGCGGTGATGAGTTTCTCTTCGGATTGGAGCTTGTTCGACACTCGCTCAGGGAGCGTGCCTGAACCCGATGGCTTTGTCGCTTGCCAATCGATGTCGGCGCTACCGGGATTGGACCGAGGAGTAAGAACGTGGACGTACGTTTCCTCGATCCGAGAGGCGACGGTCTCGTTCGTTTCGGCCAGTTTCGAGCTGGCTTGGCGTTGCTGGTGAGGGGTGAGGTTCAGAGCATCGGCTTCATCGGCTATCGACTTCCATGCGAGGAATAGTCGGGCAGCGGAACGCAGTTCTTCGAGACGGGGTCCGGACGCGGTCACGAACACGAGCAGGTTGCGATGCAGACGCGGCCCAGCCGAGCGTTGCGCCAGCAATGCTGCCGCCTCCAGCACTGCAGGACTGTCTGGCGACTTTGGGATGTGGACATTGGCCGGCGCGAGAATCACGAGCCGTACGCCGTCGTCTTCGTCGGGAACGTCGCCGGGTCCTTCGGGGAATACGTGAACACCGACGAACGCGCCTCGGTCGCTGAGGTCGAGAAGCCGGCGGCGAATGTCGTGGTCGGCGTCGTTATCGGAGTAGTTCGATGCAGCCCTGTCGGCCGCTATACGGGTCACGTTCGGTTGCAGCGAATACCAGTACTGGGCACCGTCGACGTAGAGATGTGTGGCTTGCCCCGAAAGTTTCTTGAGGGCATCGGCGAACTGCCCGACCGGTTCTCCCGGCTGCACACAACCGAGCACGATCGACTTGATGTCGACACCACGTGAGCCATCTGGCCGCGGAGCCGAAGCCATATAAACGGTGCGGGCTACCCGGCGCGTCGCTGAGATTCGGCCGAAGTGCTTGTTGTCCTTGTCAATCCGGATTGGCAGAGCGTTCTCGCCGTCAACATCGGATTTGATGACCGGGTCCCATCCCTCTTCGAGATACTTCTTCATCTCGCTCACCAGCGCGGCAGAATCCATCGGAAGGTTGCCGGGCATGATCATCAACGACTGATCGCCTCGCTGCCACAGCTGAGAGATGGCCAGCGCCATGAAGCGAAGCACCCCGCGGGTTCGTTGGAACTTGTCGAGCGTCGACCAGTCGGTGAACAACCGATCGAACAGTTCGGGATGGATCGGATACGATAGCTCCATCCGCCGCCGGTACTCGGCCTCACTCACCCCCGACGGAAACTCTTTGCCCTCTGTGCGATACATCTCGCTGAACGCCCGGATCACGCCGTCGCGAACCTTGGCCTTCTCCGCCGGAATCGGATCGAACAGACGACGCCGAACAATCTCGAACGATTCGTCGGGCGACGCCGGCTGCCACTGAGCCGCCTTGCGGGTCACGACATTCTTGAGCTTCTCCAACGCCGCCTTGCCACGGTCACCGCCGACCTCGATTTCCGACGCTGGGATCGAGATCAACAGCACCACGTTCGGCACCGCGGCGGCCGCCTCGGTGAGCGCCTGCGCGAACGTGAACTGCGTATCGAAATGCCCACCCGCCGCCGGATGAGTGCCATCGCCGGCCTGTGGGAGTTGGCGGGCATATGCGACCCACTCATCGATCAGAACGACTGCCGGTCCGCTCAGCTCGAAGACCTTCTTGAGCGCCGCGCCGGGGTTCGTGCCAGCCTCGTCGTCAGTTCGGACGAGTTCGTACCCCTCACGTCCGGCGAGCTGATAGGCGATGTGGCCCCACAAGGTGTGCAACAGCACACCCTTCTCCGCTGGGACTGGCGCGGAGACAGATGTCATCTGCCCGACGATCACAGCACGCCGAATCTTGGTCGGCAGCTGTAGCTCCGCGGCAGCGAGCGCCTCGCCGACGCCAGATAGTTCACCAGCGGGCACGCCCGAAGCCAGGTGGTACAGGGCGATCATGGAGTGGGTTTTGCCGCCACCGAAGTTGGTCTGCAGCTCTATGACCGGGTCACCGCCGTCACCGGATAGACGTCGTGTCGCGCCGGTGAGAAGCTCGCTCAACCCTGCAGTCAAATAGGTGCGAGCAAAGAACGCCTTCGGGTCCTGGTACTCCTCATCAGCGGTCCCCGATGCGACCTCGAAGAGATCCGCCGCGAACTCAGCCTGATCGAAACGCCCCGAAGCAACATCCTCGTGCGGGGTAATGATGTCGCGCCACGGAGTCAACCCGGCCTGTGGTTGGCCCTCAGTCGGTTTCGCTGCCGTGCGGCGACGCTCCGACCGTGATTCCTCGTCGAACATCTGTCGCATCAGATCACGGCGCAGCGTCTTGAGTTCTGCCCGCTCGGTGACGTTTCCGAATGCCTCGAGCACCCGTTCCATCGAATCAAGTGCCCGGACCGTGTCATCGGTCGAGAACGAGCCCTGGTGCGCCCACGTGTTACGCACGTCGGCGAGTTCGAACACAAGCGACCGAGTCGAGTTCGAGAAGCCGTGGCCGAACACTTCACGCCAGGTGGCCTTGATGCACTTGAACAAGAACGAAACGTCGCCGGTGTTCGGTTCGCGTTCAGGGTGATGCATCAGCTGATTGACGGTGTCCAGCCAGTCGTCGCCGTAGAAGCCCTTCCAGGTCTCTTCGCACTTCGGGCGGAGCCCATCGCGCAACAGATCGAGTGCCCGCGAGATCCGGTCGGTATTTGCCATCACCATTGCTGTAGTTCCCTGCTCGAATTCGACACCGTCATCACATCAACCTCTGCTGTCTGTCATCAGAGCCAATGGCCGCCGCCTTCAACGACGGCCAGGCTGCGATTAGCCCGTTGTATGCGCCGGCCTCCTCGGCCCAGTCCTTCTTCTCGCAAACGGAGTAGAGCAAATAGGCAAGCTGACGGGCTCGATCACCAACTCCACCAAGTTCGCCAAGAAGGTGGGCCGCTTCGGACTCCGACTCTTCGAGCCGCCTGATCAAATGCTGAGTGGCTTCCCAGTCGGTACGTCGGTAATCGGTCTTTGGCGACCAGTCCTGTTCTAAGCCGGTTCTCTCAAGCAGCCGAACACCACGATCGTCGCTGATCGCGATTCCCGCTTCCACGACACCAGCCACTGAGGTGTCCTTTGCTCGCGCTAGGACATCGGCGTCTCCGTAGGCGCCAGCACCGTACCGGAATTGCTCGAACCATGTGAGCGCAAACCGACTCTCCGCATCAAGTTCAGCAATCTCATTGGACAGAGTCTCTCCCAGAACTTCATTTATCAGCTGAAGTGCGGTGCGAACTCCCATGGACTTGCCATCGGCTTCAACGACCTTCGCGTAGCGTGAGAAGATCCTCATGCCCGGCCCAATCGCCGACTGAGCGAGGTCGACGGGTGCGATATTTTGAGCTTGCAGCACAGCAACCGCGTCAGCCATCTCCGCTCGTAAAGCGGCCACGAATCCCCCCCGAGTCTCTAGCTGTGCGTCAGCAGGGAGTGGTCGACACGCAAGAACCACCGATGATGCCAATGAGTTCCGGCCGACGTGGCGAAGACCGCCGGTCATCTCTGTTCGAACCGGCCAAGTCGCCGTCACCGCAAGGCCTGCGTTCAGAATCCCCTGCAGGAATGTCTCCCAGCCGGTTGAGGAGCGGCCCTCATTGGTCGTCTCGGCTTGCTTGAACGCATAGAAGATCGTAGCTGGCGCCGACTCATCCTGGACCGAGGCAACAGCGCGAAAGAAACCTTCCATACCTGATTCGAAGTGCAGGTACGCATCGGCGCGGGACCCGTGACGACTTGGGTCCGCAATTAGCTCGTCGGCTTTCGGCGTTAGAAGCGTGGCGAGTTCGTCGGGCCATATCGAACCAAGCCCTTCGCGCAACCACACATAGAAGAAGTCCGAAAGATCAGCGTACCCAACATTGTCGTAGTAGGGCGGATCTGTCGAGACCACGCAACGGCCAGCGTTCGAGACTCTTGTTGCAGCGTCGCGCTGCTCGACGACTGCGGTGCCCCTGGCAGGCAAGTGTTCGATGCATTTCGTGACCCAATCGACCTGGCCAGACCAATTGCCCGTTGAACCTGAAAAGGGATTCGCTTCTGGATAGTCCCAGTTCATGGAGATCGCCTGACGGCGGAATACCTGCTCGATCTTCTCGCCGCCGTTGTGCCATGCCGTAAATGAACACCACCGTGGGGTGCAGCGATCGATGACGAATGCGAGATAGGTTGCGATCGCTTCGCCATACGCGGTCGCACCGGTTCCGCCGTCAGCCAACGAGATATCAGAATTATCTAGCCAGGTTCGTTGTCTGGCATCCTCTGCAACCGTGTCCTTTACCTCCGAAAGGAGGTCAGCAAACGTCCTCAAGGCAACGTTTTGCCGGGCCGTGAACATCTGTGCCCAGTCCGTGAACCCGTATCGCTGAATCCGAAAACCCAAGCCGCCTTCGGGTAGCCGTCCTTTGGGCCCCCGATCGCGCTCCACATCAAGCGCGGTTCGTTCATGAACATCCGTTGCATCGTGGTAGCTGCGGCCCGACAAGCCCTCGGCAACGACCGCAAGCAGAACTTCACCCATCTCTCCGCGCTGCCCGGCAGCTCTAATGTATTCGAAAGGAATTGCTGCTCCAGTCGCGACACAGACCGCGCCGCTTCTTTCGACCGTCCCGCGAGCAGCTGGCTCACCCTCACTTCGGACTCGGTAGGAGATCGTGAAGGAAGAACGGTCTACAATCGGCTCAACCCAGATAGTCGGTTTGCCACGCTTCTTTCGCAGAACCCAGGATTTGACTAAGGGAACGTGTCCGCGCCAGCTCGGGTCGGGCGATTTGACCGTCCTCGCCCAAATCCAAGCGATTGGTGTCTCAGGCTTGCCATCCTCTCCTATTGCGTCTGGGTAGAGGTGACCGATCCGGCGTTTGGCCTCGGTTCTCATCCAGTCCGCGTAGGCTCCCACATCCGCCGCTAGCCCTTGCGCTCCACTCCAGGTTGCGAGTCCGACTTCGGCTGTCGGGTTGACTGGAGCCATACCCGAGAATCTCGCTGGAATCTCTAACATCGCTCGTTGGATCAGGACAGCAACAGGATTCAGATCTCCCGACAAGGCAGTCAGCCCGAGTCTTTGAGCTGCGAGCGGGATCGAGCCGCCACCCGCAAACTGATCGAGGATTGCTGGCGGATTCCCGTCATAGCATCGATCCACCTCAGCTCGCGCGGCAGCGAGAACATCCGGATCGTTCGAATTCTCCCATACCACTAGACGCTCGAGAATCCCAAAAAGTCGAGTCCGTTCAGCAACTTGCTCTTCAAGTGAAAGCGTCTCGTCGCAAGAGGGGTCGTCAACAAGAGAGGCCCAGATGACAGCCCTGGCCGATGCAAGTGGTCGACGAGCCCACCAGAGATGCAGAGTTGATGGGTGACCGTGGCGGATGCTCTTCTCCCTAGCGGAAGCAAAGTTGATCGATTCGAGTGGAAGCGCCACTTCGATAAGTTTCGGTTTGTAGTTCTGTGTCATTCTGGCTCTACGGCTAGGGGCATGAGGTCGGCGACTTTCATTGGTAAATAGGTTTGGGCGAAATGGAGGTCGTAGCCGTCAAAGGGTCGCACGAAGTAGCTCACGATTGGTTCGGCGTCAGGCTCTTCGGGCACTTCAACGACGGCGAGGCGAAACCTTTCGGGATTCTGTTTGCCCTGGCGGACCTGGACAGCGCTGACCTTGATCTCCTTTGTCGAAGGCTTGTGGCCTTTGACCTCGATGAAGTAGCGGGTTCGGGTTTCGGGGTCGAGGGACAAGATGTCGAATCCGGGGTTGTTGTGGTGCTGCTCCTCGGGAATCCGGCCGAGCGCTTCCTCGGCCTTTTTGACCGCAGCAACAGCGCGACGATCACTCTCTGTTGTGTCGCCAGGTGTCATTGGCTCGACGACACCGGCGAGTGCATCGAGCAGACCGCGCGGGATGATCAGGGCAGCAGCGACGACGTTTGGGGGTTGGTTGACAAGATCAGCTTCGCTGTCGAGTTCGCGAAGGCGTCGTTGTTTGCGGGCGTCGAGGTCATCAGCTCGTTGCCGGGCCCGGCCGGAGGTGGCTCTGGGTTTCTTGCCATGGAGTTCTTGTTGTTTGAGTTCGGCGGCCCGGGCGTCCCAGTAACGGATCTCGCTGTCGAGTCGTTCTTCGACAGCTTGGCGAACCTTGGCGACACGAGCCTTGGTGATCTCGGCGATATCGGTGAAGTGCGGTGTTGCAAGGTTGGCGATAGCCCAGCTTCGGGCGACGGCTTCGACGCCGGCATCGGCCCATGAGTGATCGACGTTGGCTGCAATGAGGCCGTCTTCGTCGGCTTCCATCGCCCGATAGTTCAGGTACGGGTCGGCGCCCGGGTCGGTGATGTCACCGGTCTGGTCGACTTCTACGAACTGGCAACGCCGCGAGATTGCCCTGTTGCGGCCGCTGTTGTCGAAACGGCCGTCGGTGATGGCATGATCGAGATACACCAAAACCCTCGGTGTGACACTGTCGCTGCTCTCGTCTACCAAGGTCGCCCCGGCAGTGAGCGTGTCACCGTGAGCTTCGAGGATGGTGTCGATCAGCGCGGCCAGCAGTGGATGACCGGGCGCGACGAGTTCCGCCCTCGGTTTGTCATCGGCACCGACAACAAGGTCCTTGTCAAAGGTGATCCGCTCATAACGGTTGTGGACCGGGCCATGGGCTCGGGCCTCGCGTTCGCGGGAACGCACAGTAGCCGGGACGCGGGTTACCTCGAACCGGTCGGCTTCTCGGCGCGCGACACGGCCGCCGAGATGGTCGAGGGCTGCGGTAAAGAACGCGGCGACGAAGCCGGGCTGGAGTTTGCGGGCCTTCGCGAGCTCCATCTGATCTCTGATCTCGGCCAGACCGGTACCGGCGAGGACCTCCGACGCGAGAGCCCGTTCAGCGAGCACGTCTTCGAGTTGAGTACCGATTTCTGCGTCGACCACCTCCTCCATCCGGGCCACCACTTTGGGGTCTTCGCCGTAGCGGATGGCGTTGATGAGAAGCTCTTGGAGAGACTGGTTGATCTGGGCGTCACCGAGCACGTCGTAGACCTGATCGCCGTACACCTTGCGTTGCTGTTCGATCTTCTGGAACAGGCGTTCGAAGACCTTGCCCTCACGGGTGTTGTGGGCAACCAGATTCCACAAGAAACACGTCTGTTTCTGGCCGATGCGGTGGATGCGACCGAACCGTTGCTCGATGCGGTTCGGGTTCCAAGGGATGTCGTAGTTGACCATCAGGTTGGCCCGCTGAAGGTTTACTCCCTCACCCGCAGCGTCGGTCGCCACAAGCACCTGAACCGTGGGGTCGTTCCGGAAACCGTCCTGAACCCGCCGACGATCCTCACGCTTCACACCGCCGTGGATCGTGACCACCGCTTCGGGGCGGCCGAGTAGAGACTCGATTCGTTCGGTGAGGTAGTACAGCGTGTCCTTGTGCTCGGTGAACACGATCAGCTTGCGGGGGTTCTGACCGCCGATGAACTCATCGGACTGAAGGATCGAAGCCAACTCATTCCACTTGCGGTCCTGACGAGAAGCCCGCACCTCAGCGGCGATGCGTTCCAGCTCACGCAGCTCGACCAGTTCCTTCTCCAGCTCCACCACGGTCGCAGCGGCGGTCGCCCCATCGATCACCTCATTCTCGATGTCCTCAAGCTCCTCGTCGTCGTAATCGTCGAAGTCGAAATCCTCGAGATCAGCGAGGTGTAGCCCCTTGGGCAGATCAGCGACCGGGATCGGAGCATCACCGTTCGCGAGCCCCTCCAACTCGCTGACCTGACCCTCAAGTTTCTGGCGACGCCGACGCAACGACTCATGTATCGCCGCGGGCGACGAAGCCAGGCGGCGTTGCAGCCCCGCCAAAGCGAAACCAACCACGAGGCCGCGTCGCCGATCGCCGCCCTCTTCCAAAGCCTGGGCCCGGTTCATGCCCGTACGGACATAGTTGGTCACCTCCTCATAGAGGTGCTGCTCTGGCGGGCTGAGGTCGTACTTGACCGTGGTCGCGATGCGCTCGGTGAACAGGCGCTTGCCGTCGAAGGTGAGCAGGTTCTCCTTCACGTAACGACGCATCACATCGGAAACGTCCGGCATGTCAGCGTTCTTGCGAAGCCGACCCGCGAATCGCTCAGGGTCGAGCAGACTCATGAACAACAGAAAGTCTTCGTTCTTGCCGTTGTGCGGGGTGGCCGTCATCAACAAGAAGTTCCTGGTCTGCTCCCGAAGACGCTCACCGAGCTGGAACCGCTTCGTCTTGTCGACCTCGTTGCCGTAGAGATGCGCCGACATCTTGTGCGCCTCATCGACCACAACCAGATCCCACTCCGACACCTGCAGCTTCGCCAACAGATCATCGTTTCTCGACAGCTGATCAATCCGGGCGATCAACAGGTTCCGTTCCAGGAACGGGTTACCGGTACGCGACGACTCCACCATGTCGCGCGACATGATGTCGAAGCTCATGCTGAACTTGTCCCACAGCTCCTCCTGCCACTGCTCCACCAGCGAACCAGGCGCCACGATCAGGCAGCGAGCCAAGTCGCCGCGCAGCACAAGCTCGCGGATGTACAGCCCGGCCATGATCGTCTTACCCGCGCCCGGATCATCAGCCAAAAGGAAGCGGAGAGGCTGCATCGGCAACAGACGCTCATACACCGCCTCGATCTGGTGCGGTAACGGATCGATGCCGGCAGCCTCAACGGCGGTGAACGGATCGAACAGATGCGCCAACTCGATGCGGCGAGCTTCAGAGGCCAGCCGAAAATGCGAGCCCTCGGCGTCGAAGGACCACCGGTCCTCGGAAGCAACCTCCAAACCCTCGGCGTCCTCGGCCGATACGAGTCGCTGTCCGAGGGACCCATCGGACGACCGGAACACCACATTGACCACGTCACCGTCGGTGCTCTCAACCGAGATGATCTCGACAGGTTCGCCCGAGCGCAACCCGACCAGACGCGCGCCCTGCTTGATCTCACTCAGGTTCATGCCACAGGACGGTCGGTTGTTCTCACCACACCATTTGTAGCCGTTCCCTGTGACAAACTCCTCGACCGACACGGCAAACCTGGCCGAGGACGCCTCGATCTTGGCGTGCCGCGGCGCGGCGCCGGTCAGACGCCGATGATCTGACTCATGTACATGTGGCGACTCTTAATACACCGAAGATCTTGGTGGCCAAACTTCGGTGGGCTCAAGTTGAAGCCGGACGCAGAGCCGGACCGCCTCAGAGTACGTGAGGTGCCGGAGTTCGCCAGACAGAAGATTCACAACCTGATCTCGGTCAAGGGCGAATCCCTCGGCGACTACCGCGACCGGGTCCCCAGTTTCGATCATCCATCGGTAGAGGAACATGCGGATCGGGTCGGCCGAGACCATCGGTTCGGTCGGCGGGCCAGCGTCCACGTATGGCCGCAGCCGACCGACCAGCCTGATCCTTGGTCGTCGACGTCTCATACGGTCAACCTTCCGTCGGTGTCGCAGATATCCCATTCCGCTGACCCAATGCGGTGCTGCACGATGGCAGTGTGATCGCCCACCCGCCAGAGTGCTCGGCCAACGGCCAGCTTGGGCAGCAGTTCGGCTTCGACGTTGGTGAGGCCGAGCATGCTCTTGGCCTCGGGAACCTGGTCCGTGGATTGGCGAAAGAGAATCCGTGTCTGGGTGTCGGCGAGTAGACCCATCGAGACTTTCGCAGCTGAAGTGCCGTCGTCGGTCTGAGCTCGAAGATCCGAGATCCGGTGAGCAACCGAGATGTTGGCCACCCCGTACGCGCGGGCGAGCTTTTGACATGACTGGTAGTACTTGGCCACTCGTTCGGAGCCGAGCAGCGCCCAGATTTCCTCGAGCACCTGGATGCGGCGTGGGACATGCTCGCTCTCAGGCGCCGCCAGTAGAGCTTGCAACCACCCGGTGGAGGCGATCATGACGACGGTGAGAGCGTCCGGGTCTTGATGCACTGCAGAGAGGTCGATGACGACACCTCGGCCGGACCAATCGAGGCTGACTGTCGATGGGCCGTCGAACATGCCTCGCAGCGGACCGTCGAGGAGCTTCCCAAGTCCGTGGCGGACCTCGGCGATTGAGCGCGCCAGGTCGCGGGTTGTCTCCTCTGCCGATCGGGCCAGCATCTCATCGGTTGGGGAGGCGAGTAGGTCGACGACATCTCGCAGCGTTGGCACCTGATCGTCGCCCTCGGCGTCGGTGACGATGTCGATCACCCATGCCAGTGCGGCTTCTTCGGTGGCGGAGAGTTCCCGGCGCAGCATTGATGCGGCTAGGGCGGCGGTCATCTGAGTGCGCCGGGCGCGAAGCTCAGCAATGGAGTCGACGTAGGGTCCGGCGTCGAGGGGGTTCAGCCTCGTCTGTCCGCCAGGGAAGAGCGCGAGTCGGGTGAGGCCGAGGGCCTCGGCGAGAGGGCCGTATTCGCCTTTCGGGTCCAAGATTGCGCACCATCGGGACTTGCCGTCGGAGCCGAGCAGGCCGACCATGCGGTACAGCATCGTCTTGACGGCTGAGGACTTCCCTGCGCCGACCATGCCCAGCACCAAGATGTTCGGGCTGGTGATGATGCCGTCGGTGTAGAGCTGGAAGGGGTCGAAGTGCCACGATGCCCCGCCGGCCGAAACGTCTTCGCCGATGTAGATCCCTCTCGGGCCAAGTCCGCTATCGGCGTGGAAGGGGTAGAGGGCACTGACATGCGCTGTTGTGGCTCGGTGTCGCGCGATGCGGAGACCCGGGCGAAACAGCGACCCGCCGATTCTCGCATCCGGGTCCGCATCGGGTCCTTTGTGTTTCGTGAGGACATGCATGGTCATCGTCCTTTCGGTACGACACCGCGTGCCAGTGGCAGCACGGCGGCAACAGCTTGGTCGTGTCGGCCGTGGAGGGGCCGAAGTTCAAGGCCGATGGATGCGGCGACCTGGGTGATCTCGTCGGTGGCGGCCTCGAGCTCGGTGAGGCTGGCGGCGCTGACACAGACGACTCCGGCGTAGAAGTACTCGCCGTAGCCGGCGACGAGTTCTTCTTCTCGTTCTTCGACAGCTTGAGCTGCCCGCCGGTGATGGGCGCCGACTCGGAAGCCTTTCTCGGCGCGCTGTTGGGCGTCGGACTCGATCTTGGCTGCGTCTCGCGTGATGCTGCGGTGCGACTTCGAGCGGGGCACGGGTTCGAAGAACACCGACACGGTCCGGACGGCTCCGTTGTAGAGCATCAGCTCGCGCATCCAGTCCGCCGGGACGTCGAGGCGGGGCCATTCGGCTACGTACAGCCCGCGGTGCCAGGCTCCGTCGGTGTGCCACGCGGTCCAGGTTGATTCGGCGCAGATAGGTCCAGCGTTGGCGAGGCTGACCTCGCCTGCGATGTCGGCGAATGACCGGCTTCTGGCGTCGAGCGCGCTGCGACACGATGGGTCGAGACGAAGCCGCATGGCTCGGGCCCATTCCCCTGGTGAAAGGGGCGGCGAAACGATTAGCCCGGCTCCTTGGAGGCGTTGGGCGAACAGTTTCATCTCGGTGAGAAGCAGCTCGATGGCAGCTTTCACCCGGTCGCCTTCGTGGCGTCGTCCCATTCGGACCTTGCCGCCGTGGATGGTGACCGTGACGAGGACTTCGTGGTGGGTTGAACGCGACCCGGCCTCGTTCAATAGCTGTTCGTAGGCATGCCGGACGTCGTGAAGCGGGTTGTCGTCGAGATGGTCTTTGAGCCAACGGCGGTGTTCCTCGAGTCCGGCGGGGGCGGCCCATTCCGACCAGCGGATGCTCACGACGGGTGTTCGTTCGGCGATGAAGGCCTGTAGGGCCGTTCCCCATTGGGTGACCAGCCAGTCCTGTTCGGACTGGTCGATCAGGGCGAACTGTCGACCGGCCACTCGCAGCGTCGCCGCGTAGGTTACGGCCTTGCGGTCACGGCTCACCGCGATCTCAGCTCCTGGCTGGCCGAGACCCAGCGGGCCGGGATCAACCACGATCACATCCTGGTCAGCCAGCACGGCTGGAGCAGGACGCTCGTCGCCGCCGAGTAGAGGGATGACCGAGAACCACGTGTCTTGGCCGCTTGCTCGTTGGCGCAGGTACCTGGCGCCTTGGGGGGCGAGCTCCACAAGGCTTGCCCCATGGATGCGGAATAGGCCCAGCCCAGAACCAACGGCGAGAACGCCGATGCCGAGCGGCACCGAGTAGGTGACCATCAGGATCGAGCCCGCGACGACGCCGACCGCGACGAGCGTGAGCTGGGCGAAGCCAAGCCCGAACATCAGGCCCGTCGAGTCGAGCGGTGAGAGTCGGAACCTGCGACGCTCGGGCGCAGCGGCAGTCGCGCTCACGGGTCACTCCGCTTCCGTAGTTGAGCCAGCGGTTGAGCGGCCGTCTGGCCCGATGGTCGTTGAGGTGGCGGGGGCGGGCCCTCAACTTCGATCTCGATGACACCAACACCCGGCGATCCCCCAACCGGGGTTGCCGCGAACGAGCTGCCGCTTCCACCACTACCTCGACCGCTCGATTGAGCAGGGGCAGTCGCGGTCGTCCCGTTGGATGTCTGAGAGCCAGACGTCTTCGGCGTGGTGACCGTCGCCGCATCGCCTGCGGCTTCCGCGGCATCGGTTGCGACACCGGCAGCCTTGCTTGCTGTTCCGGCGACGACCGCCGCACCCGCGGCTCCACCACCCGGCGAACCGCCACCACCACCCGAACCGGATCCTGCGCCAGCCGAGCCCTCTGAGCCTGATTCTCCTGAAGGGCGACGACCGCCGCCCTGGGCTCCAAGTCCCCCTCCGCCTCCCGAACCACCTCCGCCCGCAAGCCCACGGATACCCGCGAATGCCAGTCCTCCACCAACCACCGCGGCACCAACCGCGGCGCTTTGTGGGCCAGCGGCCGAGGTTGCGTTCTCGACCGCAGGTATGACTTTGAAAATCATCCATGGCATGAACGCTGTCATCAACATGATTGCTGAGCCGACCAACATCGCTGACAGATCCGCCTCGCCGGACGGCACGTCCGCTGAGGCCAACGCCTCTGCGCCGAGCCGGAAGGAGATGGCCATGACAAACTTGGAGACGATCAGCGCGATAGCGATCTCTGCGCCTCGCCGGGCAATGCCCCGTGTGCCGGGGTAGGCACGAGTGACCCACGTGATCGGTGCGAAAGCGATCACTATGTAAATCAAAGCGGCCCGCACCAGGAGCTGTATCCACACCAACACCGCGCCGACGATGAACAGCAGGCCGAACAGAATGCCGAGCAGGCCGGCCAGGCTGAGCTGCTCCACATCGGCGAGGGAGTCCCCGAACGCCGCGAGCTGTTCACCATCGGCGCCCAGCAAAGTCGCCGATGCCTCGTCGACCATGGCCAACAACGCCGAAGCCACAACGACGGTGACTGCGGTGGCCAGGAAGGCGATAGGCACATCGACCAGCGCAGCTCGCCACATCGTCGAGAACTCTCCGGCGAACATCGCCCGGATCAGCGACATGAACAAGAACACCAACACCAGCGACCCGGCGATGACCGACGTCATAGTCGTGACAGTGGAGCCGCCGTCACTGGAGAACCACCCGCCGGTCAGGTCCACTCGGGTGGAGGCTCCGTTGAAGGACCGGGCGAGCGCGCCGGTGATGGATGCGACGGCTTGGGCGATGAGGCCGTAGATGAACTCGAGGACGTACTCGACGATCGCTCGTCCGGCGTCCTCTGCGAGGCCACCGAAGAATCCGCCGATGCCGCCGAGAATGTCGCCCGGTCCCGGGATGTCGATACCGGGGATATCCATCAGTTGAGACCGTCGTCGCTGTAGCCAGACAGAAGGGCCTCGAATCGTGTGGGCGTGTCCGATGGCGGCTGGGTGCCTCGGCCGGGCATGGGGCCTCGGCGGGACTCGAACGACGCGATCTTCCAGGTGTCGTCTTCCCAGCGCATCCGGTAGCTGGCGGTGCGCCAGTCGTCGACCACGCTCTCATCGACGATGGTGATGGCCTGCACGTACCAGATCGACACCAGCCAGTCCTCGCCGTCCGCGATGCTTCGGGCTTCGATCGGTGCAACCCGTAGCTTGATGCCACCGGGTACAGCCTGGACCAGTTCGGTCATCCGCTGTTCGGTGTCGGCAGCGAACTCCTCGGCGAATCCGCCTGTTGCCATGGTGCGTTGCAGGTCTGCAGCCTCGCTGGGCGACAGAGCTACTGCCTCTTCCGTCACCTCGAGAAATGCCACGGCCGCCAGTCGGGCACCGGCTTCGGTCCGAGCGAACAGCGAGCGAACGGTAGTCGGCCGAGCGTTACTCACGGAAGGGGTCGGCGTGTTCGTCGCTTGGGCCGGGTCTGCCGGTCGGCTCGTGGGAGCTCCGGGGGTCGGACCCGGTATCTCCGAGACCGACCCCCGTCCAGAACCCTCACCTCCAGTCACCAGAGCAACTACCCCGCCAAGTACCAGCAGCACGACGACGGCGAGGAGCCATCTCGTCGCTCGCATCAGGCGATGCCGGACAAGGTGTTGACGATCGTTGCGGCCAAACCAACGAGGATGGCCCCGGCCATGCCACCGAGGGCGAACATCTTGCCCTTCGACACGCCGACCGACTGGCCTCCAGCGTGGCTCAGCCCCCAAACGGCCCCGCCGATGAGCAGCGACGCCAGCGATCCGGCGAGTCCGGCCCAGGCGAGCCAGCCGAGAACCTGTTGCCAGAATTCTGCGCCTGGCAGGCCGTCGTTGGTAGGGGTGACATCGATCTGAGCGATGACGGATAAGAGATTGGAATGGCGATGCACGTCGATTTCTCCTGAGGATCTCGTCGATTGCGGTCACCACACCTGTGCTTCGAGCTCGAACGGGATTGGGACAGCGGGCCTCGAATTTCTCGAAACCTTCTTCGCTTTGTCCCAATCACGCCGTGTGGCGAGCCACAGGTAGAGCATGAGAACCAACGACAGCCAGCCGACCTCCGACGCAACGGTCATCGACCTCGTGCCCGTCAGCGGGGCGTGCCGTGACCTCGTCGCCTGGTACGACCATCAACTCGCCGGCGACCAGCCGACTGCGGCGGACCTTCAACGCGTCGTGGCACGTCTCCAAGACCTACCTGCCATGCCCGGCCGCATCGGCAGAGACATCAACCTCGTGATCTCCGGCGACACCACCCGTTCACCGGGCGAAGTCGTTCGCGCGGTCGACCGACTCCGACACGTCGCCAACCACAACCCCCCGCCAGTCAGACCCGAACCGGCTGCTCTCCCGCGGCGTGGACGGCGCCGCCGACGCGACAAGAACCGATCCAAACAGAACGGACAGATTTCGCTGCCTGGGTTCGAAGACCAAAAGCCGGAGAACTGACGATGGCCTTCTTCATCGCAGCCGGAAGCATCAGCAACGACATCGTCCGCAAGGAAACCCGCAACGGCGTCCTCGCCACCTTCCGACTCGAAACCGGCGCACCGCGAGGCGGGAGGCTCTGGATCGATATCGAATGCTGGGGCCACCTCGCAGGCACGATCGCCCACCACGCGAGCAAGGGACGGGGGGTTTCGGTGAGTGGACGAGTCACCCAAAAGACCTGGCGAGACAAGGCAACGGGTGAGGCACGGCATCGCTACGTCATCACCGCGACAGACGTCGACCTGCTGTCCGAGCCTGCCACCTCCACACCTGAGGTCGTCCCCAACGCCGTGATCTTGGCGGGCAGAGTCGAGGCGATCCTGCCGACGCGGTCAGTCAATTCCGGGTCGGTTGTTTGTTTCCGAGTCTCTACAGGCCGCTCAGGTAACAAGGCAGGCCGGCTCGAGCTGGACGTAGAACACTGGACACCACCACAATCGACTCCCATCGGCCTGGCGGAGAGCGTCCAAGTCACGGTCGCCGGGGGCCTCGCGTATCGGGGCAGCTCAACATCCGAGCACGTCGGTCAGACCCAAATCGACGCCCGATCCGTGACCGTCGCCAGATGACCAGTACCGGTCAGACAACCCTGGGTAGCGACCCCAAAACTGGCCAGTGGTGGCCGCCAATGGAACGGGTCTATGAAGCGGTCTCGACCCCAGCTGAGCGCGACATATCGCCGGTTCTGTGGCGCGTGGCCGAGCGATCGGGGCTGTGACTATCGAGTGGGCAGCAGCGCGATGTTTAGGCGGCGAATGTCGGACGTGCGAGAGCTGGTGGCAGCGACCCTGACGCCCCAGCGTCCAGGCAGAGCGCTCTTAGGTTCTGGTACCAGAGTTGTCTGGTCTCGTCGCGGGTCAGTCCGAGTAGGGCCGACACGCGGATTTCGAGCGTCTCGATGTCACCGGGTCTGCTGCTGCCGGACTTCTTGGTGAACGGGAAGTCGGTTTCAGGAAGCAGTCGCTCGCGAGGCAGCGCTGTGAGCTGTGTGTCGGACATGGACGAGTTGACCGAGAAGTAGGCCCCGGCGCCAGCGGCTCTGTCGATTTGAGTTTGATTGCCCGTGAACCAATGGAGAATCACTCCGGCGGCGTGGTCGCCGATTGCGTCGAGAATGGGGGCATGACGTCCCGTTGAGTGCAGCGATGCGAGACGGCCAGCTTCCTGCGTCGCTCGAAGGGCGTCCTTCAGGACCAGCAGGCCTTCCGATGTGGGGACCTTTCGGTCCAGCCCGATCTCGCCGACGAGCACGAAACTTGGAAGCAGTTTCCTGAAACGGACAGGATCATAGGCCCCTACTTCGCTTGATAGGCCAGGGTGGACACCGACGCCCCAAATCAGGTTGGCGTCGTCGCGGTCGACGACATGGGCTGCTTCGTCGAGCGTTCTGGTAACGGCGAAGACGAGGGCGTTGCCGAGAGTGGCGAGCTGAGCATGGGTGACAGTCGGATCGATGTGAGCGTGAGTGTCGAGCGGAGGAAGGAGGGCGTTAAGGGAGGGGGATACTTGCGAGTTCATGTTGTCCACGTATCCAGAGGTCGAGGGCGCGGTTGTAGTCGTAGCCGTCGGGGAACGGGCCGCACTTGCTAGCCAGTCCGATGAGGGAAGGGGGTTCGAGCAGCGAGGACTTCACCGCTTGGATGTCGGCCCGGCGAAGGTCTGCGATTTGGGCGGCAAGGTGTTGTTCGTGGCATGCGTAGTTGGAGGTGTCTTCGACGTCGGCGGCGACAGCTGCGCCGCGTCTGACAAGGCATGCGTAGTCGAGCCCACAATTGCGTCCTGAACCGGAATTCTTCAGCACGAGGTTGGTCTTAGCGCACGACAGCGTGGTTGCTAGTCCGCGGCTGATGACGTGCTCGCCGCGGGCATCTCGGGCCTTCAGCAACAGTTCGCCTTTGGTATCCCACTCGTAGGGGTTGTTGAGTCGGATCGGTAGCTCAAGGTCTTCGATGAGTTGCCCGGCGTACTGGAACATTGTTGGGTGTGTTGAACGGGTTGTGAGCACGCCGCCACGGTTGGCGGCGAGGGGTGGGTTGAGGCTGGTGAAGCCGTTCTCGGGTACCTCGACTGTTGAGATGTTGTGGGCGTCGGCGAGAGCGACGGCGAGTCCGGCGAACAGGATTGATCGGCTCCGACGGGATGGCTCTTTGTGGAACGGTTCCGAGGCTTTCAGTCGGACTTGAAAGTGCCGGTCTGTGTCGAAGCCGGGGATCTCGGCGGTGCTGAGATTCTGCGAATGCTTGATTGCGGGCGCGTCGCTATGAGAAAGGAAGAGTTGGGTCGACGGGTCGTTCAGAAGGGCGCCGCAGAACGAATCAAGACCACCTGACAGCAATGCGACTTGGTCGGCGGTCTTGGTGGTGTGCGCACTGAGTGTTGGGCGTTCGGTGGGATCTGCCTGAAAGGTCAGGCTCCACTCATCGCCGGTGACGAAGCCGAGCAGCCGGCTGGCGGCGTCGGCGCCTTGTGACGCGAGGTCTGGGTCGGGGACCTTGATGATGAGATCGATCTCTCGGCGTTGTCGGAGCTTGTTTCGGGTTGTTCCCCGGTCGGCAACGAACGCAGCAACACCGACCCGTGCAAACGTGATGGCGGCGTCAGACACGTTGCCCCACTTCGCCAGCCACGGGTCAAGATCGGTGTCGATGCCGCCCGATGAGTCACCGACCTGCCAAATCGCGGTCCGGCGGTAGTTGCTTGGACTGTCCCCGTCCGAGATGAGCTCGATTGGAACCGTCATAGATCGCCGTCTCCTGAGAGCAGGCCGAGCGTCGCCCGGAGCAGTTCGCGTGCAGCATGCTCGAACTGGTCGGGGTTAGTCAGATTTGCATTGTTCTGTCGGAGATCTGCTGCGCGGACTCGGATGTACTCGGCGAGCTCCTCACGGTGAACGCTCACCAATGCCGGATCGAGCTTCCCGTGCTGCATCAGTGCGTCGAGTTCAACCGATAGGAGGTGGTTGGCGTACGAGGAGACCATTTCGATGAGGGTGTCGAGCGGCTCGGTTGTCTCTGTCGCTCCGAGGACCCGATCGAGAACCTCGATGATGGCGTGGCGTAGGGCAGTGTCGTCTGGCCCGGATCCCTTAATCTGGACGGCTTCGACGATCTTGAAGATCTGGCTGAACCTGTCGAGGTCGCGCAGACTGTCAAGGTCGAGACCGTAGGACGCGAGCTGGTCTGCGTTGCCGTTGGCGAGTGCGTGTCCGGCGCCGACGGCGCGTCCTGCGCGGCCCACCGCTGATGCGATCTGGCGGCGGCCGCTGGTCGGAGGCGGTTTCGTCGTACCGGTTCGTCGGGGGTTGCCGGTGAGTTGGCCGTAGAACAGGCCGCTGTCGCCCGGCGTGGGGCGTGGTGCACGGCGCGGACTGATAGCTGGGTCGTCAGCTTGCAACGCGATTGCGACGGCAGTCGCAATCTGCTCGACCAGGCCTGTGGTGGGTTGGTCGGCGCCCTCCGGCGACTCATCGATCTGGTCGCCGAGTCCGCCTTCCCCGGATCCGTCTGCATCGATGATTGCTGCAACGTTCTGCCACGGCTTCGTCGTTGAACCGCCGAACGAACCTGACGTCCCCACTACGAGTTGCCCATCTTGATTGCTCGTTTGGCGAGGGCCGGGACGGTCTCATCGATCTGCAGCTCAGCAGCCAGTTCGATGATTACCGGGCTCTTGGAGCTGTGCATTGCGTAGCCGGCGCCCGGGCTCAGTGTGTCTTTGCGGCCGCGAATGGCAGTAGCGATGGCGTCCGGATCAGGTGCGACATCGACGACGTTGAGCATCGCTCTGATCTGGCTTGCCGGATTCGTTTGGGTCCCAGTCTGGGTCACGAGTTCACCTACGACGGTTCGTTGCGACTCAGCGTCCAGTCTGGTGAACTGCTCGACGCCGCTCCGCTGCGTCGCAGTGTCGTCGTGCAACAACAAGTCCAGGCAGGCTGCGGCGATTTCGCTGAGGCCTTCGCTGAATCGAGAGTGCAGCAGCTTCCGGGCGAGGACGAAGTACTGCTCAGTGTCTTCGGCGGCGAGGAGTGGGGGAGCGCCCAGCACACGCTTGAGATCGTCGCTGCCGTCGGCTGGAGCTACGGCCCCTTCGTCAGCATCGAGCGCCCATGCTTCCCACCCGGTGAGCAACGCTTGTCGCTCTGACCGGGCCAGCTCGGCGAGCTCGCGTAGGTGGGTGGGGAATCGATGTTCGAGCATGAACAACTTCGCGACGATCGCTGACTCGACAGTGACCCCGCTGGCGGCGGCGGTGTGTTGACGAACAGCCAGCGAATTGATGAACCGTTTCATCCGGCGTGGGTTGACTAGATCGTCGTTGGCCAAACCTTGGACGATATTCTTCGCCTGTTCCAGGTGTTCGGCGGCAAGCACATGCGTCTCCACCCCGAGCAGGTAGGGCGTCTTGCCGTCTGATCGCCGCAAGTCCGCATGCTGCACGAGCGCATCGATCTGAACGCTGATTCGACTGCGTTCCTCGAGGAGGATGGCGACGTAGCATTCGGCGTCATGAACGGTGGGTTGCGGGAGTGTGATCGGGACCTGCACGATCTTGTCGAGATAGTCCCGAGCGAACGCCTCACCGCGTCGTGTTTCCCCGAGGCCGACTGCGATCGCTTCGCGGACCATTGTCTGATCTGCGGCGACCACGAACGCCATCTTTGGTACGGCAAGGAACAACTTCACTGCCTCGAGGGTGGCGAGCGTTGCGCTTGGGAGGCAGCGGTCGAGATCGTCGATGAGGAGGACGACCCGATGTTGTTCGATCTCCTTCAACGCCGCTGCGAACTCGTCGCGGAAGCCCGCAAGCGTCGTCGGCGGCCCGTCGGCTGGTCGAGGCGTCAATGCCGAGGCGAGCTCTTTCAGCGACCACGACATCGTGAGCGCTCCGCTGGCGACAGCGGTGGCGGCGCGAGTCCAGCTGATGCGGTCAACGAGGTCCTTCAGCTTCTTGGTCTTTGTGATCTCTGCCTTCTGGATGAGCTTGTCGAGGACCGTCGCGATGATCGTGCCCTTGACATCCTCTTGGGCCCCGAATTCCCATGGGTTCACTTCGACAACGATCGTATTGTCCGCCAGTTTCAGGTTGGCCCTGATTTGTGACAGAAGTGACGACTTGCCGCTGCCCCACGGGCCGTGGAGCCCAACGGTGATCGGCTCGCTGTTGTCAGCACAGACCACATCGGTGACCGCTCGAGCGACAACTTCAAGGCCGAGGTAGTCGACGACCGCTGGGTTGTCGGCAAGAACACGAAGCGAATCCGGTAGTGAGTTGCCAGTTGACGTGGACATGTACAGCCAAGGTAGTGGTCGCACCGCTTTCTGTCGGCCAAACCTCAACAAGGCAGGTGAGTCCCCGGTTTCTCGGGCTGGTCGAGTCGAGGATTCACGCGCCGCCCTGACGCGAAACCCGCATCTCGACGTAGTCGAGCTTTAGAGTGGCAGTGAGATGCAGCAGTTCAAACAAACGTGAGCAACAGATAGGTCGACCGCCCGACCGTTGTTCCTCAAGACAGCGCTGGCCGGCAACCCAGAACGAACGCGGGATCCACACAAATCAGGCGCCCGGAATTAGAATGCTCGCGGCGAAGCCTCGGTGGCGTCCCAGATTTGGTGTAACTCGGGCCTGGGCGCTGGTTCCTGATTGATGATTCTAGGCGGCGACGGTGGCGTCGTTGTCTGGGGCTGTGTCGGGCTCCTCTTCGGTGGCGGGTCGGTTGAGTTGGTGTCGGATGTCGGTGAGCGTTCGGGTGATGGCGGGCGTGTAGCGCAGTCCGCGCCAGCCCGCTGATGCCCGGTCGAGAACGGCCCAGACGAGGGCGAGGCAGGATGCTTCGCCGGGGAGCCGGCCGATGACTTTCACGCGTCGTCGGGTTTCGCCGAAGGTCCGTTCGATCAGGTTGGTGTGTCGGATCCTTTTGTGGTGCTCGGTCGGGAACCGCAGGTACGAGGTCAACGCTCGGCGGTCGTCTTGTAGGCAGCGCACCGCAGAAGGAAACGCGGTGCCGTGGCGGTCAGCGAACGCGTCGATACGGCGTTGGGCCTCGTCCACGGCGGCCTGGCCGGGGTCGACATCGATGTCATCGAAGATCGCCCAGAACTCGCCCTTGATCGTCGCTTGATGATCGGTGGGGATCTTGGCGAGGACGTTTCTGGCCCGATGAATCAGGCAGCGTTGACGCAGCGAACCATGCAGCTCGGTGCCGATCGCGTTGATGAGTCCGGCCGCGCCGTCGGTGATCGTCAACAACGGCACCTTCAACCCTCGCCGGGTCAACCCGGCAAGGAAATCGGCCCACGCATCAGTGGATTCCGCCGCAGCGGGCTCCACCGCAACCAGGACCGGTTGACCGACGGTGGTGATGCCGTAGGCGACCATGACCGGCTCCGCGCCGGTGCCGGCGTGCATCTTGAAGTGGCTGCCGTCGAGGAACAGGTAATCGAGATCGATGCCGGTCAGGTCCCGGTTCCGGAACGTTTCGAAATCGTCCTTGAGGACCTGACAGATCCGAGAAGCCGTCGATTTCGACAGGGCCGCTTCAGGGCCGAGCGCCTCACCCAGCATGGCTTCGATGTCGCGATCCGATAGGCCCCGCACCCAAGCCGAGATGACCAACGCTTCGAGCGGCGCCGACCGCACCACCCCTTTGCCCAACAGCTGCGACGCGTACGTCTCGGTCGTGTTGCGCAGCTTCGGCCGTTTCAGATCCACCGCCCCCGCCGTCGTCTTGATCGTCAAATCGGAATGGCCGTTGCGCTGACCCTGACGTTGCCGGTCTCCTCGGGCGTTCCAATCACGACCCAACCAGGTCGTGACCTCGTCCTCGAGGACCTGTTGAAGAACGAGCCGCACCGAGTGGCGCATCAGCTCCTCGAGACACTCCTCGATCGGTTTTCCCGAACCGAACACGGTGTCGATGTCGGCGCGGATCGTCTCAATAGGCGATACTCGTTTGGGCATGGCGTGGGTCTCCTTCGATGAGTTGGTAGCTCTTGAAGGAACCTACGCCAGGCCTCGTATTACACCGCCGATGGGACGCCACCG
>JAJRXJ010000252.1 GCA_024276355.1 Actinomycetes bacterium | reverse complement strand
CGAGATCGAACGAATCCTGAGGGAACAACAGAATCGGTGCCGCGAGACCCTGGGCTCCTACCGGCACGGACTCGATCTGGTCGCCCGGGCCCTTCTCGAACACGAGACGATCTCCGGCGAGGAGGTCAGCCGACTCATCGACTTGTCGCAGTCGACCGACAATCCCGCCGTGACCGTCGGCGATGAGGCCGCCGACGTCTGAGCGATGTCGACCGTTCTCTTGGTAGCCGGTGCCGTCATCATTGCCCTGGCCGTGTCCGCTCTCACCAGAAGATCGGCGACCACCGGCCGCAGGGCAGCCGCCGCCACCGAGCAGGACCACCACATCCCCGATGTCGTCTCGGCATCGGACTTCGGAATTCCGGAGGATCAGTGGATGCTGGTGGTCTTTTCTTCCGACAAGTGCGCAACGTGCGCGGTGGTGGTCGAGGCCGTCTCCCGAATCGACATGCCGGATCTGACGGTCGCGGTGGTCGGAATCGAGCGCATGCCGGGGCTGCACGCCGAGTACCGAATCGATGCCGTGCCCACGACCATCGTGGCCGATCCGACCGGATCGGTGCGCAAGTCGTTCCTTGGCCCTGTCGACCTTCCGATGATCGAACTCGCGGTGTCGGCCGCGAAAACCGAACGCGGCTCAGGGAACAGCTGAGAATTCGATTGCGTCGCCTGCCCTCACCCCGGCCGACATCGAACGCGATGTGAAACCGGTCAGTTCAACACCCACCACGACCGGCGACGTGGACGAGATCCGGGCCACCGCCTGGGCATCACCGAAATCGGTCGACTTCACCGAGGTCCGTCGACCCGGTCCCAGCTCGACGGTGGAAATCACCGTGGCCCCACGACTGTCGAGAAGGCTGAAGGTGACCCGGGCCACCGCCAGAGCGGACGGATTCACCACGACAATGTCGGAGGTTGCCGATTCGGACGACTCGATAGGAACCATCCACGAGGTCGAAGAGATGTCGACACCTGTCGATGCCGCAGCACCCACCACCAACGGCCCGCCCGGGGTGGTGGTGCTGTCGAGCGATGCCGCCACCGGGATCCCCGACAGCGATCTGACCACCAGGCTGAACGACTCGAGGTCGACCAGTCTGGATTCATCGGGAATCACCACATCGACGGTCCGCCGCGGACGAATGGTGAGTTCGATCGGGTCGAGCAACACGTTGGTGTCGGCGACGATCTCGACATCGACCTGAGCGGTCTAGTCGAAGGACGGGTTGGTTATGTGGATGGTGTCGGTGCGGCCCTCGGCGAGGGCGACATTGGGCAGATGGACCACCGGCGCACCCCCGGGACTTGCCGTCTCGACGCTCAGGCCCCTCGCCTGATCAGACTGGTGGGTCTGGATTATGGACACTGCCAAACGGCCCGAGATCACGTCGATCATCGCGCTCACACGCGACGCAACCGTGACCTCATCGGTGATGTCGATGACGGTTACCCGACGGGCGGGCGCCACCACCCCTTCGAGCGAATCCAACCCCACATCGGCCTCGAAATCTATGTTGGCCACGGCATCGTCGGGAAATGGGTTGAACAGGAGAAGCATCATCCGTTCCCCCTCTGACTCGATTCGTGTGGCGCCATCGGGAACCACCCATGACTCCGCGGTGCGGGTGAGACAGGGCGAGCGATCGGTGCCGTCGGGCCCATCGAACAATTGCCGGACCATCACACTGGGGTCCGTGGTCTCGAGCACGGCAGCAGCCCACGGGTCGGATGGCAGAAACGATTCCAACGAAGCGACCGTGCGTCCGCCCAACGGTACATCAATGGTGTCGACCACCGGCTCGGTTTCAGGTAACGACCCCATGACGGTGATCACCAGGTGGGCTGCGGACGGACCCGCATTGATCACCTCGATTCCCACCCGGGCGGGACCGTTTGCGTCTGAGCCACCCGGACAGAACCACGTGTTGCCCCTGGGGCCGGAATAGGCCACCGCTGATGTCGACAACACGGAGGTGTTGTCGATCGTGGTGCCGGCCCGATCGAGAAGTGCACCGAGCACCAGGGCCCCGGAGATCAACACAATGGTCAGGATCCGCACTGACCTCATGAGGCCGCACCCGGTCTCAGTACCCGCCTGAGGCCGACGACCATCAGCCCGCCGAGGATCATGATCTGGATGACGAGGGCCAGTCGCCGCCAAAGGGGCGTGGAGTACTGGAGCACTCCGGTGCCGCCATCGGCCGGAGAGAACGCTGTTGCCCAACCGAACGCCGGTCGGCGGCGAGCCGAGACCCCGTCGACGCTGAGATGCCAATCGGAATTCGGTGTCTGGGCGAGAAAGACCTCGGTGTCGGCCGGAACCGGCCCGGAGATCGATGTGCCCGATCCCGCGAGTACGCCGACCGAACTCGGCAGCGCTGTCTGTTCCAGATCGAAAAGGGAATTGATGCCCTCGTCGAAACCGGGCACGGCCACGGATCTCACGCTTCTCCACTCGCTGTTTTCGAATACGCGAAGCGCACTGTTGGTTCCCTCGACTCGTGCCAGATCGAGTTGACCCGAGAAGGCCTCCACCAGTGACGGCGGTATCTGAACCGCCGTGTCGGCCGGGCTGTAGGGAGCCGGTTGGAGCCGCTCGACCATCACCACGTAACGGATTCCGAGACCTCCGAGGTCGCGGCCGAGCCTGGCCGTTGTTCCGTCGATGGCCCGACTCACGGTGGCCTCGACAAGATCGGCGGCGCCGTCGTCGGCCGGCACGAACCGGTCGGCGATGGTCGGAAGCCCGTCGAGGGTGATGGCCCAAGCCATGCGGTCGACCAGCGGCCGGCCGGACACCGGCAGATTCTCCGGAGCCCCGATCCAGAGGATCCGGTAGCTGCCGTCGGTCCGTGGGGACTCCAGTGCTATCGAATTCCGGAAATCTCCACTTCCGAGGCCCCACCGCCCGGTCTGGGTGAGACCGATCGACGACAAGACGGCCAGAGCCGCCGACGCGACGGCCACCGGGGCCAGCATTTGCCGCCACCCGAATCCGGCCGTGCGAAGATCATGCTCAGCCGAAGCGACGGCCATTCCCATCAGGAGAACAACCGCCATCGCCGGGGCCGCAAGCAACAGCGAGGCGTCGGGAAGGCCGAACGGCAACGCACCGGTGGACGCCATCAGTTCGAGCCCCCAGCCGATGAGGCAGATCATCCAGGCCTTCACCGCCAGATCGAACCGCCAGGACCGTCCGATGAGCAGTGGCAGCGCCATGGGAACCACCAACAACCAGATCAGATGGCTCGGATCGGAAGGACCGACGCCGAATCTCAGGATCCGGGATATCCCGAGCGAGGTGGTTGCCCCGCTGTGACCGTCGGCGAGTATGTCCCAGGTCGGGGCCGCGAACATCAGATCGAGGACCAGAGGAAGGGACATGAGAGCGGAGATCCCCGCCACGATTCCTGTCGCCATACCCACCCGACTGACACCCGATGGGTGGGCCGACAGGAGACCGCCGAGTATCAGACCCAGAGCGATGATCGGGACGATCACGACCACATTCGGCTCGAAGAGCGCCGCCAAGCCGACCACGACACTTGCCCCGAAGATCGAACCGGTGATGGATCGGCCATCGCCGCCCGGTGGGCCGAACGGGCCGATGTGCTCGGCTCTCAACAGACCGCGTATCAGCCACGGGGACGCTGCGTATGCGTAGAGAGCGGCCAGGGAGCCGGATGCAAGGGCAGCCCATGGCAGGGGCACGACGATGTAGGCCAGGATGGCCGCTGATTGGGCACGACGGGAGCCGGTCGGCTTGAGCATCTGCCAAACACCGGCGAGTCCGACGAACAGGGGACCCAACACCCAAAGCGTGCGAACCAGACCCATCGAGTCGCCGAGCAGCCACGCCAGTACAGCCATGATGGCCACACCGGACGGGATTGTTCCGGGCGATCCCAGATCACGGTCGTGCCAGCCACTCCACCACCGCGACAACATGTCGCCGGCATGTGCGGGAAACGCACTGAAATCACCGACGATGGGTATTCCGTCGGTTATCAGTGTCCGCGACCCGAACAGAATGAAGGCGATGACGCCCAGCAGGATCAACCATGCGACGCGGGCCGTGCCGGACCGCATTGTGGCCGAGAATCCACGTGACGCAGCCCCGATACCCCCGCGATTCCTGCCGATCTGGCCGCGGATGAACGCCGAAATACGAGCACTGCCCCGGTGCTGGGTCTGCTTCAGGTCGCCGAAGTGGAGTCGGCGGTCGTGTCGGAGAGATTTCCGGCGCTGGAACACTTCACGGATCCGGCGCAGATTCCAGGTGTAGGCGCTGGTGACGTCGACAACCTGGGAGAAACTCCCGGTGACAATGGCGAGGAACGCCTCGCCGAATGTGAGAATCAACTGCAGTGGAAGGGTGATCGCCAACGAGGGAAGGCTGGAGGTGGTGAGCACCGTCCTCAGCTGGTGGCGAGCACGCGTCCGCCGTACGTCGTCGACTCCGGTACGCGACTGCAGGGCCTCCATGTGACGGACCCGGGCATCTGGAGCCACCATCACGCGGGCCCCGGCGAGGTGTGCCCGCCAGCAGAAGTCGACGTCGTCCCCACGGAAGTCGATGACCGGATCAAACCCGCCAAGCTGTGAGAACAAGTCGGTTCTCACCAGCATGCAGGCAGTGGGAATCGCGCTGAAATCGGCCACGAAGTCGAACTGCTCCTGATCGAGCTCCGCGGGCTCGATCACGTCGACACTGACACCGAACCGGTCGACCTCGAGCCCCACATGCTGGAGTCGATCCGGGCGATTGAACTCGACCAGTTTGGGTCCCAGGACACCGGCATTGGACCGCAGCGACTCGGCGACCATGACCCGCACCGCGTCGGGAGCCAGGGACACGTCGTCGTGGCACAACAAAAGAAATGCCGATTCCGGGTCGGCGTCGAGAACCGCATTCGCGGCGGCACCGAACCCCTTGGTGTCTGACGCGTCGAGAACCGTGGCCCTCGGGATGCTGGCGCTCACTCGTGCCGCGAGGCCGGGGTCGGAAGCATTGTCGACGACCATCACCGAGAGACGCGGGTAGTCCTGAGTCGCAAAGCTGTCGAGCGACTCCTCGAACCATTCCCCGGGATTGTGGGCGACGATCACCGCCAGAACCGACGGAGTGGCGTCTCGTGACCGGGTGGCCGCTCGGCCCTCGGACACAGGTGGTTGGTCGAGGCTGCGCGGGATGTCTGGATGATCTTCGGTTGCATCGGCCACGATTCGGCGAGGCTACCGCCCGCGAAGGCAGATGACGGGAACCATGACGAGCAACGACGATGGTTGAAGCGGGCCATGGCCCCCCCTAGAATCCCGACGATGCTCAGCCCTCAAGAGTGCGTGCCCGCACCCACATCGTGCGTGCACTGATCACCGGGGCCAGCGGGTTCGTCGGCAACCACCTCGTTGCCCATTTGCGCGAGCAGGGCGACCACACTCTCTGTCCCGACACCGACATCACCGATCGCGAAGCTCTGATCACCGTGTTCGACCGCCTCAGGCCCGAGGTCGTGTATCACCTGGCCGCACAAGCCGATGTCGGAGGGTCGTGGGATCATCCGGTCGAGACCTTGAAGGTCAACGTCGAGGGCACCATGAACGTCCTCGACGCGGCCCGTCTGGCCGGGGCCACCCGCGTACTCGCCGTCAACAGCGCCGATGTCTACGGCGTGGTCGACCAATCAGAGCTTCCGCTGTCGGAGTCATCCGAGATCCGGCCTACTTCTCCCTACGCGGCCAGCAAGGCCGCCGCGGAGATGCTGTGCATCCAGGCCACCCGTGGATACGGGCTCGACGTCATCAGGGCCCGTAGTTTCAACCACCTCGGCCCGGGGCAGTCGGATCGCTTCGTCGCCTCCGCGATTGCCCACCGAATCGTCGACAATGAAGTCGGCGGCGCCACCTCGGTGAAAATCGGCAACCTGGCCGCGCGCCGCGACTTCACCGACGTTCGCGATGTCGTTCGGGCCTACCGTCTTCTGGTCCTGTCGGGCCGGGCCGGTGAGGTCTACAACGTCTGCAGTGGCGTCGATCGGTCGATTCGCGAGATTGCCGAGATGCTGGTGGGTCTTGCCGACAATCAGATGACGCTCGACCCCGACCCCGACCTGATGAGACCCGTCGACCTCCTGGTGGTCAGGGGCGACAACTCCAAACTTCGTGAAGCAACCGGATGGGAACCTCTCATCCAAATCGAAAACACCCTCAGCGACCTACTCGGTTACTGGCGACAGCAACGCAGCATGAACCAAACCGATCCGTCGAAACTGCAAGAAGGACAACCGTGACCAAACGCGCTCTCATAACAGGCATCACCGGCCAGGATGGGTCATATCTGGCCGAACTCCTCTTGGAGAAGGGCTACGACGTGATCGGCATGGTTCGCCGGTCCAGCACCGTCAACTTCGAACGCATCGCCCACATCCAGGACCAGGTGAGATGCGTTCCCGGGGACCTGCTCGATGAGGTGTCGATGATCGACCTGCTGCGCACCTACAGGCCAGAAGAGGTCTACAACCTGGCTGCGCAATCGTTCGTTCAGACGTCGTTCGGACAGCCGGTTCTCACCGGCGAGACAACAGCCCTGGGCGTCACCCGCCTTCTCGACGCGATCCGCCTGGTCGACCCCGAGATTCGCGTGTACCAAGCGAGTTCGTCGGAGATGTTCGGCAAGGTTCGTGAGGTACCCCAGACCGAGACCACGCCATTTCACCCTCGTAGCCCGTACGGAGTCGCCAAGGTCTACGGACACTGGATCCTGGTCAACTACCGGGAGTCCTACGGACTTCACGGCACATCCGGGATTCTCTTCAACCACGAGAGCCCGCGTCGCGGTCTTGAGTTCGTCACCCGGAAGATCACCCACACCGTCGCCAAGATCAAGCTCGGACGAGTCAATGAGCTGCGGCTCGGAAACCTCGACGCCAAGCGGGATTGGGGATTCGCAGGCGACTACGTGGATGCAATGTGGAGAATGCTCCAGCAGGATTCCCCCGACGACTACGTGGTGTGCACCGGGGAGACCCACTCCGTTCGCGAGTTCTGCGAGGTTGCGTTCGGTCACCTGGGTCTCAACTGGGAGGACCACGTCGTCATCGACGAGGCGTTCATGTGGCCGGCCGAGGTCGACCTTCTGGTGGGCGACGGCGCCAAGGCCCGCGACAAGCTCGGTTGGGAACCCAAGACGAGCTTCGAGGATCTTGTCACCATGATGGTCGATGCCGATCTCGATCTTCTCGAGGGGCGCCTCGCCGGCTTGGCCTGACATGCATGCTGTTCTGGCCGGTGGAGTCGGGGCCGCCCGCTACCTGATCGGCGCCACTGAGGCCTTCCCCCCGGCCGACACCACGGCAATCGTCAACGTTGGCGACGACATCGTCATGCACGGGCTCAACATCAGTCCCGATCTCGACACGTGCACCTACACCCTCGCCGGCGCAATCGATCCGACCCGGGGCTGGGGCCTCGTCGACGAGACCTGGCAGGCCATGGAAACCCTCGCTGGCTACGGTGGCGAGTCCTGGTTCGGCTTGGGTGACCGCGACCTCGGCACCCATCTCCACCGCACCGACCGCCTCGCGTCAGGCGCCACCCTCACCGAGGTGACCGCCGAAATAGCCGCTCGTTGGGGCGTCGGGTGCCGTCTGCTTCCGGTCACCGACGACCGGGTCAGCACCATGGTCACCTTGATCGACGGTAGCGAGATCACCTTCCAGGAGTATTTCGTCAGGCTGGGTCACGATGTGGAGATCAGCTCCGTTCGTTTCGACGGGGTCGACTCGGCAAGGCCCACCGCCGAGGTGATGCACGCCATCACAACCGCCGACTCCTTGGTGGTGGCCCCCTCCAACCCGATCGTCTCCATCGGACCGGTTCTGGCGGTTCCCGGGGTCAGAGATGCCGTCGCGGCGCGACGGGATCGAAACGTTGCCATCTCCCCGATAATCGGCGGCCGGGCGCTGAAGGGCCCTGCCGATCGGATGCTGGCCGAGTTGGGACAGGAATCGAGCGTGATCGGCGTCGCCCGGATCTACCGCGAGCTGGCTTCGGCGCTTATAATCGACGAAGCCGATCGCGACCTGGCACCAGCCGTCGAGAGCGCGGGCATGCGGGCGGTCGTGGCCCCCACGATCATGTCCGAGCCCGGGGTGGCCGCCTCGCTGGCCCGCCTGGCGGTGGCGGTTGCCACCGGCACACGCTAGGCATCACACTCTCACGATGGGATCGTTGGCCGTAATCGCAGTGGATGGCATACCCGAGGTGGTGCCCGGCGCCGATCTTGCCGATCTCATCAGCGATGCCGCCCCGGATCTGCGTGACCACGACTGCCTGGTGGTCACCCAGAAGGTGGTGTCCAAAGCCGAAGGTCGACTGGTCGAGATCGACCCCGACGACCCGTTGAGTCACAAACCCCTGGTCGAACAGGAGTCGGTGCGCATCCTCCGCCGTCGTGGCGAGTTGATCATCTCGCAGACCAGCCACGGCTTCGTCTGCGCGAACGCAGGAATCGATCTCTCCAACGTTGGGCGCGGTCAAGCCGCTCTTCTTCCGATCGACAGCGACCGGTCCGCCCGCGGCATCCGCGATCGGCTGAAAGCCCGCCGCGGTGTCGATCTGGCCGTGATCGTGAGCGACACGTTCGGCCGTCCGTGGCGGCGTGGGGTGACCGATGTGGCCATCGGCTGCGCGGGGATAGGAGCCATCGCCGATCTTCGCGGCACCCAAGATGCTCTGGGCAGGGAACTTCAGGTGACCGAAGTGGCGATAGTCGACGAGATCGCCGCGGCCGCCGATCTCGTGATGGGCAAGTCGACCAACACCGCCGTGGCCATAGTGAGGGGCCTCAACCCCGACTGGTTCCGGCGTGGCAACGTGGTCGGGGAGATCGTGAGAGACCCCGCCGAGGACCTGTTCCGCTGAATCGGCGGCGGGAGTATCAGCTCTTGTACCCGTTGGGATTGGATCGCTGCCAGTTCCAGTGGTCGCGCATCATGTCGTGGATGTCGCGGCTCGATGTCCAGCCCAGCATCTCGGTGGCATGCGCAGGGTCGGCCCATATCTTCTCGATATCGCCGGCCCGACGATCGACTATCTCAGACGGGATGTGATGCCCCACGGCATCGGATGCCGCGGCCACCACCTCCAGCACGGTGCTTCCCACGCCGGTGCCGAGGTTGACGGCGTTGCAGCCCGACAGTCCCCCCGCCAGCGCTTCGAGGGCGGCCACATGCCCCTCCGCCAGATCGACGACATGGATGTAGTCACGAATCGCCGTTCCATCCGGGGTGTTGTAATCGGACCCGAACACCCGAAGCTTCTCGAGTCGCCCCACTGCCACCTGCATGACGAACGGAACCAGGTTGTTGGGTATCCCGTTGGGGTCCTCGCCGATGGTGCCGCTCTCGTGGGCCCCCACAGGGTTGAAGTAGCGCAACAGAATCGTGTTGAGCGGAAGTGCGGCGCAGGCGTCGCGCAGGATCTGCTCGCTCATGTACTTGGTCCAGCCGTAGGGGCTCTCCGCACCGGTGGGCGCCGACTCGGTGACGGGGATCACGTCGGGCTGCCCGTACACGGTGCACGACGACGAGAACACCAAACTCTCGACACCGTGATCGACCATGGCCCGGGCCAATCCGATGGTGGAGCCGAGGTTGTTGTCGTAGTAGTCGAGAGGCTTCTCGACCGACTCACCAACCGCCTTGAACGCTGCGAAGTGGATCACCTCGGTGATCTCGTGGGAATCGAAAACCGAGTCGAGGGCATCGCGATCCCTGAGGTCGGCCTTGACGAACGCCATGCCCGACGTCGTCAGGGCCCGTATCGCATCGACGGCCTCCGCGCAGGAGTTGGAGAAGTTGTCGAGCAGAACTACTTCGCGGCCTGACTCATGAAGAGCGACCGCGGTGTGGCTCCCGATGTAACCGGCGCCGCCGGTGACGAGTGTGGCCATGATCAGACCACCTCGGGAATCTTCGATGAGACCACCACGGCATCGGGCTCAACGGCGGTGTCGTATCCGATGATCGAAAGCCCGGCGACTTTCGCGTTGGCACCTATGGATGCTCCGGGCCCCACCACCGAACCTTCCACCAGAGCACCGGCCGCGACACGTGCCCCGGCCAGTATCGCCGAATCTCGAACCACCGCTCCCGACTCGACCACAGCCCCGGCCATCACGACCGAATGTTCCACAACCGCGTCGTCGGCAACGGAGGCTTCAGCGGAGACACCCGGCACGGCACGGCCACGTAGACCGTCGATCAGATCGAGTTGGATCTGCAGATAGGTGGCCGGGGTGCCCGCATCGACCCAATAGGCATCCGACTGAACGGCCCACAGCGCCCCATCGGCCACGATCGCCGGGAAGGTCTCACGTTCAATCGACACCTTGCGGCCACCGTCGATTCGGTCCAGGACGCTCGGTTCGAAGACATAGGTGCCGGCGTTGATCCAATTGGTGGGGGCTTCATCACGGGGCGGCTTTTCGACGAATCCCAGCACCCGTCCGTCGGCATCGGTGGGGACCACTCCATAGCGGGACGGGTCGTCGACCGGTGTCAGCGCGATGGTGCCCTCCGCCCCGACCTCATGGTGGCGACGCCACACCTCGCCGACATCAAGATCGGTGAACACATCGCCGTTGACAACTATGAAGGTCTCGTTGATACCGGCGGCCATGGCTGCGAACCTCACCGCCCCGGCAGTGTCGAGGGGTTCGGGTTCCACCGCATAACGCAAATTCACACCGGCACAGACCGCGTCGGGATAGGCGTCGCGGAACACATCCTCCTTGTAACCCAAGGACAGAACGACCTCATCGACCCCGTGGCTCGCGAGGGTGCCGACCACGTGCTCCAGCATCGACCGGTCGACCACCGGCAACATTTGCTTCGGGGTGGACAGGGTGAGAGGCCGCAATCTCGTACCGAAACCCCCGACCAGAACGACAGCCTTCATGAATCCTCCTCTTGTGTCCATCCGGAAGGAGACGAACAGCCGATGAACTACCTTCGGCCGCCGGCGCGGGGGACTTAGAAAATGTAGTGCGGGCTCAGGGCGCAATCGTGGTTGTTGCCCGGGAGGCCGGCATCAGCCCCGCCCCGCCATCAGCCGCCGTGGCCACCATCGGTGGTGACCGGCCCGCTCGACTCCTGCGGAGATCCGGTTGCCTGATCCATAGCGTCGAAACGGTCGGCTTCGGGCTGTGGTATCTCCTGGTCGGGAGCTACACGGGCGATGGTGAACGCCTCGCGGTTCTTGTCGAAATGGATGCTCGAGAAATCCGAGTCGTAGACCTTCACCAGCTTGATCTCAGGATCGACCTGGAAGCGGGCCACCTTGATGACCGACGGCTGACCGTTGCACTCGACGCCTGCTTCAAGAGGGGCGAAATCGGGAGCGGTGATACCGCTGGTGGTGACCGATGCTCCCATGGAATCGAAGAACACACCCAGCGTGGCATCGGCCCCCGAGGCGCTGCCGTCGAAGGGGTGTATGTGCATCAGGCCGTCGTTGTGGGAATGGATTCCGTGGGGGTCGAGAGAACCCTGGAAAGCCGGCATGAACGAGTCGGTGACGCAGTCGTAGACGTCGTAGACGGCATGCCAGTGGTCCTTGCCAACCCGCGGCGATGCGACTGCATCTCTGGAGGTGCGAGACACGGCCACCAGCCCGAGACCGAGCAGTACGACCAAGCCCATCGCAAGCGGAAATCCCAGCTCGCGGCGCTCGGACGCTCCTCGTGATGATGCAGCCGCCCGGGCGGCGCGTTGGACCTTTTTTGACGAGCTTGCTCTACCCACGAGGGTCCACGCTACAGCATCAACCATGCACTTCGGCACGCGGGTCAGTGGGTATCGCGCAACTCCTCGAAGAGATCTACGTAGGCGGCGGCCACGCCGGCGGGCGACACCCACTGCTCGACGAACTTCCTGCCTACCTCACCCATTCGATCACGGCGTTGGGGAGAGTCGATCAGGTCGACCAGCGCCCCGGTGAACAGTTCCTGATCCTCTGGTTCGACCCAGATACCGGCACCGCTCTCATCGATGATCCGGGTGACTTCCGTGTCTGAGTCGAGTGAAGCCAGCACCGGCCGCCCGGCTGCCAGAATCGAATACAGCTTCGATGGTACCGATGACCGGGCCAGACCCTTTCGTAGCGCGATCACGTGTATGTCGGCCGAGGCCAACACCTCCGGGAGCCGTTCCGATGGCTGAAAATCGACGAACCGCACGTTGGAGAGCCCTTCGGCGCGCCGCTCCAACGAAGGTCGGCCCGATCCGCCACCGTTGATCACGAAAACAACGTCGTCACGGTTCTGAAGCTCCCGGGCCGCCTCGACCATGAGTTCCAGCGGCTGGGAGAACCCGACGTTGCCCGCGTACATCACCACGGTGCGATCTCCGAGACCGAAGTCTCGGCGATACGAGGTGAGCCGCTGACCCGGCCTGATTCGATCACTGTCGACGAAGTTGGGGATCACCCGGACAGGCGTGTGGCCATCGCCGATCTTCGACTCGACGTTGCGTCTCAGATCGTCGGAGAGCACTGTCACTGCGTCGCAGCGTCGATACGTGAACCGTTCGAGCCATTCGGCCAGCCGAATCACACGTTTGTTCGTGATGGCCCCCACTTCCACAGCCACGTCGGGGAATATGTCCTGGACGTTGTAGACCACCGGCACTCGGCGAGCCCGCGCCGCCAGCCATCCCGCCAGCCCCAGAGTGGGCGGAGGGGCCATGGCCAGCACCGCGTCGGGCCGGCTGCGCTTGAACAGGGAGACCAACCCGACCAGTGTGGTGAAGCCCAGAAAGGCGAACGCCCGGGCGGTGATCTTGGTCTTGTCCGTCGGGAACGGGTGAACACGAGTGACCCGACCCCATTCGGTCGGATCGGTACGCACGAGCGATCCCTTCCAGTCGGGCTCGACTCCATGGTGTTCGTACCACGGCAACGATGTGATCACGTGCACCTCGTGACCCGCATCGGCAAGTCGGTGCACGATTTCGGTCATCACGACCCCTGTGGGAGCCACGTCGGGTTCGAAATGCGGGCAGATGACCAGCAACCTCACCCGATCACCTCCCGCCAGGCATCGGTGAGTCGACCAGCGGACCTGCTCGGCCGGTACTCCTCACACCGATTGGTGCCGGCTTCGACAAGTCGCTCGATCTCGGGGCCTCGATCAAGTGCGGCTTCGAGCGCCTGGGCCCACATATCGGGATCGTCCGGGTCGATCAATGTTCCGGCATCGGCCAGCACCTCGGGCAGTGCCGTGGTGGCGGCGGCCACCACCGGCGTTGCGCACCTCATGGCCTCGAGGACCGGCAGGCCGAAGCCCTCATAGCGCGAGGGGAAGGCCAACACGTCGGCTCGACGAAGCAATCGGGCGAGATCAGCGGCCGGTAGTCGACCGGCGTGGGTGACGACATCGGAGATCCCGAGTTGCTGAATCAGGTCGACCACATCGCGGTGCGCCAGACCGGCGCCACCGGTGAGAACCAGCCTGATGGAGGGACGCTTGTCCTTGAGAAGGGACACGGCGTGCAGCAGGACCGTGTGGTTCTTGTGTCGGTGGGTGACGGCCGGATAGAGGATCACCTGCATGTCCGTGAGGTCGGGCAGTCCCGGGAAATCGTTCGTGATGGCCTCGGTGGCGTCGATGTCACCGTCGCCGCCATCCCAAGTGGACGGCACCACACGCACCTCGGCCTTCATGCGCGGGAAATGATCGCGGACCCTGTCGGCCACCCACCGGGAGGGGGTGCAGATCAGATCGGCAGCGTCAACGGCATGGGGGATCATGCGCCGCATGTAGATCTGCTTGGCCTTCGAGAAGTTGGCCGGATTGTCGAGAGGCTGGGTGTCGTGGATGGTGACCGCGGCCGGCGCAGCGTGGCGGGCCGGTATGTGCCCACCGAAATGGTGCACCAGGTCGGCACCCCTGCACTTGCCGCGCATCCAGGTGTTCTCGGACGCGATGCGCAGGGGGCGGAATGCACCGCCGAAAGGCGCACAGCGCATCGGAAAGGCAGCTGCCAGCTCCGGATGGCTCTCGCCCAGACCGGACATACCCACCAACTCGACATCGATGCCCGACGAGGGATACCGGGAAACCGCTCCCAGAAGTCGCGACGTGTACTCCTCGCTGCCGCCCACCGACCCGTGGACCATCCAGGAAAGATTCACCACCACCCGGCTCATTCGGAGGCCTCGTCGTAGGCGTCGATCAGCAGCCGGGCCGTCGAGTCCCATGTCATCTCGGATGCGCGGGCCAGACCCCGGGCCGAGAGTTCGCTGCGGGCATCTTCGTCGTCGAGCAATGTGTCGATCGCCTCGGCAATGCCGTCCAGGTCTGTGGGATCTACGAGGAGCGCGGCACCCCCGGCAACCTCCTCGGTGGCGGTGCCCGAACTCGTGATCACCGGGGTGCCCTGCGACATGGCCTCCAACACCGGCATCCCGAACCCCTCGAGCAGGCTCGGATAGATGAACACCTCGGCAAGGTTGTAGAGCGCCATCAGGTCGCGTTGGGACACCACGCCCAGTCGAATCACGGATCGCCGGGCACCGGCGATGAGATCGTCGATGTCGACCCCCCAACCGTCGGGGCCCACCAGTACCAGGGGCACATCGTGGGTGGTCGATCTCAGGGCGGTCATGAGACCCCGCAGGTTCTTGCGGGGCTCGGCGGTACCCACCCAGAGCAGGAACCGGGATGGCAGATGGTGGCGGGCGGCAATCTCGAGCCGGTCGTCGTCGGTCACCCCGACCGACTCGACTCCCCATGGAACGACCCGAATCCGCTCCGGCAGTATCCCGTGGCGGATGCAATCATCTGCTGTGACCTGCGAAGGCACAAGTACGAGCTTGGCCACGCGGCGGGTGAGCTCGAAAGAACGGGTCATGAAGGAAGCGCCGTGCTTCGTGAAATGCCCGGGCCGGTGCATGAACGCCAAATCGTGAACGGTGACCACGATCGACGCGTCGCCTCCCGGTGGTACGACCCCGCCGGTTGCGTGGATCACGTCGACCGGCCCGGTGAACCGCTGCACCGCCGGACGCCTCAGACGATGCCAGGCCTCGTACATGGTGATCCGATTGAGCGGAACCCTCTCGACCTCAACTTCGGGAGACACGAACGGGTCGGGCCGTCGCAGGTGGAATGCCGAGACTCCGATCACGTTCCACGTGCCGATTCGCTTCACGGCGGCGAGGCTTCTGACCGTTGACGCGGCAGTTCCCCCCGGCACCTTGTGCCAACTCTGCTCGACTATCGCGGCGACCCGTTTGTTCACGGATGGATTCTGGCACGAGAACCGGCCGCCCCAACCCTGTTCCGGCCTCAGCGTCGCGGCGGCGCCGGGGGTACGATCCATCGGATGACCGATCGTTTCCAGGACAAGCGCGTGTTCGTCACAGGCGGCTCGGGCTTCCTCGGCACCGCCGTCAGGGCAGCCCTCGCCGAGCGCGGCGTGTATCACGTGATCTCACCGTCCAGCGCCGACGTCGACCTGCTCGATCCTGGCGCGGCGGCGTCGGCCATCGCCGAGGCCCTCCCCGACGTGGTAATTCACCTCGCGGCACGGGTGGGCGGAATCGGGGCCAACATGGAACGCCCCGCATCGCTGTATCTCGAGAATCTTCTGCTCGGCACCAACGTCATCGAAGCGTCCCGTGCCGCCGGAGTTGAAAAGACGGTGGTGGTGGGCACCATCTGCAGCTACCCGAAACACACTCCTGTCCCATTCTCCGAATCGTCCTTGTGGCAGGGCTACCCGGAGGAGACCAACGCCCCGTACGGCATCGCCAAGCTGGCCCAGCTGGTTCACCTGCAGGCCAACCGGGCCCAGTACGGACAGACCGGCATCTATCTGATGCCCACCAACCTCTACGGACCCGGCGACAAGTTCAACCCGGCCGTGTCCCATGTCATCCCGGCCCTGATTCGAAAGTGCGTCCTGGCGAGAGAGGCCGGCGACGACGAAATAGTCGTGTGGGGCACCGGTTCGGCCAGCCGTGAGTTTCTCTTCGTCGACGATGCCGCCAAGGGGATTGTGCTCGCCGCCGAACACTACGACGATGCCGAGCCGGTCAATCTCGGTGCCAACCGTGAGCTCCTCATAAAGGAGCTGGTGGAAATGGTCTCCGAGCTCACCGGATACGAAGGCCGGATCCGCTGGGACCACACCCGCCCGGACGGCCAGCCCCGGCGCTGCGTCGATCCGACCAGGGCACGCGACACCTTCGGGTTCGAGGCCACCACCGACTTCCGCGCCGGTTTGGCCGCCACGATCGAGTGGTATGAGGCCAACCGCGAGGCAGCCGAGGCCCGGAGCAGCTAGAGGCCCAGCAGACCAGAGAAGTACTCGATCGTGCGGCTCACGCCCGTACGCAGTTGGATCTCGGGTTCCCATCCGAGGATTTCCCTGGCGCGGGTGATGTCGGGCTGACGCTGGGTGGGATCGTCCACCGGAAGATCGTGGTACTCGATCTCCGATTCGGATCCGGCGAGTTCGACCACGATCTCGGCCAGCTCCCCGATGGTGAACTCGTTGGGGTTGCCGACGTTGACCGGATCGTTCTCGGAGGAGTCGAGCAGGGCGATCAGGCCCCTGGCCTCGTCTTCGACGTAACAAAAACTTCGGGTCTGCTTCCCGTCACCGTAGATGGTCAAGGGCTCGCCCTTGAGGGCCTGAACGATGAAGTTCGACACCACGCGCCCGTCGTTGGGACGCATACGGGGCCCGTATGTGTTGAAGATGCGTGCTATGCGGGTATCGAGACCGTGGTAACGGTGATAGGCCATCGTCATGGCCTCGGAAAAACGTTTGGCCTCGTCGTAGACCCCGCGTGGCCCCACCGGGTTCACATTGCCCCAATAGGTCTCGACCTGGGGGTGGACATGAGGGTCTCCGTACACCTCCGAGGTGGAGGCGATCAGGAACCTGGCCCCCTTGGCCTTGGCGAGCCCGAGAGCGTTGTGGGTGCCGAGCGAACCGACCTTGAGGGTCTGGATGGGCATCTCCAGGTAGTCGATCGGTGAGGCCGGACTGGCGAAGTGGAGAACGGCATCCACCTCACCCGGCACCCAGATGAACCGGGAGACATCCTGCTCGACGAATCGATAGTTCTTCTCACCGAACAGATGCTCGATGTTGGTGATCGAACCGGTCACCAGATTGTCGATGCCGACCACCTCGTCGCCTCGCGACACCAGGCGATCGGTGATGTGTGAACCCAGGAAACCGGCGCCGCCGGTTATGACTATTCTCCCCATCAGCTACGACCGATGCCCTGATAGGTGAAACCACGACGCCTCACCGCACCGCGGTCGAGCAGGTTTCGCGAATCGATGATGTGGAGTTCCTTCATCAGTCCGGCGACCTTGTCGAGGTCGAGCCACTTGAACTCATCCCACTCCGTTGCCACCAATAGGGCGGATGCCCCTTCACATGCCGCGTAGGCGTCGTCGACAACCTCGAGACCGTCCATGTCCACGGCGGAAACAGCAGGGTCGTAGGCCCGCACCCGGGCACCGAGAGCAATGAGGCGTTTGGCCATCTCGAGAGCCGGCGACTCCCGAATGTCGTCGGTGCCGGCCTTGAAGGCCAGTCCGAGCATGGCCACGCTGGCTCCGTTCACGTCGGTGACACTGGTGACCTTCCCGACGGTACGGTCGAACTGCTCGTCGTTGACCGACACGACTCCCTTGAGCAGGGAGAAGTCGTAGCCGGATTCCTCGGCAATGCCGATGATGGCCCGCGTGTCCTTGGGGAAGCAGGAGCCACCCCAACCGGGTCCGGGACGCAGGAACTCGTGGCCGATCCGATGGTCGTATCCGATTCCGAGCAGCACGTCGTTGACATCGGCCCCGACGGCTTCGCATACTGCGGCGATGGCGTTGGTGAACGACAGCTTCGTGGCCAGGAACGCGTTGGCCGCGTACTTGGTGGTCTCGGCTGAGGCCGGATCCGTGACCATGATCGGCGCCCGTACCCCCAAGTACAGGGCCGCCACTCTCGCCGCGGCCGAACGATCGTCGGATCCGATCACGACACGATCCGGGTGGAGGAAATCGTCGACGGCGCTGCCCTCCCGCAGGAACTCCGGGTTGGAAACCACCGGGATGTCGGATCGTCCCAGAGCCTGCTCCACGAGCCTCGTGGAGCCCACCGGCACGGTTGACTTGTTGATCACGACCGTGCCGGGCGCGAGTTTGTCGCTGATCTCTCCGGCGGCCGCCTGAACGTAGCTGAGATCCGCGGATCCATCCGCAGCCTGGGGGGTGGGAACGCAGAGGTAGACGAATTCGGCGTCGGCGACGGCGTTCTGCGAACCGAGCACGAAACTGAGCCGTCCCGATGACAGCCCCTCGGCGACAAGCTCGGCCAGTCCGGCCTCATGAATCGGGATCTCCCCCCGGCTCAGCCGCTCAACCTTCTCCGGAACGATGTCGGCGCAGATCACCTCGTGTCCGAGATGGGCGAAGCATGCACCTGTTGTGAGCCCGACGTAGCCGGTGCCGATCACGGCGATCCTGTTGATCATTGTGTCTCCTAGAGCTGATCGAATCCTAGGATCGGCCGTGGCGGCAGCGATGTGAGGCTGAAGGCGGCCGGTGATCGAGGCTTCGCCCCGGTCTGGGATCGGACCGGGCACTCAGCCGCAGCTTTGGCCCTCCGGGGGCCGACCCATGATCGAGATGGTTGTGGTCGTCGGAACCAGAGTCGTGGTCGGAGCGAGGGTGGTGGAGACGCTCGCCGAATCGATACCACGCGTGGTCGGGCCCGCGCCCGAGACGGTTGTGGTGACGAATGTGGGGCTCCCACCAAGATCGGGGATATCGACAACACCGAGCCGGGCGATCTCGGCCAGGGTCTCGGCTGTGTCCCGGGGGAAGAGGAAGAGCACCTGTTCGTGATCAGCACCCAGAATGACTGCGGTGCGGGTGGCGGTGGGGTCCTCCACCAGTGCCGGCACCGGGAGCAGGTAGCGGGCGATGGTCTGAGCGGCGGCAACCTGACCGGGTGGATATACCACCACGGAATGGGGCACCGGCGAATCGATCTGTTGCTCGCTCGCAACGTCGAAGCCCACCCCGGTGAGGGCAGCGCTGTCGCCGGTGAGCACAGACGTGTCGGCGGAGTAGAGATCAAATGTGATGTCGGAGGGCTTTTCTGCATCGGAAGCCCCGCGGAACACCTCCAGCGCATCCGAGTCGGCACCGTCGACGAGAATCTCGCCGATGTAGGTGGAGCCGTCGTCTGAGAATCTGGTCGTGACGGTTAGCGCGTAGCGCGTGATGTTGTCGGGGTTGAACGAGCTGAATGAATCGGCGAACTTGAGAAGTTCGTTGGGTGTCAACCTCTCGTCGAGAACCACGCTCTTGGCCCCGGCGTTGATCAACTTGAGCATCGTCTGGGGATTGCGGGCCCCACGCTGAATGGCGCGGTCAAGAGCCAGCACGAGAAAGTCCTGCTGCCGTTGGATCCGCTCGAAGTCCCGGGACCCGGTGGTCACCCACTTGCCGTCGATGAACTCCTGGTAATCCTTTCGGGGTCTCACGTAGCGCAGCGCATCCACCCCATCGAGCACCCAGCATCCCGCCGATTGGATGTTGAGACCGGTGGCAACCGACTTGGTGGGATTCGGGAACCACACGGGGACCCCGCCGATCTGGTCGACAACTTCCTGAAAGCCCTTGAAATCAACCTGCACGTAGTGATTGATTTCGATGTCGAAAACCGACTTGATGGTTTCGATCAGCTTCTCGGGGCCACCGATCAGCAATGCGGCGTTGATCCGATAGTTGGTGGAACCGGGAATGGGCACATAGAGATCCCGCGGAATGGGGAGTACCCAAGCCTGTTGCGACACCGGATCAAGGCGGAGGATCGCGATGGTGTCGGCAAGCCCGCGGCCACGAGGATCTTCGATACGCCCGATGTTGATCGGATCATTCGGGTCGAGCCCGTCGGTGCTGTCGGTTCCGACCAGCAGGAAATTGACCGGCTGCACCGCACTGGTCGGGTTGATGAGAACCTCTCCCGAGATCTCGACCCGACCTATCTGGGCGACCCCCTGAAACACCGTTCGTACACCCCATGCCGCCACCAGGGCAGCCACTATCACCGCCATGGAGGAGAGCAGCACCAGACGCTGAGGCCAGGTGCGCCTCAACAACTCGTTGTCCGGCATCGTCACGGGATGGGATCGTAGCCGCACCCGGGCGGCCAACGACGTCGTTGCTCAGACGAAGCCCGATGGCCTGAGGCTGATCACATCTCCGGTCGACACCTCGTGGTTGACCCCGGTGTCGTCGACCACCACCAGATGGCCATCGGGCCCGAGAGCCGTGGCCATGCCAACAAGCGTTCCGCCGCCGGTCAGTTCAACCCGCACGCGACTGCCGATCGTCGCGTGATGGGCCAGCATCTCCTTGAGCACCAGGGCCGGATTGGCCAACCGGTGCGGGATCCCATCGATGATCGCGGCCAGCAGATGGTCGCCATCGATCACGTCGCCGGACTCCGCGACCGACCAAGAAGGCTGGTCGGTACGGACCGGTTCGATGTTGATGCCGACGCCGACCACAACCACTGGCCGAGCCGAGTCGATCCACTCTGCCAGGACACCCGCCAGCTTGTATGGGTGCCCCTTACGGAGCACCACGAGATCGTTCGGCCACTTGAACTTGAGATCCTCGTGCATGAACCCGGCGAGAGCGTGACGCGATGCCGCGGCGACGGCAGCCACGACCTGATGGGCGGACGCAGCCGTGGCCGCGAACCGGAAGCTCACCAGCAGGGAACCTCCGGAGTCGTGCCAGTCACGACCCAGTCGACCACGACCCGAGGTCTGATGATCGGCCACCAGCACCACCGGATCGACCCCTCCGGCACGCGACTCATCGGCCAGATCGCGGTTTGTGGACCCGGTGACCTCCACGTGGCGGAGCTCCGAGAACCCGGCCCGGCCCGCGGCAAGTGTGCTTTCCGGAAATCCCATGGGTGCAGATGTAGCACCCGGGGGTCTCATTGGGGTAACCATTACGGCGTGTTCACAAAAGTTCTAATAGCCAATCGCGGCGAAATCGCCGTGCGAGTCATCCGGGCCTGCCAAGAGCTCGGGATATCCACCGTCGCGGTCTACTCCGATCTCGATCGCACCGCGTTGCATGTCAGGCTCGCCGATGAGGCCTGGGCGCTCGGCGGTCAGACCGCCGCAGAGTCCTACCTCGACACCGCCGCCATCATCGACGCGATCGAGCGAAGCGGCGCCGACGCTGTCCATCCGGGATACGGGTTCTTCTCCGAGAATGCCGACTTCGCCGAGGCCATCACCGCAATGGGAGTCACCTTCATCGGCCCTCCCCCGAGCGCCATACAGGTGATGGGCGACAAGATCTCTGCCCGGGGTGCTGCCGAACAGGTCGGAGTTCTCGGCGTCCCCGGGTCCACCGAATTGATCACGGATGCTTCCCAGGTGATCGCATTCGGCAACGATCACGGCTGGCCCGTGGCCATCAAGGCGGCCTACGGGGGTGGTGGCCGAGGCATGAAGGTCGTCGAGCGAGCCGAAGAGGCCGAAGACGCGCTGTCGGCCGCCAAGCGCGAATCACTCGCCTATTTCGGCCGCGACGAGTGCTACATGGAGCGCTACCTCACCAAGCCTCGCCACGTCGAGGTGCAGATCCTCGCCGATACCCACGGCAATTGTGTCTATCTGGGAACCCGCGACTGCTCAGCCCAGCGTCGCCACCAGAAGCTCATCGAGGAGGCCCCGGCCCCGGGAATCCCACCCGAGACGATCGTGGCGATGGGCAAGGCCGCGGTGGCGGTCGCCAAGGGCTGCAACTACGTGAGCGCGGGCACCGTCGAGTTTCTCTACGAAGACGGCGAGTTCCACTACCTCGAGATGAACACCCGTCTCCAGGTTGAGCACCCGGTCACCGAGATGGTCACCGGGATCGACCTCGTCGAGCAGCAGTTGCGTATCGCTGCCGGCGAACCTCTGGGGTTCACCCAGGACGACATCACGTTGCGCGGTCATTCGATTGAGCTGCGCATCAACGCCGAGGACCCCGCGGATGGCGCCTTCCTGCCCTGCCCGGGCACCATCACATCGATGACCACCCCCGGCGGCTTCGGCACCAGGTTCGACAGCGGATACGAGGCCGGAGACGAGATCAGCCAGTTCTACGACAATCTCATCGGAAAGCTCATCGTCTGGGGAGCAACACGAGACCACGCGATCGCCAGAGCGATTCGGGCCCTCAAGGAACTCAACATCGTCGGGGTGGCCACCACGGCGCCTGCGGATCTCGCGGTGCTGCGCCATCCGGAGTTCGCGGCCATTGAACACTCCACCAAGTGGGTCGAGGAATCCCTCGATCTGAGCGGAATCACCGCCGACACACCTCCCGCCGACATCGATGGTGAATCACCCAGGGTCAAGCGCGAGCTCGATGTTGAAGTCAACGGCAAACGATTCTCGGTGTCCATGTGGGTACCCGACACGTCAGCCGGCGCGGCGAAGCCCCGTCGGAGTTCTCGCCAGCGATCATCGGGCGGAGGGGCATCGGGAAGCGGAGACGTTGCGGTGCCGATGCAGGGAACCATCGTGAAGGTGGCGGTTGCCGTTGGCGACACGGTCGAAACCGGCGACACCATCGTGGTCCTGGAGGCCATGAAGATGGAGAACAACATCGCCGCCGGCAAGTCGGGCACGATCGACTCGATCAACGTTGCCGAGGGAGACTCGGTGGGCAGCGGCGACATCGTGGCCGTGATCTCCTGACATCCGTCACCCGGCCCGGGTGACGATTCGCCGGACTGCCGTCTCACACAATTGGAGCCAACGGGATGCGCGAACGAATCAACGAGGCCCGAGCAGCGGCCATCGGCGTCACCGAGAAGGGCGCGGCGCGGCTGGCCCGTGACTCGAAACTTCATGTTCGTGAACGCATATCGCTGCTGTTCGATCCGGACACCTTCGTCGAGGACGCGCAACTCGCCCACGCCACCGAACCCGGCTATCCGGCCGATGGGGTGGTGACCGGAGTGGGTCTCGTCGATGGCCGACCGGCGATCGTGGTCGCCAATGATCCCACCGTCAAGGCTGGATCCTGGGGGGCGCGTACCGTCGAGAAGATGGTTCGTGCCACCGAGAAGGCCCTCGACTCCGACCTGCCGATCTTCTGGTTCGTCGACTCCGCCGGTGCCCGAATCACCGACCAGGTCCAATTGTTCCCCGGCCGCCGTGGGGCCGGCCGCATATTCCACAATCAGGTGAAGCTCTCGGGGCGGGTACCCCAGATCTGTTGTCTGTTCGGGCCGAGCGCGGCCGGCGGCGCCTACATCCCATCGTTTTGTGATGTTGTTCTGATGGTCGAGGGCAACGCCTCGATGTATCTCGGTTCTCCCCGCATGGCCGAGGAGGTCATCAACGAACACGTGACCCTGGAGGAGATGGGCGGTGCCCGCATGCATGCCACTGTCTCGGGCTGCGGCGACAATCTCGTGTCCGACGACGATGAGGCCATCGAGACCGCCAAGATCCTTTTCTCGTATCTGCCGACCTCGTGGGAGGAAGTCCCGCCGTCGTTCGCCGCGGCCGAGCCGGCCATGGCTCTCAGCGCCGAAGCGATACCCACGGACGACAAGATCGGCTACGACATTCACGGCGTGATCGAGGGGCTGGTCGACGCCGACAGCTTCTTCGAGATAAAACCGCTGTTCGCTCCCGAGCTCGTGGTCGGATTCGCCCGCCTGTCGGGAAACTCGGTGGGGATCGTGGCCAACAACCCGGCGGTGAACGGCGGGGTCCTGTTCGTCGACTCCGCCGACAAGGCTGCCCGGTTCATCTGGATGTGCGATGCCTACAACATCCCACTGATCTATCTGGCCGATGTCCCGGGTTTCATGATCGGAACCGAGGTGGAACGCCAGGGCATGATCCGTCACGGAGCGAAGATGATCACTGCCGTCTCGGAAGCCACGGTGCCCACGGTTTCGGTGATCCTCCGCAAGGCCTATGGAGCCGGTCTCTACGCCATGTGCGGACCGGCGTTCGGCCCCGACGCGTGCTTGGCCCTTCCATCGGCCAAGATCGCCGTGATGGGGGCCGAGCCGGCCGTCAACGCGGTGTTCGCCAATCAGATCGCGGCGATTGAGGACCCCGACGAGCGACAGAAGTTCATCGACGACCGCCGAAGGGAGTTCGACGAGGACGTCGACCTGCTGAGGTTGGCGTCGGATCTGGTGATCGACGCGGTCGTTGAACCCCACGAACTGCGCCGCGAGTTGATCATCAGACTGGCCCTGGCGGCCTCCAAGGACCGTGGGTTCAGCCGACGTCGCCACGGGGTGCCGCCGGTCTGACCCGCCAGAGCTACTCGGCTGCTTCGGACAGCGCCTCCGACAGCGTCGGATGAACCAGGATGCTCTCGTGGATGTCTGACACGGTCAGGCCGTTGGTGGCTGCAACCGCGATCACCGAGATCAGTTCGGCCGCGTGGCGACCCACGATCGAGCCACCCAGAACCACACCGGTGTTCGGATCGGAGACGATCTTCACGAAGCCACGGGAGTCGTCGTTGATGAGCGCCTTCGCAGCCGACGCGAACGGCACCTTGGTGACCCGCACCTTGCGTCCTTCGGCAAACGCGTCGGCTTCGGCCAGGCCCACATCGGCGATCTCCGGTTCGGTGAAAATCGCTGACGCCGCCTTGTCGTAGTCGAGATGGCGGTGGCTGCGCACGGTCATGCCCATCGCGTGCTCGGCGATCTTGCGGCCCTGCATGGAGGCCACCGACGACAGCGGCAACCGGCCGGAGATGTCGCCGGCGGCGTATATGTGGGGCACGTTCGACCGAAGGTGAACGTCGACCGGGACGTAGCCTCTCTCCGACACGACCCCGGCGTTCTCGAGACCGAGCATCTCCGTGTTGGGAATCGACCCGATGGCCACCAGGGCGTGGGAACCGCGGGCCACGCGGCCGTCGTCGCAGCTCACGATCACCTCGTCTCCCACTCGTTCCACCGAGGTGGCCCTGGCGCCCTTGAGGAGCTTGACCCCCCGGGCAAGAAAATCGGTCTCCAACGCAGCTGCCACCTCGGGGTCCTTCTGCGGCAGAACCTGCTGGCGACTCACCACAAGGGTGACCTCGCTGCCCATCGACTGGAACATGTGGACGAATTCAACGCCGGTGACACCGGAACCGATCACGACAATGTGATCCGGCAGCACCGGCGGCGGGTAACAGTCACGCGTGAGAAGAATCCGGTCGCCGTCGATGTTCGCCCAGTCAGGGACTCGGGGCCGACTGCCGGTGGCCAGAACTATCGCGTCGGCCTCGATCTCACGGGTGCCGTCGTCGGACACGGCCGACACCAGGTTGGGGCCCAACAACGACCCGATCCCGTCGATCATCTCGACACCCTGGCTGGACAGCAGGGTGCGCACGGAGCCCTCCAACCGACTTTCGATTCCCCGGAGGCGCTCCTTCAGCTTGTCGAGATCAACGCTCGAACCTTCGTCGCGCAATCCCATCCTCATCGCCCTGCCCATGAACGACCGGGCGTTACCGGTGGCGATCATCGCTTTCGAGGGAATGCAGTCCCACAGGTGGGCGGCCCCGCCAAAGGTGTCGCGCTCGATCAACACCACCTCGGCTCCGAGTCGTGCGGCATTCGTTGCGCAGGAGTGCCCTCCGGGGCCACCCCCGATGATCACCAGGCGAGTCGTCATGGTCCGACAATATCGGCACCGATTACCGACATGGGGTGACCCGCGCATCGCGAAGAGTCATCGTCTCGGGGGTACATTCGTCGATCGTGGTGAGACGACCGACCAAGATCGCTGGGAGCGATACGACCGAGTCGACCCCTGGTTGGCCGATCGTCGTGCCCGCTACCCTCGTCATCGCTGCCATCGGAGGCACGGTTCTCCGGTTCGTCACCACCTCACCCATGTGGATCGACGAGGCCTTGTCGGTCAACATCTCCTCTCTCGGCCCGTCGGGCGCCATTGCCGCCCTGCATCATGACGGCCATCCGCTGCTCTACTACCTGCTGCTCGGATGGTGGACAGATGTGTTCGGCAATTCCGATTTCGCGGCCCGTTCCCTGTCCGGGCTCTTCTCCCTGGGCTCGGTACCCGTGCTGGCACTGGTTGCTCGGCGTCGTTACGGAGTCGAGGTCTCACGCCACACGGTTGGGTTGGCACTCGCGGCTCCATTCCTGGTCCGCTACGGCACCGAGGCCCGCATGTACTCCATGCTGGTGTTCCTGGTGGCTGTCGGTTGGCTGATGTTCGACCGGGCCATCGATCGGCCCGACATGTCCAGGTTGGCACCGCTCGCTCTCGTCTGCGCCGCCTTGGTCAACACCCACTACTGGGCCTTCTGGCTGCTGGCATCAGTGGCTCTCGGGCTGTTGTGGCATTGGCGCAAGGCATGCCCTGCCGATCGGACGACCGACATCCGCGTACTCACGGCGATGGGCCTGGGCGCTTCCACGGTGCTGCTCTGGCTTCCGGTTCTTCTCGATCAGGCCGCCCACACCGGAACTCCATGGGCTCCGAGAGCCCGACCGGCCGAGGTGATCGTCGAGACGGTACAGGCCATCGGCGGTGGCCGGAGATTCGAACCGATGCTCCTCGGGATCGTACTGGTCCTGTTCGTGGTGCTCGGCGCCACCTACGCCGGCCGGGTCGACCGGGAACTCCGCATCTCGACCTCGGCACTCCCATCCACCATCGGCCCGATGTGGATGATCTCGGCCACCCTTGCCGTGGGCGGACTCGCGTCTCTGGTTCTGGGCGGGGCATTCGAGGCCAGATATGCGGCGGTCATAGTGCCGTTCCTGATCGTGTTGTCGGCACGCGGCTCGGCTGCCCTGGGTCGGCGCGCCGCCCCGGCCGCACTGGCCTTTCTGGTGCTCGGAGGCCTGTTTGTCGGAGCCGACGAGGCCCGCCGGGACAGGAGCCAGGGTCGAGAGGTGGCGACCGCGATAGACAGCTTGGCCCAACCGGGGGACATTGTGGCGTTCTGCCCGGATCAACTGGGCCCTCCCACCCTTCGCTATCTCTCATTTGACGGCCCGGCTGTGTCATACCCTCCCGGGTTTGATCCGAATCGGGTCGATTGGAGCGACTACCTCGAGCGGATCGCTGCTGCCGATCCGTCTGCTTTCGCCGCCGATCTCGACCGGGCCGCCGGCCCGCATGCAATCTTCCTGGTCTTCAATTCGACCTACAACGGCTTTGAGGGCCGGTGCGAGACCATCGTCAACACCCTCACGGATCTGGGTCGAGATGATCACATCCTGGTAAACGGCCGGCCGATCTTCCAACCCATGTTCCTGCGCCGGCTCGGAGCCGCGCAATGACCGCTCTCACCGCTCGCAGAGCACTACCGCGGTCCTGGGCCGTCGACTTCCGTGGCGCTGCACCGGCTTGGGTGCAGGCTCGTATCTACGTGCTGTCCGCCTACATCGTCACCAAGGCGATAATCAACCGGCTGGAGCCACCGCCGGCATTCTCCCCGGTCAACGACGGACTGTTCGCGTGGGACGGCACGTGGTACCGCCTGATCGCCGAGCACGGCTACCACGATTCCGCCGATCCCGCACTCCGGTTCTTTCCGCTGTGGCCCCTGCTCGGCAGGTTCGGCTCTTGGCTCACCGCCGGTTCCGTGGATGCTGCTCTCATCATCGGCGCCAACCTGACGGCCCTGGCCGCGGCCGTGCTGATTCATCGAATGGTCCGCCAGGACACCGGCGATGCCCAGCTGGCCCGACGTTCTGCCACCCTGCTGTCGCTCGTACCCCCGGCCTTTGTGCTGGTCCTTGCATACTCCGAGCCTCTCTTCATCGCCCTTGCCGTGGCCACTGTGTTCACGGCCCGTCGCCATCGGTGGTCGGCCACGATCGCCCTCGCGTTCGCTGCCGGGCTGACCCGGCCGGTCGCGGGAATGCTGGCGCTGCCGGTGGCTGTCAACGCGTGGTCCAACGGGACGGGACCGCGTGGCAAGAGACTCGCCGCGGTCCTCGCGGCTCCCGCGGGATCACTGTCGTATCTGATCTGGGCCGGGGCTGCCCTGGGCGACTGGACCGCGCCGATCGATCGACAACGTGAGCTACGTGGTGGCTTTCACGAACCGGTCTCACGAATGTTCATCGCCGCCGACCGGGCGATGGGTGGCGACGCCGGGGAATTGTTCCATCTCCTTGCCGCCCTGATTCTGATCGTGCTCACGGTGGTGGTCGTGAGAAAGCTTCCCATCGACCTTGCTCTCTACACGGTGCCCTCGGTGGCGCTGCTTCTGGCCGCGGACAACCTCAACAGCATGGAGAGATACTCCTTGGCGATCTTCCCCTTGGTGATCGCCGCCGCGATGGTGAGTCGTCACCGCTGGTTCGATCATTGGTTCACCGCCGCATCCGCGGTCGGGCTGGCCGCACTGTGCATGTTGGCCCTGAACGGGGTCTACGTGCCATGACCCGCGCCAGGCTGCGGGTCGGGATCGACGTGACCCCTCTGCTCGGGCCCCCAACCGGGATTCCCGCGGTGACGCGGGGCATGGTCGGGGCTCTGGCCGAACGCACCGACATCGAGTTGTCGGGCTGGATGCTCACCCGCCGGGGTTCGCCGCCGGACCTGCCCGATGGGATGCCGTGTGTCAGCAGCGGAATCCCGGCCAGGCTGGTTCACCTCCTCTGGCCACACATCACCGTCCCGACCGCCCGGAAGATCGCCGGCCCGACCGATGTGGTTCACGGCACCAACTACGTGGTGCCGCCCGCGGCGTCGTCCGTTCTCACATTGCAGGACCTGTCCCCGATTCTCAGGCCCGATTGGACCGGCCCGGAGATCGCCCGCACCGCGGCAATCACACGGCGGGCCGTGAAGCTCGGCTGTGTGGTCCACGTGCCGTGCGAACGGATTCGCGAGGAAGTGTGCGAACATCTCGATGCCGATCCCGACAGGGTCGTCGTCATACACAACGCGGTCGATTCTGTGGCCGGTGGCGATCCGGAACTCGGGCACTTGCTGGCCGGGTCCGAACGCTTCGTGCTGGCTCTCGGAACGACCGGTGTACGCAAGTCCCTGTCCACCCTCGTCGATGCCATGAAGGCGCTGCCATCGGACGTGTCGCTGGTGGTCGCCGGCCCCGTTGGTGATGCCGAGGGCGACCTGGCAGCTGCCGTGGCGGATGGCGGTCTCACCGATCGATTCACGCGCCTCACCACCGTCGACGACGCCGACCGGAGCAACCTGCTGGCCTCGGCCGCCGTCCTGGCCTTTCCGTCGCTCTACGAGGGCTACGGTCTTCCTCCCCTGGAGGCACTGTCGGCCGGTCTGTCGGTGGTGGCGACCGATGTCGGCGCACTTCGGGAATTGGTCGGCGATGAGATGGAACTCGTGCCTCCCGGACACCCCGACATGTTCGCCGAGGCGCTGCGGGCCGCGGTCGATCACCAACGTCGCCCTTCAGCCGCGCTTCGCGCCAGGCTCGGCGAACTCACTTGGTCACACGCCGCCGATCTGCTGGTCGATGCCTACGGCCTCGCGGCGGGAACGACACCATGAAGCATCAGGGAAGGGTCGCATCTCGGTAGAGAAGCGTCGCTGCCTGGGCACGGGT
>JAJRXJ010000251.1 GCA_024276355.1 Actinomycetes bacterium | reverse complement strand
TGGTTCCCAAGGCCGCCGATGCCACCTTCTCGGCGGCCGACGAGTCGGCATTGCCGGCAGATTAGGGTCCAGGGTCCCTACACAGATTCGGCATTGAGGCGGACCATCTCAGGGTGAACACCATTGTTGAGGCGCGCGCACTCGCGCCGGATGTCTGCTATTTCCGTATCGAGGCCCCCAAGATCGCCCGGCGGCGGCAGGCGGGCCAGTTCGTGATCGTGAGGGTGGAGGACGACGGTGAGCGCATTCCTCTCACCATCGCCGACTCCGATGCCGAGGAGGGCTGGATCGCCTTGGCCGTGCAGGCGGTGGGCCACACCACCACGGTGATGAACCGGTTGCAGACCGGGGATCATCTGGTCGACATGGTCGGCCCGCTGGGCGAACCGTCGGAGATCGAACAGTTCGGTACTGTCGCCGTGGTCGGGGGTGGGCTCGGCACCGCCATCGCCTATCCGGTTGCCAAGGCGCTGAGCGATGCCGGCAATTCGGTGATTTCGATCATTGGTGGTCGCAGCACCCCGTATGTGATCTTCGAAGACGAGATGAGGGAGTGCTCCGACGAGATCCATCCGTGCACCGACGACGGCAGCCACGGGTTCCACGGCCTGGTCACCACCAAGCTCGATGAGGTGATGGCCCGTCGGCAGGTCGATCGGGTGATCTGCGCCGGTCCGATCCCGATGATGCGGGCCGTCGCCGAGACCACGCGACCCCATGGCATTCCCACCATCGCCAGCCTCAACCCGATCATGGTCGACGGCACCGGGATGTGTGGTGGTTGCCGGGTGTCGGTTGGTGGAGAGTCGAAGTTCGCCTGCGTCGACGGCCCGGAGTTCGATGCCCACAAGGTCGATTTCGAGTTGTTGAGTCGCCGCAACCGGGCCTACCTCGAGTGGGAGACCGAACACAACCGGTCGGTGTCATGACCGAGCTCACCAAACGCGAGCGCATGAAGCTGCCGCCCACCGAGATGCCCGAGCGCGACGCGGCTGAGCGGGCCCGGGGTTTCATGGAGGTCAACTTCGGTTACGACCCCGATCTGGCTGTCACCGAGGCGCAGCGTTGCCTGCTGTGTGCCCGTCCGACGTGTGTCGACGGTTGCCCGGTGGGTGTGCAGATCCGTGACTTCATGGGCCATGTCGCGATGCGTGAGTTCACCGAGGCCGCCGAGGTGATCGGCGTCGACAATTCGCTCCCGGCGGTGTGTGGCCGTGTGTGCGCTCAGGAAGTTCAGTGTGAGGGTTCGTGTGTGCTCGACAAGAAGGGCAAGCCGATCCACATCGGCCATCTCGAGCGTTTCGTGGCTGATTTCGTTCGGGAGCATTCACCGTTGGAGCCGACCCCCAACGCGCCGTCCACCGGGAAGCGGGTGGCGGTGGTGGGTAGCGGCCCGGCCGGTTTGGCGTGTGCCAGCGATCTGATCACGATGGGCCATGAGGTCACCGTGTTCGAGGCGCTCCACGAGCTGGGTGGGGTGCTGGTCTACGGCATTCCGGAGTTCCGGTTGCCGAAGGACATTGTCAGGTCGGAGATCGACGGGTTGGCCGACCGTGGTGTCGAGTTCCGCACCAACACGGTGATCGGTTCGCTCGACACGCTTGATGATCTTCTCACCGAGGAGGGATACGACGCGGTGTTCATCGGGGTAGGTGCCGGCCTGCCCAAGTTCCTCGACGTTCCCGGCGAGAACCTGATCGGGGTCTACTCGGCCAACGAGTTCCTCACCCGCATCAACTTGATGAAGGCCTATTCCGACAAGGCCCAGACCCCGATTCTCGACATGCACGGCAAGAACGTGGTCGTGTTCGGTGGCGGCAACACGGCGATGGACGCGGTGCGTACCGCTGTTCGTCTCGGGGCGGCCCGGGCGTCGATCGCCTACCGGCGCACGATGGAGGAGATGCCGGCCAGGGTCGAGGAGGTCCACCATGCGCAGGCCGAGGGTGTGGTGTTCGACAATCTCGTGTCTCCGGTGGAGTTGCTGGGCAACGACGAGAGCCGGCTGACCGGGGTTCGGTTGCAGCGCATGGAGCTCGGCGAGCCGGGGGATGATGGTCGTCGGCGTCCGCAACCCATCGAGGGCGAGATTTTCGATCAGCCTGCCGATGTTGTGGTGATCGCGATCGGCAATGTTCCCAATCCGTTGCTTCTTCGAACCACTCCTGATCTCGACCGCACGAAGTGGGGCACGTTGGTGGCCGACTCCGCCACTGGTCGCACCTCGAAGAAGGGGGTGTTCGGCGGGGGCGACATCGTCACCGGGGGCGCCACGGTGATTCTGGCGATGGGTGCGGGCCGCCGTGCGGCCAAGTCGATCGACGAGTTTCTCGCTACGGGCGAGTGGTGACCAGCTCGGGTTGATGTTCCGGTTTGGAGAATCTGAGTTCGGTGCCGGTGCGGTTGAGCATGGCTCTGAACCAGATGGCGCCGATTCCCAGGGTGAGCGCGGTGGTGGCGGGGCCCATGAACGATTTGGCGACCACGAAGGTGGTGGTTGGTTGGGTCATGAACAGCCAGAGGGTGATACCGGCGTCGATCAGGCTGGTGACCGCCCATACGAGTGAGAGCCTGATGAAGAAGTGGTAGAGGACGGGGTGGTTGCGGGTCTCGTCGTCGAACGGGCAGAAGTCTTCGGCCAGGCGTCCGGCGAGCGGGGCGCCGAGGGGTACCGAGATCAGGAAGGCGATGCCCACCAGGGCGGTGGTGATGGTGGGGGGAATGAAGTAGACGACCAGGTTGCCGCTGGCGATGGCCGCGATGGTCTTGGCGGTGAGCATGACGGCGCTCAGCAGGACGAGGCCGGGCACGCGTCGGCCCCGGTAGCGCTGGAACCCTATGGCCCCCACCGACCACGCGAGGGCTGTCAGGAGTGCCCATGTGGTGCCGCCGACCTCGAGCAGGCCCACGAACAATACGACGGGGATCACCTTGCCGACGATCAGGTTGGGGATCGCACGACGGGCCACCGAGACGAGGTCGGGCATCACTATCGGCTTCGACAACTTCGTCACCTCGGGTCGGGATCAAGTGTATGAATCCATCGGCGGTTGCCTCTGGAACCTCATTCATCGCGTCCGTTCCGCAACAGTGTCATCAATTGTGCGTCGTCGATGATCAGGCCGGTGGCTCCCAGCGCGATGAGCTCGTTGGCGCGTGATTCGGATTCGATGTTCCAGGTGAACAGGTCGGGTGATATGCGAAGCAGGGTCGCTGCCGATTCGCTGTTGAGCAGTCGTTGATGAACGACCGTGCCCGGTGCCGGTTTCGCCCGGGAGCGTGGGAGATGGCTCACCAGCCAGAGCTGCCATTTGGTGCCGACTGATCGCAGCACTTTCGTGTTGGGGCGGTCGCGGATGTGGCTAAGCAGCCACCATCCCCGGGCCGAGGCCACGATCGGCCGTTCGTCGCCGAGCGCCTCTGTGATGAGGTGAACCATCTTGGGGCGCCATCCCTTGATGTCGACGAGCAGTGGGGTCTGTGGCGGGATCGCGGCGACGATCTCGGCGAACGAAGGGACCGGGGCTCGGGTCGGCAGCAGGCGCCATTGTTCCCATTGGCGTTGAAGAATCCAGATGCGTTTGGCATGGCGCACCTCGAGTCGGCCGTGCCAGAGGTGGACGTCGATCTCGACCATGTCGGCGATCCGGGCGCCTTCGAGAGCTGAGTCGATCGAGTTGCCGTAGCGGTGGGCGACGATGATCACGTTCGGGTCGGGCACGTGAAGATTCAACACGAAAGCCGGGCCGTGCGCTGGGTGCGTAGTCTTCGGCCATGACACTCGATGATGAATTGATCAACAAGGTCACGTGGAAGATTCCCAACGCGTTGGCGTTGGTCGGGTCGCGGTCCGGCGATGAGCGCAACGCGATGACCACCAGTTGGATCACCCAGCTCGCCCAGGAGCCGGTGCTGATAGGTGTGGGGGTCGACAACGTGTCGGTGACCAAACGTCTGATCAGCGAGGGCGGGGCGTTCACCGTCAATCTGTGGAACTCCGAGAACACGAGGGTGTTCGTGAAGTTCTCGAAGCCCGCTACTTTCGACGGGTCGGGTCTCAATGGTTGGGCGATCACGGAGGCTTCCACCGGTGCCCCGGTGTTCGTCGATGCTGTTGCGTGGATGGACTGCGAGGTTCGCCATGAGATCGATCTCGGTTCCCACACTTTGTTCATCGGGGAGCTGGTCGATGCTTCGATCAACGACGACGACGCCCGTCCGGCAACGATGGCCGACACCCGCATGAAGTACGGAGGCGTTCGTCGCCACTGAGCGTCGACTCCGCCGGGAGCGGGGTGGTCAGAGCGCCAGTCGCAGCCCTGAGCACTGCCAGCGGGTGTGGGCGGGGAAGAAGTTGCGGTAGCTGAAGCGCATGTGGCTCCGGGGGGTGAGGCAGCATCCGCCGCGCAGCACCTGCTGGTTGACCATGAACTTGCCGTTGTATTCGCCGACCGCACCTTCGGCGGCCCGGAACCCGGGGTAGCCCACGTAGGGGCTGGCGGTCCATTCCCACACGTCGCCGTAGAGCCGGTCGCCGCCGGGGCCTCCGGGGTGAAGGCGTCCGGTGTCGAGGGAGTTGTCTTGTTCGCCCGGACCGTCGGGGTGGAGGCGCCGGACGGCGCATTCCCATTCGAATTCGGTGGGCAGCCGGGCTCCGGCCCAGCGGGCGTAGGCGTCGGCTTCGAAGTAGGAGACGTGGGACACGGGTTCGTGGCGGTCGAGTTTGGTAACACCGTCGAGGGTGAACTGGTGCCATCCGTCGGCTTGAATCCAGTATTCGGGGTGCGACCATCCGGCGGTGTCGCATTTGGCCCAGCCTTCGGAGAGCCATAGTTCGGCCCGCTGGTAGCCGCCGTCGCTCATGAACTCGAGCCAGTCGCCGTTGGTGACCGGTCGTGAGGCGATCTTGAACGGGTCGAGCAGCACTTCGTGTCGGGGTAGTTCGTTGTCGAAAGAGAACCCGTCGCCGAGATGTCCGATGCTGAAGATCCCTCCGCTCACTTCGAGCCATTCTTGGGGGACGGCTGGGGTGGGGTCGAGGTCGCGGCCCCGGTAGGCCGGGCGGATCGGGTTTTGGGACAGCGTGTATTTGATGTCCATGAGCAGCAGTTCCTGGTGTTGTTGCTCGTGGTGGATGCCGAGTTCGATCAGTTCGGCGATTTCGCGTCGTTGGCCGGCGTCGGAGTCGATGAATCCGGCCATGGCCTCGTCGACGTGGCTGCGGTAGTGGCCCACGGTTTCGGCTGAGGGTCGCCCGAGGATCCCCCGGTTTGGTCTGGCGAGACGTTCCCCGATGGCGTTGTAGTAGGAGTTGAACAGGAAGTTGAACTGGTCGTCGAACACCCGGTAGTCGGGTTGTTCGGGCCGGAGCAGGAAGGTTTCGAAGAACCAGGTGGTGTGGCCGCGATGCCATTTGGTGGGGCTGGCGTCGGGCATCGGCTGAATGGTTTGTTCTTCGGGGCTGATGGGCAGGGCCAGCTGTTCGGTGAGATCGCGCACGGCCTGGTAGCGCTCCGTGAGGGTGGAGGTCTCGGTCGATGTGTTCATGGGGGTCTCCTTGGCCGTAGCGGTCGACTGTGGGTCGGATCGCGCCAAGTCACCGGCCGGCATCCGGACACTTGACTAAACCCCCGGTTGTCGGCTGGCATTCCGCGTTGCCGGTCGCGGTGGTTGCCGGTCGCGATGGGT
>JAJRXJ010000250.1 GCA_024276355.1 Actinomycetes bacterium | reverse complement strand
GATGATCACCCCGCTGCTGTCGAGGAATTCCAGGTGATACTGCTCGAACAGTTGTGGCGTTCCGCCGGCCCGGTTCGGGTTGCCGTCGTAGGCGACGGTGTCGATGTCGTAGGTGCCGGCCGGAATCGATGCGTTGATGGTCCGGCTTCGCGGCAACACCCACACCGGGTTGCTGACGATGGCGCCGGTTGTGTGAAGGTTGAACCCCACACCGGGCCACGAAAACTGGATCTCAGCGTTGCATGTTGCCGGTATGGGCCCCACACCGCCGTTGACGACAACAGCGCCGGCTGGTGAGCCGATGGCAGTCACTCCCGCGGCGATCATGGCCGAACCCAACGAGATTGCAAGATGCTTCGTCTTCATATTGACCGACCTCCTGGATCCAGCGTGTCCGTCACGCTGGGCTGGGGCCGGTTTCGCTCTGGCTATCCGTGGACCAAGCGACCAATTCGGTGTCCACGGGTTGTTGCCTCCCCGATGAACCCCCAAAGTACCGGAGGCTCGCAAGCGTGGACAATAGGCCACGCGGACCAAAATACGTGGGCACCCTGCCCTATCGGAACAGCATCAGCAGTCGTCGGGGACCGGCCGATGCCGTGAGAATCGATGTGAGGACCGACAGGGAGAACACCGCATAGGCCGCCGTGCGCAGCCCCTTGCCTCCCGAGTCGCACGACAACCGAAGAGAGGCAATCGGCTCGACCCGACCGGCCTCGAAGACGGTCACGGTCTCGGCACCCGAGATCCCCATAGCGGTCACCATGCTGGCGCCGGCGCCCACATCGATGGCGGGGCCGGTCGCATCGTCATCGAGCAGCACCACCAACCGGGTGGGAATCGATCCGGTGTTGGACATTCGGATGGTGAGGGTTCCGATCGAGCAATTCGGGGAGAAGTCCACTTCCGGGACCGCGCAGCTCCTCGATGCACCGATCCCATTGCCGCTGCCAAGGTCGGGAATCGTGTCGGCCGCTGTCCACCACGGTTCGCCCGGGGGTGGGGTCGCAAGGATCGTTGTGGTCGATGCCGACGGGTCGCTGAGATAGATCGACGAGCACGGTGAGGGGGTGGCCTCCGGTCGGGGCTCACAACCCAAGAGCACCTCGCCGCCGGCGGCGACCAGCGAATCGGTACCCGTCAATCGAAGTGTCTCGGATCGCGAGCCCGGGTCGTACGGGAGACCGATGACCACCGTCTCGGAAGGATCCACAACCACCCCATCGACACCGCCGTCACCGAGTCCGGCCTGTATCTCGGCAGGTGCATCACCGCGATTCTGGACGGTAATGAGAATCTCGTTGGTGGTGCAGCTGACGGTGGTGGACACGGCCAGATCGGGGCTCGGGCAATCCGGGGCGATTGTGCGACGGAGTATGTCGACGCCGGTCGAGTCGACGACTCTCAAGGGAATTGCCGATCGGCCCTCGAGGTCGATCACGACCCGCCGAGACCGGCCACCTTCGAGGTTGATGGTGTCGATCAACCCCGACTGCTCCACGATCACCGACAGGGAAGCAGTTTCCTGTCCCTCATTGACAAGGCCGACGACCAGCGTCCCCGCGGCACAATCGACACTGGTCGCCGCCGCCACCGAGGCCGGTGTGGCGCAGTCGACCTGAACGCTGTCGGTGTCGACCACGCCCGAGGTGTCGGAGATCACCAGTTCGAGCGTCGTCCCCTCAGCCGAACCGGGAAGCGTGAAAGCGACCCTGGTGTTACCGCCCGGGGGGACCCGGACCCCGGTCTGCACGGAATCGGCAACCAGGAACACGTCGACCGTGGTCGCTCGGTCGCCGGCATTGTCGATGTCGGCTACAACCGAGCGGGCCGAGCAGTCGACAGTGGCGCTCAGGCTCAGGATCGGCCCAGCGGGCGCGGGGGCAATCGGGGGATCGAGTGTGGTGCCGGCCGGGACGGAGGATGTGGGAGCGGCCGGACCGAATGTCGTGGTCGGTCCGACGGGGATGGTGGACGCAGGAGGAGCGGTCGTGGTGGTCGAGGCAGGAGGAGTGGTGGATGTCGTGGTCGATACCGCGGGAGGAGTGGTGGAGGTGGTTGTGGATGCGGGGGGTGCGACGGGGTCGAACCCGACACACGCGGCGTGGACCGAGTCTGTTCCTCCCTCGCGGGATTCGCCGGAGTGAACCACCACTATCGAGTCGGCCCCGTCGTCGAGGTTGACCGTTCCGAGTTCGTCGGCGGACGACGCGTGGTCGATGCCGTCGGGAATGTCCGTAGTGGGACCAACCGTGGCCACGACCACCCCATCATTGAGCAACCGCAGGTTCCATCGCTCGTTGTCCTGTGACGAATGTTCCCGTCCCTCGTAACCGTCGTAGGACTGGGTGTTGACCGACCACGTTCCGGGACCAAGGGGCTGGGGCAGCTCGAATGTGTATGAGTCGTGCCCCGGCTGCGCCCAGAGCCAAGCCTCGAGCTGCACCACGATCTCTCCATGGCACTCATGACCCTCGGGGCTGTCTTCGGCCGACGCCGGAGAGAAGGTGAGCCCCAAGCCGAGCGCGACCATCGACAGCCCGGACATCAATGAAATCACGCGTCGCAAGACTGTGGTCCTCCCGAACTCCGCACCGCCAGAATAGTTCGGGCGGTGCCTGGAGTTCGGGGATACCCGGCGTGCCTCGGATCAGGAGAGCGAAAGCACGGGGTGATCGCCGCTGCTGTCGACACCGACCCGCACCTCGTCACCTTCGGCGTATCGCCCTTCGAGCAGTGCGATGGCAAGAGGATCGCCGATGTCTCGCTGGATGAGCCGCTTCAGCGGCCTGGCGCCGAACTCGGGCTGGTAGCCCTCGGACGCCAGGAGCCTCTTGGCCTCGTCGCTGACCTCGAGCCGGATCCGCTTCTTGGCCAGCCGCTCGGCCAGACCTTCCAGCTGGATGTCGACGATGTCGACCAGGTCGTCTTCGGTGAGGGCACGGAACCTCACGATGTCGTCGATCCGGTTGATGAACTCGGGCCTGAAGAAATCGCGCGGCTCGCCGGCAAGATTGGAGG
>JAJRXJ010000249.1 GCA_024276355.1 Actinomycetes bacterium | reverse complement strand
CCTGCGAGGATGAGCTGCCTGAGTCTCCACACGCGGTGGCGATGAGCGACAGCCCCAGAATCACGGCCAGTAGCCGGATGATCGACGATGTAGTTCGGTTCACGAGTCCTTCTCGGGTTGGTACGTTTGGGCTTTCGTCGGCGGACCGAACCGTCGACGGCGAAAACCTAGAAGGCGGGCCTGAAGCGCTGGAAAGATCGAGGTGAACAACAGGTGAACATCATCAAAACGACGATGGGGTGGGGCACAGGCCCCACCCCATCGGGTATTCGAATTCAGCTCAGTGAGCCGTCAGGCTGCTGCCTTGGCGGCGTCGAGCCAGGTGTTGACGAGGTCGGCGTGCTCGTCGATCCAGGTCTGGGCCAGACCCATGATGCAGTCGTTGGTGTCGCAGCCATTGGACTGCTCGACATTGGCGAGCGACACGTCGACAACCGAGAGCTGCACCTGCTTGAACAGCTCCTCGGCGGCCGGGTTGGCGGCCAGGAAGTCGTTGTTGGCGGTGACTAGGATATCGGCGGCGATCCACCCAAGCTGACAGGTGCCGGCATCGGCAGCGGCCGGGCACTGGTCGGCGGGAATGTTGGCGGTGCCGGGCAGCTGGCTGTATTCCTCGCCACCCTCCTGGCCGGAGGCGTTGGATCCGTCGATCACGTCGTTGACTGCCAGCCAGTAGACGTTCTGGCCGGGGATGAGCTTGGTGATGTAGGCGCTGGGGGTCCAGGTGTAGATCACCATGGGCTCGCCGGCCTCGACCTTGGCGACGGCCTCGGCCATCATGGCGTCGTATCCGGCGATGGTCTCCTCAACGTTGTCCCAGCCGCTGAATGCGATCTGCTCATTGATGATGTTGTCGCAGGTCCAGCTCTCCTGGCATCCGAAGATGTTGGCCTTGCCGTTGCCGTCGGTGTCGAACAGGGCGGTGATGGTCGGGTCGTCGTTGAGCTGATCGAGGGTGGTGATCCCGAACTCATCGGCAGTGGCCTTGGTGATCAGGTAGCCCTGCAGGCCGCCGGCGTTCATCTCGGCGCCGAGGGTGGTGACGTGGTCGCCGACCTTGGTGCCGTCGGGCATGTCGGGGGACAGCCAGCTCTTGTGGCCGGGCATCCAGGAGTTGACCCAGAAGTCGGCATCACCCTGAGCAAGTGAGAGGTAGAACAGCGACGGGCCGATCTCGAGTTCGGACGGGTCGCTCACGGTGTAGCCGAGCTGCTGCATGAGGTTGCGGTAGAGCGCAGCCTGGAAGTAGCCGGTGGACCAATCGGCGCGGGCCATGGTGACGTTGACGCCTTCGCCCGGCAGGGCGGCCGGTGCGGCGGCGGCGGTGGTGGGTGCGGCGGTGTCGGCTGCGGCCTCGGTGGTGGTGGGAGCGGCTGTGGTGGTGGCCCCGGCTTCGGTGGTGCTGCCGGAGTCGCCGCAAGCGGCTGCGATCAGCGCAAATGCGGTGACCAGAGCAGCTACGAGCAGTCTGCTTCGTTTCATGATGTGGGTTCTCTCCTGGGAGGGTGGGTGTCGTCGCCGCGGGCGCCAGATGGTCGTCGGGCGAACGGCAGCACGTGAGGATAGTCGAAATTGGCCCTACCGGGACCAAAGTCACATTCGGTACGGGCATTTTGGCATTTGGCTAGATCAGTATCGACTCCTCCTTGGGTCCATCGGTGGAGCCGTGGCCAGCCGCCTCCTGTTGTGCCGATGGGTCGATGAGGTCGTGATCGGGATAGACGGTCTCGCGACGGAATTCCTTGAGCACACCCATTGAGGAAGCCACGATGATCGCGCCGGAGACGAGCGCCAGGAATGAGCCGACGCCGCTCACGTAGCCCGGATCGGCGGACCTCACCAGCGAGGCGATCCACGCCACCGACACGAGCGATGCGCCGGCTCCGAGGCCGGCGAGGACCGTGTTCCAGAACCAGCGGCGTCGCTCGTCGGTGACGAGTGCTCCCGAGGCGGGTATCGCGACGACCAGGGCGGCCGCACCGAGCACGAGTTCCCAGATTCCAAGACGTGGCCCTTCCTTGGTGAGGCCGTCGTGGACCACCTTGTCGGTCTTCTTCACGGTGGACAGCAGGATCTGGATCTGGGATGCGATCACACCGGCATCGGCGGGTCGGTCGACGGCCTGCTGCTTGAGATCGGCGATCTGGGCTGTGACCTCGGGCGATTGCACGACCTCCTGGCGATCGTCGAAGCTCCAGGCCGAGATCGATGAAACGAACATGATGAGCAGAGCCATCGCCACCCCCAGGAGCTGGCCCCGATTGATTCTGGCGAGAAGCGGGTGAAGCGGCTCGTGGGGCGCGATCCCGGCCCAGAGGATGGATCCCGCGGCCGCGGCCAACGATCCCACGATGGCAAGATATGCCCCAACGCCGATGGAACCGCCCCCGGCTCCCTGGGCTTCCGACATCACCACGTAGGTGACAGACACGGCCAGTGCCGCCAGGGCTGCGATGGTGGCACCGTCGGCGGTCATCCATCGAGGCCCCTGCCCCGGGGCCTTCCAGGTGACGACCACCGCGCCGGTCACGAACAACGACAGCGCAAGCACGACAAAGCCGAACCAGGAGCCGCCGCTGGCCGACAACCCGTTGAACGACTCTCCGGTGAGAACCTTGTCGGCGCTACGGCCGAACGAGCTGATCTTGCCGGCGTCGACCGACCACGGGAGAAGCATCGCCAACACCGTGAGGGCCCCACCGGCGCCGGCCAGGCCCATCAGCCGCTTCTCGGGCTGTGTGATCTCGGCGGTCCAGCCGGAGGACTCACGGGAGTCGGCCGGTGAGTCATCGCCGGTCGGGAGAAGCTCGTCGGGAGTCTTGCGATTGGACCACGCCCGGCCAATACGGGCCACGATGCTCATGCCATCGGTGGACTCGGTTTGGGAGATGCGGTCGAGCACCACCGCCACCAGGAAGAAAGCCACGCCCGCAGAAGCCCCGAGGGCCACATCCTGATTCGAGATGGCACGGAAAAGTTGCCGTCCGAGGCCCCCGGCCCCCATCAAGGCAGCCAGGCCCAGCATCGAGATCGACAGCAGAAGGGTCTGGTTGAGCCCGGTCATGATGGCCGGGCGGGCCAACGGCATCTGCACGTCGACCAGCACCCGCCACTCGGGCGCACCGTAGGCCCGGCTGGCCTCGACCACGTCTTCGGGTACCTGTCGAATGCCCAGGTTGGTGAGCCTCACCAGCGGCGGCAGGGCGAAGATCATGGTGACCATCGTGGCCGACACCTCGCCGATGCCCCAGAAGAAGATGAACGGCAACATGTAGACGAACGAGTGGACCACCTGCATGGCGTCGAGGATCGGGCGAACCACCTGCCATATGGCGTCGGATCGACCGCACGCAATGCCCAAGGGCACGCCGATGAGCACACAGAAGAACACGGCCACACCGATGAAGCCGATGGTGCGGGCCGTTTCGAGCCAATAGGCATTGCCGAGAATTCCGCAGAAGCCGAGGGCCACCGCGCTGAACGCGCCGACCTTGACGTTGCGAACCAATGTCCCGATGACGAAGAACGCGAGCACCACCCAAATCCATGAAATCGGTTCGAGGATCTGGCCGTTTATGAGGTTGATCAGGTTGTCGAAGGGCCACTTGATGCCGTCGAGCAGCCAGCCCACGTTGTTGGTGATCCAGAACACCGACTGTTCCATCCAGTCGCCGAAAGGTACCCGCCACTGGTCGAGAACGTTGTTGTCGGTGATACCGATCTTTTGGGCTTCCTGCACGAGGAACATCACATGAACACCTCTCGCTCGAAGCCGTCTATCAACTGCTCGACCCGGCCCATTTCCTCCATGATCAACTGGGGGTCGAGATTGCCCACCAACACCCCGGTGTCGTCGACCACGGCGATGGGCAGGCCTCGGCCGGCCTTGGCGTAAACCGTGTTGAGGGTGGCGGTGGGGGAGGCGGTCTCGAAGTCGTTTCGGATGGCGGACTCGATCGACGAAGACCCGACATTGGCGGCCCGCAGGCCGTCGGCGACGGTGAGCAGCCCGATGGGTTTGCCGGCATCGTCGATCACGAAAGCGCCGGTGCGATCGCCGACCTTGGCCAGGGCGTCGGCGAGGCTCAGGTCGGTGGTGACCGGCACGGGCTCGGTCATGACTTCGTGGGCCTGTATCACGCGACCCTGGTCGACGTCCTGCACGAACTCGGCCACGTAACCGGTGGCCGGCTGGGTGAGGATCTCCTCGGGGGTGCCGATCTGGACCACCGCACCGTCCTTCATGATGCAGACCCGGTCGCCGATCCTCAGGGCCTCGTTGAGATCGTGGGTGATGAAGATGATGGTCTTGTGAAGCTCATTTTGGATGGCCAGCATCTCGTCTTGCATCTGGCGCCGAATGAGCGGATCGAGGGCGCTGAAGGCCTCGTCCATGAGCAACACGTCGGGATCAGCGGCCAGGGCTCGGGCCAGGCCGACCCGCTGCTGCATGCCGCCCGAGAGTTCGCTGGGGGCATTGTATGCGTAGGCCTCGAGCCCGGTCAGGGCCAGAGCCCTGAGGGAGGCTTCGTCGCGTTCGTCCTTGGGAACCTTGCGAACCTTGAGACCGTAGCCGACGTTGTCGATCACGTTTCTGTGGGGGAACAGGGCGAAGTGCTGGAAGACCATCCCCATCTTCTCGCGGCGGAACTCCTGCAGGGCCGGACCGCTCAACTCCTGCACGTTGACCCCGTCGACCCACACTTCGCCGACGGTGACCTCGTGGAGCTTGTTGACCATGCGAATGGCGGTGGATTTGCCCGAGCCGGACAGGCCCATGATCACGAACAACTCGCCTCGCTTGACGCTGAAATTGACGTTGTCGAGACCCATGACATGCCCACTCAGACGCTGGACCTCATTCTTGCCGATGCCGAGCTTGGCCAACTCGTAGGCCCGCCCCCGGGGCCGAGGCCCGAAGATCTTGTAGACGGAGTCGAATCTGACGATCTCGTCGGCAGCGTTGCTCATTTGTGTCCTCCCGGGGCCGAGTGGACGGCACCCTCCCAATCGGGGCGAGACATTAACAGTCCGATGTGCGTGTGACGAATGGCTCAGCGGACTTAGCTATCGGATAACAATGGGCTGTGGCCGCTGATCGGGACATCCAAAACGGGTATGGTCTGCGTCGAACCGGAGGGCCTGATGGGTGACATGTACGACCACGTGATCGTCGGCGGCGGTTCCGCAGGATGTGCGCTCGCCAATCGTCTGTCGGCCGATCCGTCCAGCCGGGTGCTGGTGCTCGAGGCCGGCAGGAGTGACTGGCGATGGGACGTCTTCATCCACATGCCCGCCGCACTGGCCTTCGGCATCGGCAACAGGTTCTACGACTGGAAATACGAATCCGAACCCGAGCCCCACATGAACGGCCGCCGGATATACCACGCCCGCGGCAAGGTCCTCGGAGGCTCGTCGAGCATCAACGGCATGATCTTCCAACGGGGCAACCCCCTCGACTACGAGAGATGGGCGGCCGATCCGGGCATGGAGGAGTGGGACTACGCGCACTGTCTTCCCTACTTCAAACGGATGGAGACCTGTCTGGCCCCCGACGACGGCCCCGAATACCGCGGCGACGACGGGCCACTCGTGCTCGAACGAGGACCAGCCACCAACCCGCTGTTCCGGGCCTTCCTCGATGCCACCGTCGAAGCCGGCCACCCGCGTACCAACGATGTCAACGGCAGACGTCAGGAAGGATTCAACGCCTTCGACCGCAACATCCATCGTGGGAGGCGGCTCAGTGCGGCGCGCGCCTACCTGTATCCGGTGATGAACCGGCCCAACCTCGACGTGATCACACGGGCAAACGTGGCCAAGATCGACTTCGAGGGCAACCGAGCCGTGGGAGTCAGCTACCGACACAACGGCCGTGGGCGGAAAGCGAGGGCGTCGGAGGTGATCCTCTGCGGTGGAGCCATCAACTCACCGCAACTGCTGCAACTGTCGGGGGTCGGGCCGGCATCGCTGTTGGAGGATCACGGCATCGACGTGGTGGCCGACGTGGCGGCGGTTGGCGAGAACCTTCAGGACCATCTCGAGGTGTATGTGCAATACGCCTGCAAACAACCGGTCTCGATGCAGCCGATGCTGGCCCTTTGGCGTCGACCCTTCATCGGACTCCAGTGGCTGGCCCGCCGGGGGCCCGGAGCCACCAACCATTTCGAGGCCGGTGGGTTCATTCGCAGCAACGAAGACGTGGCCTACCCCAACCTGATGTTCCATTTCCTTCCCATCGCCATCCGCTACGACGGATCCACCGCGTCGAAGGACCACGGCTACCAGGTTCACGTGGGGCCGATGTATTCGGACGCCCGGGGATCGGTTCGGATCAAGTCGGCCGACCCGCGGGTCAAGCCCGAATTGCGCTTCAACTACCTCTCGACCGACCAGGACCGCCGCGAATGGGTGGAAGCGGTCCGCAACGCCAGGCGGCTGCTGAGCCAACCAGCCATGGCCGAGTTCAACGGAGGCGAAACGTCGCCGGGCCCCTCGGTCGAGACCGACGAGGAGATTCTCGACTGGGTGGCGCGCGACGCCGAGACCGCGTTGCATCCGTCCTGCACCGTGCGCATGGGAACCGGCCCCGACAGCGTGCTCGACCCGGCCACCATGCGGGTCAGGGGTGTCGACGGGCTGCGGGTGGTCGACGCATCGGCCATGCCCTACGTGACCAACGGCAACATCTACGCACCGGTCATGATGCTGGCCGAGAAGGCCGCCGACATCATCCTCGGCAACACCCCGCTGGCCCCCGAACAAACCGACTTCCACCGTCATTTCCCCGCCTGAACCACCCACACGCGAACATGTGACCCAAGTCTCGCCCCAATCTCGACTTTGTGGGTTGACTTCTCCCGGCAAAGGCCCACAATTACCGCATCAGCCTGTGTGCTGAACCAGAAGCGATGGGACTGCCACGCCTCGAAGAATTTCCCCAGAGAACCGGGCCGAGAGGCCCCTGTTGGTGATCCAGGAGTTGCCATGAGACACGTACCAGTAGTCCCCGTTTCAGCGAAGATGTGGCGCGACGCCCTCGGCCCCGGCTATGCCGTGGGCCCCGGCGGGCGCATGATCGACATGCTCGGCAAGAACAACGGCAAGGAGTACCGCGCCGGTCGCTGACCCCCGAAAGCGCCGAAACACGAGCGCAATCCGTTTCCTCCGTTCGCCCGGTGCCCCTCCTGGGGTGCCGGGCGAACTTGCAATTAGGGTCGGGACCTCAACCGAACCGATCGGGGGACCATGGTCGAGCCTGATTTCCTTCACTTCGACACGCTCAGCCTCCACGCCGGCCAGCAGCCGGATCCGGCCACCGGGGCGAGGGCGGTGCCGATCTACTTCACGACGTCGTATTCGTTCGAAGACACCGACCAGGCCGCGGCCCTCTTCAATCTGGAGGTGCCGGGTCATCTCTACTCGCGCATCTCCAACCCGACCACCGCCGTGCTCGAAGAGCGACTGGCCGCCCTCGAAGGCGGTGTCGGCGGGGTGTGCACGGCCAGCGGGCAGGCAGCGTTCCATCTGGCCGTGGTCACACTCATGGGCGCGGGCGGCCACATCGTGGCCGGTCGCAACCTCTACGGCGGCACCCACCAGATGCTCAACGTGACGTTGCCGCGTTTCGGCATCACCACCACTTTCGTCGACCCCCGTGATCCACAGGCATTCGCCGACGCGATCACCCCCGACACGCGACTCGTGTTCGCCGAGACTCTCGGCAACCCCGGCATCGAAGTACTCGACATAGCGGCGGTGGCGGAGGTTGCCCACGCCGCCGGCCTCCCGCTGATGGTCGACGCCACCTTCTCCACGCCCTACCTGATCAGGCCCATCGAACACGGCGCCGACATCGTCATGCACTCGCTCACGAAGTTCATCGGCGGGCACGGAGTGGCGCTGGGCGGTGCTCTGATCGACGGCGGCCGTTTCGACTGGGAAGCCTCGGGACGGTTCGACACCCTCACCGAACCCTACGTCGGCTACCACGGCATCTCCTTCACCGACGAGTTCGGCCCGGCCGCGTTCATCACCCGGGCCCGGGCCGAGGGGCTGCGAGACTTCGGCGCGTGCCTGAGCCCCGCCAACGCATTCCAGATTCTCCAGGGCGTCGAGACCCTGCCGCTCAGAATGGCGCGCCATGTCAGCAACGCCGAGACGGTCGCCGACATGTTGATGGCCGATGAGGCGGTGACCTGGGTGAAATACCCCTCGGTGACCGATCACGTCGACCACGACCTCGCGAAACGCCTGTATCCGCGTGGTGCCGGCGCGATCATGAGCTTCGGAATCGAGGGCGGCCGCGATGCCGGCCGCAGATTCATCGAGTCACTGAAGCTCGCCTCACATCTGGCCAACGTCGGCGACGCCAAGACCCTCGTTCTCCACCCGGCCTCAACCACCCACCAGCAACTTTCCTCCGAGGATCTCGCGACGGCAGGCATCGGCGAGGACCTGATCCGACTTTCCGTCGGTCTGGAGGACCCGCGTGACATCATCGCCGATCTGGCGAGGGCCCTGAAGGCCTCACAGAGGACCTCTCGCCCATGAGGTCGGTCCTCAACGGCCGGGAGGTCCGCTGGTCCGACGGTGGGCGGGCCCACGTCGGCGATGATCCCGGGGTGGTTCTGATACACGGCTCCGGTATGAACCGCACCGCGTGGCAACTCCAGACCCGCTGGCTCGCCCACCACGGTTTTCGAGTGGCCGCGCTCGACCTGCCCGGCCACGGCGGCAGCGATGGCCCACCTCTGACCACCATCGAGGAGATGGCCGACTGGGTGGTGGAGACCACCGACTCCCTCGGCATCTCACCAGCCCACATCGTGGGCCATTCGATGGGCACGTTCGTGGCCATCGAGGCGGCGGCCCGCCACCCCGAGCGGGTTCTGTCCATCGTCCTGCTCGGTACCGCGGCCGCAATGCCGGTCCACCCCGAACTCCTCAGCTCGTCCTTCGACGACGTGCACCACGCCGCCGAACTGATGACCGCATGGGGTATCGGGTCCCGGGCTCGGATCGGTCATCATGCATCGCCCGGAACCTGGCTGATAGGCGGATCCGTGGCCTTGTTGGATAGTTGCCCGCCCGGGACGCTCGGAGCCGACATGGCCGCGTGCAACTCCTACGGCCGTGCAGTCGAGGCTGCGGGCGAGGTCACCTGCCCGGTGTCGGTGATCCTCGGCCGAGAAGACAAGATGACCCCGGTGCGGGCCTCAGCGGATCTCGTTGAGGCGTTCACCGACCCTCACACGGCGGTGATGGATGGGGTGGGCCACATGATCATGTCAGAGGCCCCCGATCGGATCCGTCGCGAGATAGCTGCGGCGTTGAGACGCCAGCAGTGAGGATCCCCGCGACCGGTATCCATCCCCTGACCGAGTTGATCAACCAGATGGCATCGGCGCTGCGGAGGTCGTCGGTGGTGAGAATCGCCTCACTGATCCGATCCGCATCGAGAAGCTCGGCCCGGAAGGTGCCCGGAAGAAGACCGCAATCGGCGGCCGGGGTGAGCAGCCGGCCATCGATCTCGACGACAATGTTGGCGATGGTCGACTCGGTGATCTCGCCTCGCTCGTTGACGAGAACCGTGTCGAAGGCATCGGGGTGACGGTGTCGGGCCTGCTGGTAGGTGGCCCTCCGGGTGGTCTTGTGCCGGAGAAATTCGTCGCTGCTCGAGACGGGCGCGGTGTCGATCGCCAGCCACACGCCGCTTTCCGGTAGCCGGGGCGGAAGCGGATTGACCCCGACATCGACCGAGCCACCGGACGACACGAGCACCCGCAGGGTGGCGGGCAGGTCCGATTGGGTGGCCCCGACCCTTCGCCGGACCTCTCCGATGTCGAGGTCGAACCCGAAGTGGGAGGCGGCGACGGTGAGGCGTCGAAGGTGCTGGTCGAGCAGCAGTGCACCGGTGCCGGGTTGCCAGGCGATCGTCTCGAGGAGCTGGAACGGCTCGGCGGCCCTCGTGAGGACCCTGGCCTTGTCGAGGGCCTCGCTCCACTCATCGGCGGGATCCGAGTCCCACACGATTCCGCCACCGGAGGCGTAGGTGACACGGTGGTCGCTCCGGTTGATCCACGCGGTGCGTATGGCAATGTTGAACTCCAGGTCACCGCCGGGTTCGATGGCCCCGACCGCCCCGCAGTAAACGCCACGGGGCTCCGATTCGAGCTCCTCGATGATGCGGCTGGTAGCCACCTTCGGCGCGCCGGTGATCGACGCGCCGGGAAAGGTGGCGGTGAGCAGGTCGACCAGGCCGACGTTGCTGCGCCCGGTGACGGTGGAGGTCATCTGGTGGACGGTCGGATAGGTCTCGATGGTGTGAAGCGAAGGGATGCGAAGCGAGCCGATCTCGGCGACCCGACCGAGATCGTTCCGGCACATGTCGACGATCATCGTGTTCTCGGCGCGGTCCTTGTCGCTCTTGGCGAGATCGTTGGCCAGAGTGCGATCGATCGACGGGTCGGGATGGCGCGGCCTGGTTCCCTTCATCGGTCGGGTCGTGATCAGCGGGCCCCTCCTGCGAAGGAACAATTCCGGTGATGCTGAGCACACCGCACGAGCGCCGAGATCCAGGTAGGCGAGATGGTCGGCACGCTGGGCCCGGCTCAACTCGGCGAAGAAGGCCTCGGGGTCACCGTGGAAGTCGGCGTGGAAACGCATGGTGAAGTTGACCTGGTAGGTGTCGCCGGCCGCGATCCTCTCCCTGATGTCGGCAACCGTCGCCTCGTATCGACTCTGATCGCAGGAGGTGGTCCAGCTGCCCGTCCTGAACACCCCGCCGGCCGGGCCCCGTGAGTTTCGGGCCTCGGCAAACGACGCGAACGCGACCAGGGGCACCGAGGGGTCGCGCCGTGCTGAGAGGGCGGAGTCGAAGGCCGGGGCGGCGTCGTAGCTGATCATGCCGACCAGCCAGAAACCGGCCCGGGCGGCCAGATCGACCCGCTCCAGTGTGCCCAGGACCTGATGGGGCTCCCACGCGATGAACTGTTCGATCGGGTCCGCGAACGACAGCCACCGACGCCCACCGACAGTGGGGTATCGCACCAGCGCTCGGCCGAGCGAGAGAGGGCGTTCGTGAGGAGATGAATCCATCGTCGGGAGTATGCCCTACGATTCCGCGCCGATGGACCAATCGTTCGAACAGCCCGAAGCCACCGAATCGGATCAGGTGGAGGGCGGTCCGTGGATCGACGATTCGAGACCCGCCGCAGCCGCCCGCGCCCTGTTCGTGGGGATCTTCCTGCTGATGGCCGGCAACGGCCTACAGGGGTCGCTCCTGGGCGTCCGGTCGGAGGCTGAGGGATTCAGCCTTCAAGTCACCGGCATCGTGATGGCCTCATACTTCGCCGGCTTCCTGGCCGGCAGCAAGTACGCCGAACACCTGTTGTCGAAGGTCGGTCACATTCGGGTGTTCGCCGGGCTGGCGTCGACAGCCTCGAGCGCGGTGCTGATCCATGCGGTGTTCGTCTCGCCGATCACCTGGGGGCTGATGCGATTCGTCACCGGCATGTGCATGGCCGGCCTGTACGTGGTGGCCGAGTCCTGGTTGAACGACCTGGCCACCAACGCAACCAGAGGCCGCATTCTCAGCGTCTACATGTTGGTGACCATGGGCGGGCTCACCGCCGGGCAGTTCATGCTCGACCTGGCCAACCCGGACGGCTTCGAACTGTTCGTGCTGTCATCGATTCTCGTGTCGGCGTCCCTCGTTCCGGTGGTCTTGTCGGCGTCTAGCAGCCCACCCCTGTCGGTTCCCGAGCCACTGTCGTTGCGCGAGCTCACTCGTCTGGTGCCCACCGGTGTGGTGACCTCTTTCTGGGTCGGCACCTCGGCCGGGGTCATCATGGGCCTGAGCGCGGTGTACGCGGTCAACGTCGGAATGTCCTCGGGACGGGTCACCACGTTTCTGGCGGCGCCACTGGTCGGGTCGGTCGTGTTCCAGTGGCCGATCGGCTACATGTCCGACCGGGTGAGCAGAAGGGCGGTGATGCTCCTGGTGGCCGTCGTGGCGAGTGTTGTGTGCCTCGCCCTGACGATCGTGGGGGCGGGCACGTGGCCGGCGATAGCTCTCATGTTCGCACTCGGTGGCATGACCTTCCCGCTGTACTCACTCACCATCGGCTACACCGCCGACTGGCTGCCGGTGGCCAAGCTGAACAGTGCATCCGCCGCACTGGTTCGCACCAACGGTGTCGGCGCGGTGCTGGGTCCGCTCCTCGGTGCAGCCGCAATGTCGGCCACCGGAGCTTCGGCATTCTTCTGGACGCTGGTTTTCGCCCACGGAGTCATCGCGGCGTACATCGGTTACCGCATGGTCGTGGCCGAGGCCCCGCCGATCCAGAACCGCCGCCGTTTCGTGGCGATACCGGCCCGGGCATCGTCGGTGGCGCTCAACCTCATCGCCCGGCGCCGACGCCGGCTCTAACCAACGCCGAACCCGTAGGACGACACCTTGGCCCCCATGACCACGTCCTCGAATTCGATCGAACCCTGATCGGATCCGGCAGCCCCGGCCACAACCATGAGGGGTAGCAGGTGTTCCTCGCGGGGATGGCAGGCCCGGGCACAGGGGGCGGAGCTCCACTCAGTGAGCATCCGGTCGCGCTGCTCCGGTGGGGACGCGATCGCCCGGTCGAGCCATCCGCCGAACGTGTTCGAGTCATCGAGTGCCCGGCTCGTCATGAAGGAATCCATGTTGTGGTAGCTCATACCGCTGCCCACGATGAGGACGCCCTCGTCGCGCAGGGGGGCCAGCGCCCGACCGATCGAGACATGCTCGGCGGGATCGAGGCCGCGTTCGAGCGACATGGCCACCACCGGCACGTCGGCGTCGGGGAACGCGACCTTCATGGGCACGAACACACCGTGATCGAGGCCCCGCGTATGGTCGGCGGTGGCGTTGATCCCCGCGGCGCCGAGAGCGTCGATCACCTTTCGGGCCAGCGATGGTGAGCCAGGTGCCGGCCAGGTGAGCTCGTAGGTGTGGGGAGGAAAGCCGTAGTAGTCGAAGAGAAGGTCGTGGGTTTCCGAGGCGGAAACCATGACCGGGTCCTGCTCCCAGTGGGCGGTGATCACGAGAATGGACTCGAGGTTGGGTCCGGCGAGGTCGGGGATCGAGCGAAGCCAGTCGGCCATGGCGTGCCAGGTGTCGGCGGGCCCCATGGTCCAGTCCATGAAGAAGCACGGGCCTCCACCGTGGGGGATGTAGAGGGCTGGTGTTCGGGTGTCGGATGTCACCGTGGGACCTCGGATTGCGACGTTGGGGCAATGGTTGCAAACGATACATTGGCGTTGCGTTTGCAACACTGCTGTATCATAGATGAGCGGGTGGTCCGACTCGACCACCCGAGAACCAGGAAGATGAGACGACAACCATGAACACTCAAGCCCCCGATACCGATCTGATATTCCAGCGCCGTTGGAAGACCCTCGCTGTGCTGTGTCTCTCGTTGGTGATGGTCGTTGCCGGCGTGTCGTCTCTCAACGTTGCCCTTCCGGCGATCGTGCGGGATCTCGGCGCCTCCGGCACCCAGCTCCAATGGATGGTCGACGGCTACTCGCTGGCCTTCGCCGCACTGCTGCTGCCCGCAGGTGCACTCGGCGACAGATTCGGCCGCAAGGGGGCCCTGCAATTCGGGCTCACCCTCTACACAGTCGCCGCGATCGTGTCGTCATTCGCCACGAATCCCGACCAGTTGATCGCCACCAGGGTGATCATGGGACTGGCGGCCGCATTCGTCATGCCGGCCACGCTCTCGATTGTCACCAACGTGTTTCCGGCTGCCGAGCGAGGCAAGGCGATCGCAATCTGGGCCGGGTTCGCGGGAGCCGGTGGTGCCATCGGCCCGGTGGTCAGCGGTCTGCTTCTCGAACACTTCTGGTGGGGATCGGTGTTCTTCATTTCGGCCCCGATCGCGCTGGTGGCCCTCGGGTTCGGGCTCGTACTCGTGCCCACCTCATCAGACCCCGCCCACACCAAACTCGATCCGGCCGGTGCGGCCCTGTCGGCGGCCGGCCTCTTCGCACTGCTCTACGCCATCATCGAAGGGCCCGACAACGGCTGGCTCGATCCACTCACGATCGTCATGTTCGCGGTGTCGGCCGCACTTCTGGCCGCGTTCGTCCTGTGGGAGAAGCGCAGCGACACACCGATGCTCGACATGAAGTTCTTCGCCATCAGAGGCTTCAGCGCCGGGGCGTTCACCATCTCCACCGTGTTCTTCGCCCTGTTCGGCATGTTCTTCCTGGTCACTCTCTACCTCCAGTTCGTATTGGGCTTCAGCGCCTTGGGAGCATCGGTGCGCACTCTGCCCAGCGCGGTGGTGATGGTCATCGTCTCTCCTCGAAGCGCCGACGTGGCCCACCGTTTCGGGCTGCGCAACGCGGTCACTGCCGGCATGGTGTCGATAGCGGCCGGCTTCCTGGTGATGTCCACGTTGTCCGGCGGCTACCACTACTGGATTCTGCTCTCAGCCCTGATCCTCATGTCGGCCGGTATGTCGGTGGTCATGGCCAACTCGACATCGAGCATCATGGCCGGTCTTCCCCTCGCCAAGTCGGGTGTGGGGTCGGCGGTCAACGACACCTCCCGTGAGGTCGGCGGTGCCATCGGCATCGCCGTTCTCGGCAGCATCGCCAGCACCTTCTACCGCAGCAGCCTCGACGGAAAGCTGTCGATGCTTCCCGGGCCGGCCGAGTCCGCGGCACGTGACTCCATCGGCGCTGCGCTCGGTGTGGCCCATCAGATCGGCGGCGAGGCCGGAGCAACGGTGGCCGAAATCGCCGGGTCCGCGTTCACCGACGCCTT